>NZ_JBUEQF010000007.1:0-214506 GCF_054979605.1 Rhodococcus sp. AZ1
AGCCCAACTACTTCAGGCGCGCCGCACTAGCGGCCCACCTCACCCGAAGGCGCTGCTGGGCACGTCCGTCTCGTCGTTCTCGATGGCGGCGACGATGCGATCCGCCACGGCCTGCGGGTCGAGGCCCTGCGGAAGCTTCGGGGCCTGACCGGCGATCGCGCGGCCGGCCAGGCCGGTCTCGGTGTGTTGGGGGCCGCACGTCCACCACGCGGATCTTCTTGCGCCGAGCCTCGGTACGCACGCTCGTCAGCGCAGTGGTCTACGTGAAATAACATCATGGTGATGAAACGCCCTGCAACGCAACGCATGTGCCGATAGAAGGCTGCCCATCACAAGCTCGCACTGGCCAGCCGAGCCAAGCCCAGAGCCTTCACGCCTCCCGGGTCTGGGCAATGGCCGCCCAAAAACTTCCAGCAGCCAGCGCTACCCGAACTCTGCTGAAAATCACAGGCATCGCGTCAACGACTTGGCGTTCCACGGTACTCGTCAGCCATCAAGCCCATGAGCAACTCTGAATAGAACTGACCGTCCCGAAAAACGGCGCCCCGGCGAGAGCCTACGACACTGAACCCCAGGCGTTCGTAGACGCGAAGTGCCCACTCGTTGAACTCCCAGACAGTTAGTTCGATTTTCCGTGCGTTCATTCCGTCGAAGGCTAACCGTAGGGCTATCTGTAGCGCCGACGGGCCGTACCCATTACCTCGGAATTCTGGACCAATCATGATGGCCAGTTGCCCTATGAGTACCGGCGGGCGCACGCCCCAAACCGTCAGATGCCCAATCAATTCGCCATTCAGATTATCGATCGAGAGTCCGAAACCCGATTCCGAGTCGTTTCGGCTCCAGGATTCAAACATTGGGCGGGTGCCTTCGGACGGCTGAGGGATTGGCCATGCGGTCTGCATTCCACGAGTTCCGGGAGAATTCCACCAGGACGTGAGTACGTCGAAGTCGCTTGGCTGAACAGCTCGAAGTCGACACGAGTCAGACTCGAGAAGCCCCTCAGACCACGCAAATATGTGATCGACATCGCGCATTGCTAACCCTTCACTCTTCCTTTCCTGCACCGACAGCAGTTGCTACAACCACGAAGTGCGGCCCACCTCACCCGAACGCGCCGCTGGGCACGTCCGTCTCGTCGTTCTCGATGGCGGCGACGATGCGATCCGCCACGGCCTGCGGGTCCAGGCCCTGCGGAAGCTTCGGGGCCTGACCGGCGACCGCGCGGCCGGCCAGGCCGGTCTCGGTGTGTGGGGGCCGCACGTCCACCACGCGGATCTTCTTGCGCCGCGCCTCGGTGCGCACGCTCGTGAACAATGCAGTGACGGCGGCCTTGCTGGCGGAGTAGACGCCCATGTTCGGCATCGCCTTCTCCGCCACCACGGCGCTGATGTTGAGCAGCACACCACCCTCCCCGAGGGTGTTCAGCGCTGTGCGGGTGAGCCGGAGCGGGGCGAGGAAGTCGACGAGCAGAATGTCGTCGACGGTGTCGTCGTCGACCTCCGCGGTGGGCCCGAACGCCACGATGCCGGCGGCGATGACCACGCCGTCGAGCGGCGCCACCTCGGCCGCGCCCGCGACGAACGCGCGCGGCACGTCGGGCATGGTGAGGTCACCGGTGAGGACCGCAGCGGCCTCCACCCCGACCGCGGCGAGGGCGTCCGCCGACCGCCCCGCCAACGTCAGGCGAGCCCCCTTGGCTGCGAGAGTGCGGGCCACGCCTGAACCCAGGGCGCCGCTGGCGCCGACGACGAGGAAGTGCTTGCCGGAGATCTCCATGCCGGTGGTTCGGGGGCGCGCACGCGGTTGGACGAGTGCGCGCCCCAGACCCGGGGTGTCTCGGACCGGAACGGCCTCAGGCCGGACCGAACTCCTCGAGCATCTCCGTCACCAGCGCTGCGATGGGCGAACGCTCCGAGCGCGTGAGGGTGATGTGCGCGAACAGCGGGTGCCCCTTGAGCTTCTCGATCACGGCCGCGACGCCGTCGTGGCGACCCACCCGCAGGTTGTCGCGCTGCGCGACATCGTGGGTGAGCACCACCCGCGAGCCGGTGCCGAGCCGCGAGAGCACGGTGAGCAGCACGTTACGTTCGAGCGACTGCGCCTCGTCGACGATCACGAACGAATCGTGCAGTGACCGACCACGAATGTGCGTCAGCGGCAACACTTCCAGCATTCCGCGCGCCGTAACCTCCTCCATCACCTCGGGGCTGGCGAGGCCGTCGAGGGTGTCGAACACCGCCTGCGCCCACGGCCCCATCTTCTCGCTCTCACTGCCCGGCAGGTACCCCAGTTCCTGCCCGCCGACGGCGTAGAGGGGGCGGAAGACCACCACCTTGCGGTGGGTTCGGCGTTCGAGCACCGCCTCGAGACCGGCGGTCAGCGCCAGCGCCGACTTTCCGGTTCCCGCCTTGCCGCCGAGGGAGATGATGCCCACGCTCTCGTCGAGCAGAAGATCGAGTGCCACCCGCTGTTCCGCGGATCGGCCGTGCAGCCCGAACGCCTCACGCTCGCCGCGAACGAGCTGGATGCGCTTGTCCGGGGTGACCCGCCCGAGTGCGCTCGACGTGGTGCCGAGCAGGCGAACTCCGGTGTGGCAGGGCAACTCTCGCGCATCGGCGAGGTCGAGCACCCCTTCGGAGTACAGCCGATCGATCTCGTCCTTGGTGGCGTCGACCTCTGTCATACCCGTCCAGCCCGACGGCACCACGTCCTGCGCGTGGTACTCGTCGGCGGGCAGGCCCACCGCACCGGCCTTGACCCGCAGGGGGATGTCCTTGCTGACCAGCACCACGTCCTTGCCCTCGGCCGCGAGATTGAGTGCGCACGCGAGGATCCGGGAGTCGTTGGTGTCGGTGCGGAAACCGACCGGCAGCACCGAGGGGTCGGTGTGGTTGAGCTCGACCTGCAGCGTGCCCCCGTCGGACCCGATCGGAACCGGCTGATCCAGACGACCGTGGGCGATGCGCAGGTCGTCGAGCATCCGCAAACTCTCGCGGGCGAACCAGCCCAGCTCGTGGTGGTGGCGTTTGCCCTCAAGCTCACCGATCACCACCAGGGGCAGCACGACGGCATGCTCGGCGAAACGCGAGACGGCCCAGGGGTCGGAGAGCAGGACGGAGGTGTCCAGGACATAGGTTCGGACGGAGCGAGCTGTGGTCACGTGAGGCTCCTAGGTGTGTGCGGCACCCGCACCACCGTCGATCGCTGGACCGGTTCGACCCGACGTGTCCTATCGGACACCAGGGCCGGGTACCGACCCTCTCGCACCAAGATCAGTCACGAATCAGGTCCTCCCGCGTCGACGGCTTCCCCGCCGCCGACACTTTCGACGCTACTGCCGGCCACCGTGACGAGCGCGCCACCAACGGGGCGTGTCGGTGAACAACGCGTAAACCACTCGTCGATCAGCCGAGCAGACCCCAGTCCTCGAGCCCGTCGTAGAGCGGAACCTCGCGGCACAGGGTGCTCACGCGCTCACGCAGGGCGTCGCTCGCACGCCCCGTGGCCAGCGTGGTGCCGATGATGTCGGCCACCTCGGCGAACTCGCGCTCTCCGAACCCGCGGGTGGCCAGCGCTCCGGTGCCGATCCGCAGGCCGGAGGTGGTCATCGGCGGACGCGGGTCGAACGGCACCGCGTTGCGGTTGACGGTGATGCCCACCTCGTGGAGCAGATCCTCGGCCTGCTGACCGTCGAGCTCGGAGTGGCGCAGATCCACCAGCACCAGGTGCACGTCGGTGCCGCCGGTGAGCACGGAGATGCCGCGCTCGGCCACATCCTTCGCCCCCAGACGCTCGGCGAGCAGCGACGCGCCCAGCAGCGTGCGTTCCTGACGCTCGCGGAACTCGGCAGAGCCGGCGATCTTGAAGGCCACGGCCTTGGCGGCGACGGCGTGCATGAGCGGGCCGCCCTGCTGGCCGGGGAACACCGCGGAGTTGAGCTTCTTGGCCCACTCCTTCTTGGCCAGGATCACACCCGAGCGTGGACCGCCGAGGGTCTTGTGCACGGTCGAGGACACCACATCGGCGTACGGCACCGGCGAGGGGTGCACGCCGGCGGCGACGAGGCCGGAGAAGTGCGCCATGTCGACCCACAGCAGGGCGCCGACCTCGTCGGCGATGGATCGGAAGGCCGCGAAATCCTGATGCCGCGGGTACGCCGACCATCCGGCGATGAGCACCTGCGGGCGCGCCGCGAGGGCCTGCTCGCGCACCTTGTCCATGTCGATGCGGTGATCGGTCTCCGACACCCCGTACGACTCGACGGAGTAGAGCTTGCCGGAGAAGTTCAGCTTCATGCCGTGGGTGAGGTGACCACCGTGCGCGAGGTCGAGGCCCATGATCTTGCTGCCCGGCTCGATCAGCGCCATGAGCACCGCGGCGTTGGCCTGGGCCCCGGCGTGCGGTTGAACGTTGGCGAACTCGGCGCCGAAGAGCTCCTTCGCGCGGGTGCGGGCGAGGTCCTCGACGACGTCGACGTGCTCACACCCGCCGTAGTACCGGCGGCCGGGGTATCCCTCGGCGTACTTGTTGGTGAGCACACTGCCCTGCGCCTGCAGGATCGCGCGCGGGACGAAGTTCTCGGAGGCGATCATCTCGAGGGTGTCGCGCTGGCGGCCGAGCTCACCGGCCATCGCCGCGGCCACCTCGGGATCGACCTCGGACAGCGGTGCGTCGAACGTCGAGATGCGGGCTTCGGGTGCTGCAGTCATGACGCGGACTCTCCAGACATTGCGAGCGGGGGTTCACGAGCGGGGATCTGCCGTCAAGTCTAGAAGCTCTCGTCAGAGGCCACGGAGGTGGGACGGGATCAGCGGCTCGTCCAGCAGCTGCCCGAACAGCGCGGTCCGCTGATCGCCGTCCTCGGCGCGCCCCAGCCAGTCCCCGAGCAGCCGGTACCCCTCGACGTACGTGCTGGTGTACGCCCGCCACAGCGGGTCGGTGAGGAAGCGCAGCATCGCGCGCGCCCGATCCTCGCTCAGCACACCCCAGCGCACCAGGTGCTCCACCGCGGCGTCGTCTCCCGCTCGGCGATCGTGCAGCAGCAGGGCCGCGTCCTGACGAACGGGCAGCAGGCCGGCCGACGCCTCCGCCAGCGCCTCGGCGGTGACACCGTCGAACCGCAGACCAAGGTCGGCGTAGATCTCCTGCGCCCACACTCCCCAGCCCGGCCCGATGATCGCACCGAGCGCGTGGTCGGCCAGACCCTCCGCCATCAGGCACTGCGGGGTGTTGACCACGAACAGCGACTGCTCGTCCTGCCCGGCCTCGACCAGCGCGACCTCCTTGCGGCAGTGCTCGGTGTGGTGGCCGGGGTACGACTCGTGCGCGATCAGGTGCGGCAGGTTGGCCATGTACTGCTTCTGATCGGAGTTGATCGCCACCGTCGACCGGTAGTCACCGAGGTAGTAGTTGAAGCCCGACCACGGCTTGTCCGAGACCACCTGGTACTCCACCTGCTCCGAATCGGGCAGCGGGTATCGCGCGCGGGTGAGTTCGCGCAGGGCGCCGGAGAACGCCGACACGCACTCCTCGAGCCGCTCGGGCGGGATCACCGTCGCGTCGCGGAACGCCGTCACCCGCTCGCCGAGCGAACCCGGGCCGGGCAGCACCTCGCCCATGGCCACGTGAGCGCGTTCGTACTCGGCGGGATCGGCCATGTCGATCGTGACGTCGAAATAGGCGGCCACCTCGTCGACGAAGCCGATCTCCTCCCCCGCGAACTTGCGAGCCGAGCATTCGAGTGCGCGCAGGTGCGCGTCGAGAAAGTCCGTTCGCACACCGCCGAGGCCCGACGACGGCAGATCAGCGCGCAGGGCCCGCGCGCGGACGGCGAGTTCGTGGGGCTCGGGCGCCGGAGCGTTCTCGGTGATCCGACGCAGTTCCGGGTCGCCGGTGTAGGCGTCGACGAAGCCCGGCTCGAGGCGATCGAACGACAGCCCGAGCAGCAGGTACGACCGAACGAGAGCAGCGCTGGAGGTCATGGGTCATGCTAACCACCGGCGGATTCACCGGTCCCGATTGGCGGCGCGCACCCCTACGCGAGCACAATCGGCGCATGGATCCGAAGCCAGTCGACTCCGGCCACAGCAGGAGCCACACCGGGGGCCGACGCATTCTCCGAGGTTTGGGGAAACGACCCGGACGCGAGCGCGCGTGTCTCGTGTGAGGGACGCCAGCCCCTACGTCGAATTCGATCGACGTCAGTGGCGCAGGCTGCGCAACTCCGCCCCCCTGGTGTTGACCGAGGAGGAACTCACCGGTCTGCGCGGACTCGGTGAGCAGATCGATCTCGACGAGGTCGCCGAGGTGTACCTGCCCCTCGCCCGACTGATCCACCTTCAGGTGGCCGCGCGGCAGCGACTGTTCGCCGCCACGGCCACCTTCCTCGGTGAGCAGACCCCGGATCGCCAGGTGCCGTTCGTGATCGGCATCGCCGGAAGCGTCGCCGTGGGCAAGTCCACCACCGCGCGTGTGCTGCAGGCCCTGCTCGCACGGTGGGAGCATCACCCGCGGGTGGACCTGGTGACCACCGACGGTTTCCTCTACCCCACTGCAGAGCTCACTCGGCGTGGCATCATGCACCGCAAGGGTTTTCCCGAGAGCTACGACCGCCGCAAGCTGCTGCGCTTCGTCACCGAGGTCAAGTCCGGGGCCACCGAGGCCACCGCGCCGGTCTATTCGCACGTCTCGTACGACATCATTCCCGGCCGGTTCCACCAGGTGCACCAACCCGACATCCTCATCATCGAGGGTCTGAACGTGCTGCAGACGGGTCCGCGCCTGATGGTCTCGGACCTGTTCGACTTCTCCATCTACGTCGATGCCCGGATCGAGGACATCGAGACCTGGTACATCGACCGATTCCTTGCTCTGCGCAAGACCGCCTTCAAGGACCCCCGGTCGCACTTCCACCACTACTCGGATCTGTCCGATGCACACGCACGCATTGCGGCGGAGGACATTTGGAACTCGATCAACCGTCCCAACCTCGTGGAGAACATCCTGCCCTCGCGCCCGCGGGCCACCCTCGTTCTGCGCAAGGACGCCGATCACACCATCAACCGGTTGCGCCTGCGCAAACTCTGAATCCGGCTCGCGTCGGTCCGTGTGGCCGATCAGTCCGTGTGGCCGGTCAGTCCGTGTCGGTGGGCGAACGCGATGGCTCGGCCACGATCGCGCAGGCCGAGTTTGGCGAAGACGTTGTTGATGTGGGTCTTGACGGTGGATTCGCCGATGAACAGTGCCGCCGCTATTTCGCGGTTGCTGGATCCACCTGCCATGTGTACCAACACTTCTCGCTCGCGCGACGTCAACTGGGCGAGCTCCGGTGGACCCGCCGACCCCACGGCGGGTCGACTCGGGGCGGGTGCAGGGCCGGCAGCCCGGCGCATCAGGCGTTGCTGAACCGAGCGGTCCAGCACCGACTGACCGGCGGCTGCCGCGCGGATGGCGGCGGCGAGTTCGTGGCGGTTGGCGTCCTTGGTCAGATAGCCGCAGGCCCCGGCATCCAACGCCCGGAAGATCGACTCGTCGTCGTCGAAGGTGGTCAGCACCACCACCGGTAGCTCGGGGCGACGGCTCAGGATCGCCCTCGTGGCGTCCGCACCATCGAGGACCGGCATCCGCAGATCGGTCAGCACCACGTCGGGCTCGACGCGGTCGACCAGTTCCACCAGCAGCGCCCCGTTCTCGGCCGTCCCCACCACCGACAGGTCGTCGTCGAGGTCCAACATCATCGCGAGCGCCTCACGAATGGTGGTCTGGTCGTCGGCAATCACCACGCGGATCGGCTCGGTCATCGGTTCAACTCCACTCGGACCGTCCATCCGCCCGGGGCCGGACCCACCTCGAGCCGAGCCCCGATCTGCGCGGCACGCTCACTCATCCCCACCAACCCCACACCCGCTCCTTCGGTGAACACCGTTGCAGTCGAATCCGATTCGTTGTGAACCAGCACGCTCACGTGCGCGTCGTCCGCGGCGACCTGCACCCGCACCGGGGAGCCGGGTGCGTGTCGGCGCGCATTGGTCAGTGCCTCACCCACGATCCGCGCGAGCTGCGTCGCCTGAAGATCTGTGAGCCAATTCGCCACACCGTCCACGGTCACCGTCTCGCCGTCGCCCGTCGCCAGTGCCTCGAGAGCGGCGGCCAGATCCACCGGGTCGTCCCGCAGTGCGTACACCGCGCGCCGCACCTCCGCCAACCCGTCCGACACCGCCTGCTGCGCATCGCGAACCGCCTGCCGGCCGGCGTCGGTACGGCCGGTCTCGAGCAGCGCGTCGGCCAGGTTGAGCTGCATGTTCACCCCGGACAGCGAGTGCGCCAGCACGTCGTGGATCTCACGCGCCACCCGAGTTCGCTCGGCCAACATCTGCGCTCGCCCCTCCGACTCCACTGCCCGCTGGGTCTGGGCCAACTTCTCCTCCGTCGCCCGCAACGCCTCCACCCGGTCGCGCCGGGCCATCCCCACGAATACCGCGAGCCCGGCCAGCAGCGCGAGCCACGGAGTACCGCGTTGCTCGACGAGCGCGGCCGTGAACGCCGACACCGACACGGTGGCCGCCACCACAACGGCTGGGCGCGTGGACAACCGGTAGCCGGCCATGCCGGCGAAGATCGGTGCGAACGCCGACGCGGCGGTGGTGGGCGCGAACCCGAACAGCGCCCCGCACGCGAGCGCTCCGGCGACGGCCGCGACACGACCTGCCGGTGACTGCCAACCCCGCTCCGGGAGCCCCCGCATGGCCAGAGCCGCGGTTCCCGAGACCAACAGGACAAGCCCGACCAGCCCCCGGCCGTGCACACCGATCGGCGTCACCGACACCCACGCCCACACGACCGTCATCACGGTGACGATCGCGAACGCTTCCTGCATCAGGCGTCGGCGGGTGGGCATGGGGTTCAGCCTGCCATCACGCTGCGGGTGGGGACCTCCACCGACGGGTGGAGAGGCAATGTCCACCCGGTTCTCCACCGCTGGGCCGATCCGATCACGCCCCGATCCGAGCACTCTCGTAGCCATGCCGGACACACCGATCCGGCCACACGGATCGACCAATCACACCAGGAGTCAGCGATGTCGGATCTCTCCAGCACAGTCCAGGTCAGCGGCGGAATCTTCGCGGTCATGATGGCCACCCAGTACGGCACCCGCAGCTATGGTCGCCGCAACATCGTCCTGCCGCTCGCGCTGGCGGGTGTCTTCGGGATGGCCTACCTCAAGACCGCCCCCACCGATCACCACTCGATGATGGTCTACGGCGTGGCAGCAGGGATCGGCCTGGCGTTCGCCCTCATCGCCGCGGCCACCACCCGCATGTTCACCGACCGCACGACCGGGTCGATCATGACCCGATGCGGGCTCGGGTTCGTCGCGGTGTGGGCGGTGGCCGTCGCCGCCCGGATCGGATTCGTCTGGGCCACCACCGACATCGCGTCGTTCCGCCAGTGGTTCGGCGAGCACCTGATGTCGCTGCAGCTCACCCCCGCGGTCATCGCACCCTTCTTCGTGATCTGGGCGCTGGCAATGGTGCTCGGACGCGCTGTCATCCTGGCCGGCCGGGCCGCCACGATCGTCGGCACTCGGGCCGTTGCCGGCGCCCTCGCCTGAGCGGCTACGCGCCGAACCTGCGGTGCCGCGCAGCGAAGTCGCGCAGGGCGCGTAGGAAGTCCACGCGGCGGAACTCAGGCCAGTAGGCCTCGGTGAACCAGATTTCCGAGTACGCGCTCTGCCACAGCAGGAAACCGGACAGACGCTGTTCCCCCGACGTTCGGATCACCAGATCCGGGTCGGGCTGACCGGAGGTGTAGAGATGATTGTCGATTCCTTCGACCGTGACCGCGGAGAGCATGTCCTCGGTCGACGCCCCATCGGAGAGCTTCTCGGCCAACAGCGAATGGACGGCGTCGGCGATCTCCTGGCGGCCCCCGTAGCCGACGGCCACGTTCACGTGGGTGCCGGTGCGACCGGCCGTCGCGGCCGACGCCTCCTTCAACCGACGGGCGGAATCGGCCGGCAACAGGTCGAGGGTTCCGACAATCTTGACGGTCCAGTTCTTGCCCGGTCCGCTGATCTCCTCGACCACGTCGGTGATGATCTCGAGCAGCGCGTCGAGTTCGTCGGAATCACGCCGCAGATTCTCGGTGGAGAGCAGGTAGATGGTGGCCATCTCGATGTTGGCCATGTCGCACCACGTCAGCAACTCCGCGATCTTCATCGCGCCCATGCGATGACCGTGGCTGACATCGGTGAAGCCGTTCTCACGCGCCCACCGACGGTTGCCGTCGCACATCACGGCGACGTGACGGGGGCTCTGCGCACCTGCGGCGAGGTCGTCGGCGAGCTGCCTGAGCAAACGTCGCTCGTACAGGGAGTAGAGAAGACCGCGCGCCTTCACCCGGTACCTCACCTCGCCGTCCGCATTCTCGAACCGACACCCTTACCCGATCGCACCACACCCTACGCCGACCGAGGGGGTGAATTCGCCCCTCCCGGGCGCGGATTTCCTCGGCGACTCCGACCGAAGTTACGGTACCGTAGGTTCGTGACCGCACTCGAGCCGGCTCTGCCCCTTGCCAAGCCCAGGATGCGCGGCTGGATCCACCTTTACGCCTTCGGCGTGGCCGTGGTCTGCTCGATCGTTCTGATCACCCTGTCCTGGACGCTCGCCTCGCCGCGCGCAGGTATCGCCACCACCGTCTACTCGCTGACGATCTGCGGCCTGTTCGCCGTCAGCGCCACCTATCACCGCATCCACTGGTCCTCATCGGTCGGCCGGACATGGATGAAACGAGCCGACCACTCGATGATCTTCCTGTTCATCGCCGGCAGCTACACCCCGTTCGCGATGCTCGGCCTCGAACGCGGTACCGGGAACCTCCTGCTGAGCGTGGTGTGGGGCGGCGCGCTGGCCGGGGTGGCACTGAAGATGCTCTGGCCCACGGCCCCGCGCTGGGTAGGGGTTCCGCTGTACCTGCTGCTCGGCTGGGCCATCGTGCCCGTCGCCGGGGCACTGACCCACAACGTCGGGGTCGCGCCGATGGCCCTGCTGGCCGTCGGCGGCGCGCTGTACAGCATCGGCGCGGTGCTCTACGCCACCAAGTGGCCCAACCCGTGGCCCACCACGTTCGGCCACCACGAGTTCTTCCACGCCGCAACGGTGGTCGCCGCGGCGCTGCACTACGTCGCGGTGTGGCTCGTGGTGTTCGGGAACCAGGTCAGCTGACTCCTCGTCCGTCCGGTCCGGTCTGCTCGGTGGTCGTTCCGCCGGTACCCGACCCCTCCGTGGCAGGAGCGTCGGTGCCATCGTCCGCGGCCTGATCGGGGGTCGGATCGGACGGCTCGAACGTCTCCGGGAGCTTCTTCAGGCGCCCGTTCATCGACCGCACGAGAAACGCCGTGCCGACCAGCAGCACCACGATCACCACCAGCCCGATCGGCGACGCCTTGCCGAACTCGGGGCCGGTGTCGTTGGTGGTGGTCTGCGCCAGGATCAACCCGACGTGTCCGGTGAGATTCATGACGCCTCGATTCCTGCGAAGAGATCGGTTTCAGGGATCTCGGACTGCACGCGTGTGCGCGCGAGTTCGTACTCCTCGGTGGGCCACAGCTGACGCTGCACGCTGGTCGGGAGGCTGAAGAAGCGCCCGTTCGGATCGATCTGCGAACGGTGGGCCCGCAGCGCGTCGTCACGGACGTCGAAGTAGTCGCCGCACTCGACCCGGGTGGTCACCCGGGCGGACATCCGGTCCTGGTCGGGCGGCCACTTCTCGAGCCACTCCGACCAGGGACCGGGAACCTCCCCGCGCTCCTCCGCGGCGTCGTTGAACACCTGCATCCGGCCGCGTAGGAAACCGTGCGAGTAGTAGAGCTTGAGGGGGGTCCACGGCTCCCCGGCGTCGGGGTACTTCTCAGGATCGCCGGCGTCCTCGTAGGCGGCCACGGACACCTCGTGGCACTTGATGTGATCGGGGTGCGGGTACCCACCGTTCTCGTCGTAGGTGACGATCACGTGCGGGCGGAACTCCCGCACCACGGCGACCAACTTCTCGGTGGCCACCTCGAGCGGCACCGTGGCGAAGCAACCCTCGGGCAGCGGCGGCGGCGGATCACCCTCGGGCAGGCCGGAATCGACGAAACCGAGCCATCTCTGACGCACACCGAGGATGCGCGCGGCCTCGGCCATCTCCTCGCGCCGCACCTCCGCGAGCCGGTCCGCCATCCCCGGTAGATCCATCGCCGGATTGAGGATGTCGCCGCGCTCACCGCCGGTCAGGGTGACAACGAGAACGTCGTGGCCCTCCGCGGCGTAGCGCGCCATCGTGGCCGCGCCCTTGCTGGACTCGTCGTCGGGATGGGCGTGCACTGCCATCAGACGCAGTCCGCTCACGTGGTTCCTCACCTTCGGTGTCGTCGGTATCGCCGTCGTGTCGACCCCATTGTTCCGCAGCCGCTCCTGCGCGGCCGGGCGGGTGCCCACGCAAGACCCGCTACTGTCGAACATGCCATGACGAGCGCGACGCGGCCCACCGACCGCTACCCCCAACCACGACGGTCCATTCCCTCGCGGGCCATCGCACTGCTCCTCGGTGCCCTGGTCGTCGCCCTGGGCGTGGCCATCGCCTATCTCGCCTACACCAAGTTCACCAACTCCGATGTCGACGGGACCGCGGTCTCGTTCGACATCGTCGACTCCACCACCGTGAACATTCGCCTCAACGTCACCCGCGACGACCCGTCGAAGCCTGCCGTGTGCATTGTCCGCTCGCGCTCACGTGATGGCACCGAAACCGGCCGCCGTGAGGTCTACATCCCGCCGTCGTCGTCGGACGCGGTGGACGTGCGTACCTCGGTCACCACATCCCAACCGCCGGCTCTGGCGGACCTGTACGGGTGCAGTCTGAACGTTCCGCCGTACTTGAAGCCGCCGGCGCAGTAACCGGCGGCCCGGGGTCCGATCGAGCGCCCGCGAGCGGTCCGATCAGGGCTGGGGCCGGTGTGAGCGTGCTAACCTGAACGGATGCACGGCTTCCGAGTGAAGCCGTGTATTGCTGCATATGCCGTAGTTGACGGCATGGGCTGCGCACATCGAGCGACGGGGCGTAGACGGTTTACGTACGTCGCGAATCCACGATCGGGTTCCGGCTTCGCCGACCGTGCGCCGCCGATCTACCGGGAGCCGCGAGGTTCCCACTACGAGGGAGTGATCGAGATGACCGAGACGCAGGTGACCTGGCTGACCCAGGAATCCCACGACAGACTCAAGGGTGAGTTGGACGCTCTCATCGCCAACCGGCCGGTCATCGCCGCGGAGATCAACGAGCGGCGCGAAGAGGGCGACCTCAAGGAGAACGGCGGCTACCACGCCGCGCGCGAGGAGCAGGGCCAGCAGGAAGCGCGTATACGCCAGCTGCAGGAACTGCTCAACAACGCCAAGGTGGGTGAGGCGCCCACCCAGTCCGGCGTCGCACTTCCCGGTTCGGTGGTCAAGGTCTACTACGACGGCGACGAGTCCGACACCGAGACCTTCCTCATCGCCACGCGCGAGGAGGGTGCACGCAACGGCAAGCTCGAGGTCTACTCCCCCAACTCGCCTCTCGGTGGCGCACTCATCGACGCGAAGGTGGGCGACACCCGCGAGTACAACCTGCCCAGCGGCAAGACCATGAAGGTCACGCTGATCAGCGCCGAGCCGTACCACGCCTGACCGCACACCCGGCCCCGAACCGCCCCGCGAGACCCGACACGGTCCGGGGCGGTTCGTCGGTTATCGGGCGAGGGCAGCCGCTCGGTCGATCAGATCGGTGAGCACAGCGGGCACGGTGTCGATCGACAGACTCTGCGCGGCAGATCGATTGCCCTCGATCACCTCGGTTCGGTACGACCGGTCGCCCAGGACGCGCCGGATCGCGTCCAGGTCGTCGGGGTCGAGGACGACCAGGCCGCACCCGCGTATCTCGTCGAGCACCGGGTACGGCCCCGCCGCGACCGGAACACCCGCGGCGGCGGCCTCGACCACCGGCAGACCCCAGCCCTCCCAGACGGACGGCAGAACAAGCAGATCGGCCGCCGCGTACATGTCCGCGGGATCGTCGGACCAGCCGCGATGGAGGCGTACCTGCGGCGTGGGCTCGAGTGGCGGGCCTGCCGGGTCGGTCAACCAGTAGTGCACCGGCCGATCGGCGGCGAGCGCACCGGCCATCGCCAGCCCGCGGGGGACGTTCTTGCGCGCGACGTTGCGTGCCGGGTGGACCACCAGGACGTCCTTCTCGCGCACGCCCAGGTCGGTGCGCACCCGCGCCCGATCGCCCCCGACCACGGCGTCGACGTCCACAGTGCAGTAGGTGCAGATCACCGCACCTGGAGTTGCCAGGTCGGGGAACCGGGTGCGGAAATCTTGCGCGGTGCGCTCGTTGATGGTCACGTGCAGCATTCGCGGGTGATGCAGCGGAAGCAGGTGCTCGTCCTCGGTGGGTATGTGCGGCGTCTGCCACGGAGGGTCGCTGTGTCGCAGGATCGCCGGGACGCCCGAGCGCAGGATCGCCTCCTCGAACGCTCTGGCCGCCAACGGCAGGGTCCACAACGTGCCGAGGTTGTCCAGGATCACCAGGTCTGCGTCGGCGACCAATCGATCGACGGTGTCGGTGTCCACCGGCGGCGGCGGTTCGCCGAACACCTCGGACCACAGGCCACGCACCACGGTGTCACCCACACCGGGGCCGCGGGCGAACAGCCCGGCCGCACGTGAGACCGTCCACCCCAGCTCGGTCAGACCCGCACGCCACTTCTCGCTCTCGACGCTGATGCCGTCGAACCCGTCGAACCGATGGGAGACGATCAGCGCGCGGCGACCCACGTCAGCCGAGGGCCTGCTCGATGTCGGTGACCAGATCGTCGCCGTCCTCGATGCCCACCGACAGACGAACCAAATCGTCCGGCACCTCGAGCAGCGAGCCTGCGGTGGACGCGTGGGTCATCGCGCCGGGAAGCTCGATGAGGGACTCCACTCCGCCGAGAGACTCTGCGAGCGTGAAGATCTCGGCCTTCGCGCACATGTCCAGGGCAGCCTGCTTGCCGCCTGCGAGGCGGATCGAGACCATGCCACCGAAGCGGCGCATCTGCTTGGCCGCCACCGCGTGCGACGGGTGGGACTCGAGGCCAGGGTAGATCACCTTGGCCACGGCCGGGTTCTCGACGAGCATGGCCACGAGCTTCTCGGCGTTGATGCTGTGCTGCTCCATCCGCAGGGCGAGGGTCTTGATGCCGCGCAGGGTGAGGAATGCGTCGAAGGGGCCGGGCACCGCGCCCGCACCGTTCTGCAGGAACGCGAAACCGGCGTCGAGTTCCTCGTCGTCGGTGACCAGCGCACCACCGACCACATCGGAGTGCCCGCCGATGTACTTGGTGGTCGAGTGCAGCACGATGTCGGCGCCGAAGGTCAAGGGCTGCTGCAGATAGGGCGAGGCGAAGGTGTTGTCCACCAACAGCTTCGCTCCGGCCTCGTGCGCCACGCCGGCCAGGGCCTCGATGTCGCCGACGTTGAGCAGCGGATTGGTGGGCGTCTCCACCCACACGAGCTTGGTGGTGGGACGGATCGCGGCGCGGACGGCGTCCACGCCGTCGACCGGGGCCACCGAGTACTCGATCCCCCACTGGGTGAACACCTTGTCGATCAGACGGAACGTGCCGCCGTAGGCATCGTTGGGGATCACCAGGTGATCGCCCGGGCGCAGGAGGGTGCGCAGCACGCAGTCGGTGGCCGCCATGCCGGAGGAGAACGCGCGGCCGAAGCGTCCACGTTCGAGGGCCGCGAGGTTGTTCTCGAGCGGTCGACGCGTGGGGTTGCCGGTGCGGGCGTACTCGAACCCGCTGCGCAGTCCGCCGACACCGTCCTGCGCGAACGTCGAGCTCGCGTAGATCGGGACGTTCACTGCGCCGGTGATGGGATCCGGGTCGTACCCGGCGTGCACGGCCAGCGTCGCGAAGCCGTCGGACGATGAACTGCGCTGATCGGTCATGGGGCCAGCGTAACGGCCCCGGCGACGAGTTTCGATCGGCACCCGTGCGTCGCGGCGGCACCGTCCGTTAGCGTCGGGTAGACACGTCCGACGCAGGTGAGGGGGCACGTCATGGAGCAGGTGCGCGCAGGTGGGGCGACGGTGGAACAGCTGTTCGGGATAGACGGGCTCCTCGAACCCGAGGAGCGCGACATCCGCGACACGGTCCGCAGGTTCGGTGAGGAGCATCTGCGCCCGCACATCTCCGAGTGGTTCGAGGCCGGAACCCTGCCGGCCCGCGAGCTCGCGAAGGAACTCGGCGCGCTCGGGCTGCTGGGCATGCACCTCGACGGCTACGGCTGCGCGGGCACGTCGGCCACCGCGTACGGCATCGCGTGCGCCGAACTCGAGGCCGTCGACTCCGGCCTGCGCAGCCTGGTGTCGGTGCAGGGCTCGCTGGCGATGTTCGCGATCCGGACGTTCGGATCGCAGGAGCAGAAGCAGCAGTGGCTGCCCGGCATGGCAGAGGGGTCGCTGCTCGGGTGCTTCGGGCTCACCGAGGCCGACCACGGCTCCGATCCCGGCGGCATGCGCACCCACGCCCGACGTGACGGCGACGACTGGGTGCTCAGCGGCTCGAAGATGTGGATCACCAACGGACCCATCGCCGACGTCGCCGTGGTGTGGGCGCAGACCGAGGACGAGATTCGCGGGTTCGTCGTCCCCACGAATACGCCCGGGTTCGTCGCCAACGTGGTGCCCCGCAAACTGTCGCTGCGTGCCTCGGTCACCGGCGAGCTGGTCTTCGACAACGTGCGCCTGCCCGCGAGCGCGGTGCTGCCCGAGGTGAGCGGGCTTCGCGGGCCGCTGAGCTGCCTGTCGGAGGCCCGGTTCGGCATCGTCTTCGGTGCGATGGGCGCAGCGCGGGACTGCCTCGAGACCGCCATCGAGTACTCCCGCACCCGAGCGGTGTTCGACAAACCCCTCGCCAGGTACCAGCTCACCCAGGCCAAGATCGCGGACATGGCACTCGAACTCGGCAAGGGTCAGCTGCTGGCGATCCAGCTGGGCCGACTCAAGGACGCCGGCGGCCTGACGCCCGCGCAGGTCAGCGTCGGCAAACTCAACAACGTGCGCGAGGCCATCGCCATCGCGCGCCAGTGCCGCACCATCCTCGCCGCCAACGGCATCACCCTCGACTACCCGGTGATGCGGCACGCCAACAACCTCGAATCCGTCCTCACCTACGAGGGCACCTCCGAGGTGCACCAGCTGGTGGTGGGTCGGGCTCTCACCGGCCACGACGCGTTCCGCTGACGCAGACGTGGTTAGCCTGGAGAAATGACGACGACGAGCACGGCGTTCCTGCGCCTCGAGCACACCTTCGCGGACCTCGAGGGCCTGTCGGTGCCGTGGACGGGCGCCACCGCACCCGACCCGAACCTGGTGGTGCTGAACGAGTCGCTGGCCACCGAGCTGGACCTGGACCCCACGGCGTTGCGACAGCCGGAGACCGTGGCCGTCCTGGCGGGCTCGGTGCCACCACCGGGGTCGACGACGGTGGCCATGGCCTACGCCGGCCACCAGTTCGGCAACTACTCCCCCCTCCTCGGCGACGGCCGCGCCCTGCTGCTCGGTGAACTCGTCGGCTCCGACGGGGTGCGCCGCGACATCCACCTCAAGGGCTCCGGCGCCACGCCGTTCTCCCGCGGCGGCGACGGCAAGGCGGTGCTCGGCCCGATGCTGCGCGAGTACCTGATCAGCGAGGCGATGCACGCCCTCGGCATCGCGACCACCCGCTCCCTGGCCGTCGTGACCACGGGTGAGGGCGTCCAACGCGACGACGTCGAGCCGGGGGCGGTGAACGTTCGGATCGCCGAGGGCCACGTGCGGGTGGGAACCTTCGAATTCGCGGTGCGGCGGTACGACCCGCAGACCGGAGCGGGACCGCTTCGCCCACTGGCCGAGTACGTGATCGCCCGGCACTACCCGGAGCTGGCCGGGGCACCGAACCGGTTTCTCGCACTGTTCGAGGCCGTCGTCGCCCGGCAGGCGGCGCTGGTGGCGCAGTGGATGGCCGTGGGATTCGTGCACGGGGTGATGAACACCGACAACACCACCATCACCGGCGAGACCATCGACTACGGCCCCTGCGCCTTCATGGACGCCTACCACCCGGGCACGGTGTTCAGCTCCATCGACGCCTCCGGCCGCTACGCCTACGGCAACCAGCCCGCAGTTCTCGGATGGAATCTGGCGCGTTTCGGCGAGAGCCTCATCCCGCTCGTCGACGACGACGTGGACGCCGCCATCACCGCCATCACCGCTGTGCTCGACACCTACGGGCGGCAGTACGAGCAGCACTTCGAAACCGCGATGGCCGCCAAGCTGGGCCAGGACCGTCTGCCCCAGCGCGCCCTGCTCGACGACCTGCTGGTGATCCTGCGCGACAACACCGTCGACTGGACGGGATTCTTCCGCGCCCTCGCCGACGAGCAACGCGGCAATCCGGCGCCACTCGACGAGCTCGTCGACCGCGCCGTGATCGGCGGTTGGCTCGAGCGGTGGCGCCCTACGGTCACCGCCACCGCAGACGAGATGGACCGGGTGAACCCGATCTACATCCCGCGCAACCACATCGTCGACGAGGCCCTGCGCGCCGCGACGGCAGGCGATCTCACCCCGTTCGGTGACCTGATCGACGTGCTCGCCGACCCCTTCACCCAGCGCAACGGACTCGAGCGCTACGCCCTCCCCGCGCCGCCGGAGTCGGGCCGGTTCCGGACATACTGCGGGACCTGAGCACGGCGGGTCGGAAACTTCGGTGCAAATGACCACCGCTGAGGTGGCCCTGTGCACCGAAGTTCTCGATCACGGCGAGCGCAGGTGGAGCAATCCGCTCGGGCGCAGCAGCCACACGCAGAACAACGCTCGTATCCAGCAGGATCGACGTCATGACACCGAATCCCAGATGGCCAGTTCATCATCCGGGAGTGGGGCATCGAAGTCGCCGGGAATGAGGAGCCCCGGCAACTGTCCGAAACGTCGCACCTTCGACATCGCTGGAGCCAATACGGCCACCGGGCGACCGTGCGAGGTGATGGTGACGGATCGACCGGTCCTCTCGACCTCGGCGAGTAGGGAGTTGAACGTGGCCTTCGCGTCCGTGCTTGTCACGCTGCGCACTTGGTGAAAACAATCGTCATCGACGCCACCGGTGTTCGAGTCCTGCGTAGCCTCGCCACGGTGAACGCGAGCGTCAGGCTTCTCCGGACAGCCGGGGCCGTGGCTGCGCTCGGAAACGGCGCTACGGGGGTCATCTTGCCGGTGGCCCTTGCGCAAAATCTCGGAGGAATTTCGGTAGGAGTCTCGCTCGGTGCGCTGAGTGTCGGGATGATGCTGTCCTTCGCTCATGGCGGAGCGGCGGCGGACAGCCAGAACCGATCGAAAATCATGAGCCGCTCGGATTGGACCCGCGCACTGGCCAACATCAGCATCGCGATAGGTCTACTCGTCGCCGGCTCGACTGCCGGTGCGGTCGGCGTTCTTGCCATCTACTCGGGATGCTTCGCCAATGGACTGATGGTCGGCTATTTCCGCCCGGCGCAGGCGTCGATGTGGAGCACTCTACTCCCGAAGGACGAGTTGGAAGCCGAGCTGAAAATCAATTCGCTGATCAACCGATTTTTCCTTGCCGTGGGTGGCGCTGTGGGTGGGTTGTTCGTGGCGATAGGGGTCCCCGTTGTCGGCATCGTGTTCGACGCGGTCACGTTCGCCGTGACGGGCCGGTTGGCTCACTACGTCCACGATCCGCGAGAGTCGGCACCGGCGCAGCCGACGGTCCAGTTGCGCGCGAAGGTTTACGCACGACTGCGGATGGATCGGCAGTGGTCGGACATCATCTCGCTGACCGGCCGATCGAGTTGGATGCGCCTGTGGTTCATCTGCGCAGTCAATGCCTCGTGGATGGTCGCCATTATTTCACGCTGTCCGTCTGACCGAAATCCAGTCAGCCCCGCGTGCTGAGGAACCCCAGCAGGTCGTGGCGAGTGATGACACCGACGGGCTTGCCGTCCTCGACCACCATCAACGCGTCGGTCTCCTCCAGAGTCTTGGTGGCCGAGGACACCGGCTCACCGGCACCGATCAGCGGGAACGGCTTGCTCATGTGCTTGGACACCGCATCCGAGAGCGCTGCACGCCCCTCGAACACCGCCGAGAGCAGGTCACGCTCACTCACGCTGCCGGCCACCTCACCGGCCATCACCGGCGGCTCGGCACCGACCACCGGCATCTGCGACACCCCGTACTCGCCGAGGATCTCGATGGCATCGCGCAGGGTCTCGGTGGGGTGGGTGTGCACCAGGTCGGGCAGGTTGCCGGACTTTCCGCGCAGCACATCGCCGACGGTGGGCTCGGCCTTCTCCCCTCCGAGCGGGGTGCGCAGGAAGCCGTACGACGACATCCAGTCGTCGTTGAAGATCTTGCCCAGGTAACCGCGGCCGCCGTCCGGTAGCAGCACCACCACCAACGCATCCGGGCCCTCGCGCTCGGCCACCTGCAACGCCGCCACCATGGCCATGCCGCACGACCCACCGACCAGCAGGCCCTCCTCGCGGGCCAGGCGCCGGGTCATGTCGAACGCGTCGGCGTCGGAGACGGCAATGATCTCGTCGGGGACGGTGGGGTCGTAGGCCGACGGCCAGAAGTCCTCACCCACACCCTCGACCAGATACGGACGGCCGGTGCCACCGGAGTACACCGAGCCCTCCGGGTCGGCGCCGATCACCTTGACCGCACCCCCGGACACCTCCTTGAGATAACGGCCCGTGCCGGTGATGGTGCCGCCCGTGCCCACGCCGGCGACGAAGTGGGTGATCTTGCCGTCGGTGTCGGCCCAGATCTCGGGTCCGGTGGTCTCGTAGTGACTGGCGGGCCCGGCCGGGTTGGCGTACTGGTTGGGCTTCCACGCGCCGGGAATCTCGCGGACCAGACGATCGGAGACCGAGTAGTAGCTGTCCGGGTCCTCGGGGGCGACGGCCGTGGGGCACACCACCACCTGCGCGCCGTAGGCACGCAACACGTTCCGCTTGTCCTCACCCACCTTGTCCGGGCACACGAACACGCACTTGTAGCCGCGTTGCTGCGCCACCAGGGCCAACCCCACACCGGTGTTGCCGGAGGTTGGCTCGACGATGGTGCCGCCGGGCTTCAGTTCGCCGGACTCCTCGGCGGCGTCGATCATCTTGATGGCGATGCGGTCCTTGGAGCTGCCGCCCGGGTTGAGGTACTCCACCTTGGCGGCGACGGTGCCCCAGCCGGGTTCGGTCACCGAGTTGATCCGCACCAGCGGGGTGTTGCCGATGAGGTCGGTCACATGGTCTGCGATGCGCATACCTCTCATCCTCCCAGACGCTGGACACCCGGATCCGATCAGTGCCCGCCGACCGGTGGCCACCTACGATCGTGGTGTGCCCCGACCCGGATGGAAAGACACCGCGAAGGCAGGTGTGGCAACCGTGATGGCCGGTTCGGGAGCGGGGACGCTGTCATGGGCGGCGTACCGACACCTCATGGGTCAGGCAGCTGTCGCTCGTGGGGTGATCGGTCGCAGCACCGCTAAACCACCCGATGCCGACGGGCTCCACACGCCCGGCAGCACCGAGGTGATTCGCTGGCGAGTCGGGCTCACCGCCGACATCCACCTGATGATCTTCGGCGACTCCACCGCAGCCGGGATGGGGTGCGCCAGCGCCGACGAGGTACCCGGGGTGCGCCTGGCTCGCGGCCTCGCCGAGGAGAGCGGCAAGCGTATTCGTCTGTCCACCAAGGCCATTCCCGGCGCAACGTCGAAGGGCCTCGCAGGGCAGGTGGATGCGATGTTCGTGGCCGGGCCGCCCCCGGATGCGGCGGTGATCCTGGTCGGCGCCAACGACGTCACCAAGAAGTTCTCGGTCGCCAAGTCCGCCGAGCGCCTCGGCGTCGCGGTGGATCGGCTGCGGCGCAGCGGAGCCGTGGTGGTGGTGGGTACCTGCCCGGACCTCGGTGTGGTCACCGCCATCCCGCAGCCGCTGCGCGCGGTGGTGCGCACGTGGGGCCACCGTCTGGCCGCGGCGCAGCGGGAGGCGACGCTGATCGCCGGCGGTCACCCCGTCGCGCTGGCCGACCTGCTCGCCCCGGAGTTCCTGGCCGCGCCCGATCGCATGTTCTCCGCCGACCGCTTCCACCCGTCCGCCGCGGGGTACGAACTGGCCGCGCAGCAGCTACTGCCCGTCCTTGCCGACGCGCTCGGCGAGTGGGCCGGCGGACCGCTGCCGGAACTGCCGACCGTCTCCGACACTGCCGAAGCGGGCCGCCTGACCACCCGGGTGAGTCGAGTGGCGGGCCGCTATCTGCGCAGGGTGTCCGCGGACTAGATTCGAGGAGGCCGCCGCCGCGATCCCCCGAGGAGAGAACCCATGACCGACGCCGTCATCGTCTCGTACGCACGCTCACCGATCGGCCGCGCCGGGAAGGGGTCGCTGGTGTCGATGCGACCGGACGACCTGTCCGCGCAGATGGTCGCCGCCGCCCTGGCCAAGGTGCCCGAGCTCGATCCCACCGACATCGACGATCTGCTGATGGGCTGCGGCCTGCCGGGCGGTGAGCAGGGGTTCAACATCGGCCGCAACGTGGCCGTGCAGCTGGGCTACGACTCCCTGCCCGGCACCACCATCACGCGCTACTGTTCGTCGTCGCTGCAGACCACCCGCATGGCGCTGCACGCGATCAAGGCCGGTGAGGGCGAGGTGTTCATCTCCGCCGGGGTCGAGACGGTCTCGCGCTTCGCCAAGGGCACCGCCGACTCCTGGCCGGACACCCACAACCCCATCTACGCCGACGCCGAGGCCACCACCGCGCAGTTCCTCGCCGGCGGCAAGCAGTGGGTGGATCCGCGCGAGCAGGGCAACCTGCCCGACGTGTACATCGCGATGGGCCAGACCGCCGAGAACGTCGCGCAGGTCACCGGCATCACCCGCGAGGAGCAGGACCGCTGGGGCGTGCGATCGCAGAACCGCGCCGAGGAGGCCATCGCGAAGGGCCACTTCGCCCGGGAGATCACGCCGGTGACCCTGCCCGACGGCACCGTCGTCTCCACCGACGACGGCCCCCGCGCCGGCACCACGTACGAGAAGGTGGCGGGTCTGAAGGCGATCTTCCGGCCCGACGGCACCGTCACCGCCGGCAACGCCTGCCCCCTCAACGACGGCGCGGCCGCACTGGTGATCATGTCCGACACCAAGGCGAAGGATCTGGGGCTGACCCCGCTGGCGCGCATCGTCTCCACCGGCGTCTCGGGTCTGTCGCCGGAGATCATGGGGCTCGGCCCGATCGAGGCCTCGCGCCGCGCATTGGCGTTGGCGGGCAAGACGATCGACGACATCGACCTCGTGGAGATCAACGAGGCGTTCGCCGTGCAGGTGCTCGGCTCGGCGCGCGAGCTGAACATCGACGAGGACAAGCTCAACGTCTCCGGCGGCGCGATCGCGCTCGGCCACCCGTTCGGCATGACCGGCGCCCGCATCACCGCCACGCTCATCAACAACCTGCAGGCCCACGACAAGCAGTTCGGGCTCGAAACCATGTGCGTGGGTGGCGGTATGGGCATGGCGATGGTTCTCGAGCGTCTGAGCTGACCGCGGATCAACCGGGCCACCCGTGCATCCCTTCGACGAGGCTCTGACCCTCACCGACCTCGGGGACGGGCGTACGCGGGGGCGCACCACGTCCGCGTACGCCAACATGGTCGGGCCGTTCGGCGGTATCAGCGCTGCGGCCCTGTTGCGGGCAGTCGAGGTTCATCCCGAGCGCGTCGGCGATCCGGTGTCGCTCACGGTGAACTTCGCGGGACCCATCGCGGACGGGGAGTTCGACATCAGCGCCCGGCCGGTGCGCGTGAACCGGAGCAACCAGCACTGGAGTATCGAACTGACTCAGCAGGGCGTCGTCGCGACGACGGCCACCGCGGTGTTCGGATCACGCCGGCGGACCTGGGACGAGATCGAAGCGACCCCGCCCGCGGTTCCCGACCCGTCCGACCTGCCGCGATCGGGATTCCCCGACATCATCGCGTGGTCACGCAACTACGAGATGCGCTTCGCGGCCGGTGCGATGTCCGCGAGCCCGGCGGCGGACTCGACGATCACGCTGTGGGTGCGCGACGACCCGCCGCGGCCGTGGGACGCTGCGTCGATCACCTCGATCACGGACGTGTTCTATCCGCGCGTGTTCCAACGTCTGGGCGCCATGTCCCCGGCGGGGACGATCTCGCTGACGGTGCACTACTTCGCAACCACCGACGAGCTGGCCGCGATCGGGGACGGGCACCTGCTCGCCACCGCGCGGGCGCGGCGTTTCCACCGCGGGTACTTCGATCAGTCCGCGGAGATCTGGACCCCCGACGGCACACTGCTGGCCACCGGGCACCAGATCGTCTACTACAAGAGTTGAGAACACCCCCGACCCGCCTGGGGTCGGGGGTGTTCTCGGGTGTGCTGCTAGTCGTTCTGGAAGTAGCTCAGCAGTCGCAGGATCTCGACGTAGAGCCACACCAGGGTGACGGTGAGGCCGAAGGCGACGCTCCATGCAGCCCGCTCCGGTGCTCCGGCGCGGATCAGCTGGTCGGCCTGATCGAAGTCGAGCAGGAACGAGAACGCCGCGATGGCGATGCACACAAGGCTGAAGATGATCGCGATGGTGCCGCCGCTGCGCAGGCCCAGACCGTCCCCGCCGCCGATGAGCGCGATCAGCAGGTTGCCCAGTGCCAGCACGGTGACACCGATCAGCGCGCCGATGAGCATGCGCGTGAAGCGCGGGGTCACCCGGATGGCGCCGGTCTTGTAGACCACCAGCATGCCGAAGAACACGCCGAACGTGCCCAGGAGCGCTTGGCCCACCAGCGCGCTGCCACCCGTCCCGCCGAATTCGATGCCGGTGAACATGTAGGACAGTGCGCCGAGGAACACGCCCTCCGCTGCGGCGTAGGCCAGAACGATGGCCGGGTTGTCGCTCTTGCGACCGAAGACGGCGACGAGCACCAGCACGAAGCCCACGAGACCGCCGACGAGCAGGAACGGGGCGGCCAGAGCAGTGTTGGAGCCGACGAGAACGTACGAGACGATGGCGCTGACAGCGAGGACACCGAGCGTGATGCCGGTCTTGGTGACCACGTCGTCGATGGTCATGGCCCGCTGGGCGGGGCCGGTGGGGTATTGCTGAGGGGCGCCGTACTGGGGCCCGTACTGCTGGGTCATCTGCGATGCACCCGCGGCGGCGGAGCCGAAGTTGGCGTACCCACCACCCTGCTGCTTGGGCAGATTGCGGAACACCGGGTTGCTCGAGGTGCGCACCGTGCCATCCCTTCTCGTGGTCGTACGCGTCGTCCCCGTCGGACGACGCACTCTGGCTGTCCGGTCAACGAGCGGCGTGCGTCGACAGTTCCCGGCCCTGATCCGAGGTGTACCTCGTTCTGGTACGGAACTACCGGACAATCCGGACCCTACCCGGCCGGAGCCGCGCCCGGGTAGGTCACGGTCGAACGGACGGACCGCGTGATCGTGTACTTGGCGGATCGCTCGACGGTGGCGGTGGGACCGACGATCGCGGTCAACATGGTGCGGTAGCGCAGGTGGGTGTTGTGCACCGTCCACAGTTCCCCACCGGGCCGCAGCACCCGCGCCGCCGCCGCGAACATCTTCTCGGCTCCGCCGGTGTGCACGGCCGCGTTCTCGTGGAAGGGCGGATTGCACACCACCAGGTCCACGGATGCGTCGGGTTCGCCGGCCATGGCGTCGTCACGGCGCAGGGTCACCGACACCCCGGCGGCGGCGGCCGTGGCGGCGGTGGAGGCGATCGCGGTGCGCGTGCGGTCGGTGGCGATCACGGTCGCCGCCGGTCGCAGCCGAGCCAGTTGACTCGCGAGAATGCCGGTGCCGCAACCGAGATCGACGATCGACGACGCCGTCGGCGCCATGGCCGGAATGTGCCGCAGGAGCAGACGGGTGCCGGGGTCCAGTGCAGCGCCACCGAACACGCCACCGTGGGCGTGGACGTCGAATCCCAGTCCGTCCACGGTCGAGCGCACCGGATAGGAGATCGCGTCGTGGGCGGGCTCGACCCGGGGCCCGGACGCGAACACCGCGCGCGACTTCGACGACGCGAGGGTGAGCTCCACCGACTGGAAGTGCCGTTCGAACACCTCCTTCACCCTGCGCGACATGTGCTTGACGCGACCGGCCGAAATCACCTGCACGTCCGGCAGCGCCCACCGCGCGACGGCGGCGGCGATCTCGTCGAGCTCGGAGAGTGATCGGGGCAGTTGCATCAACACCGTCCGAACCCCGGTGAGCAGTGACTGCTCGAGTCCGTGGTGCTCGATCCCGGTGAGTCCGACCGTCGCCGCGTTGGCCGCGAGCGCCTGCTCACCGGTGATCGGGTCCTGGTAGGACCGCAGAACCCCCGCAGGCCGTCCGGCCAGCACCAGGGCGCCGAGGGTGAGTGCGCCGTAGTGATCGCCGATCGTGGCCACCGAATCGACGGTGGCCATCGAGTCGGCCGGGGCGCCGGGAGTGCCGAGACGCTCTGCCGCCAGGCGCAGGATCAGTCGATCGGAGGCGTCGACGGCGTAGAGATTCGGTGCGTCGACGTCGGGAACACGACTCAGGGCCGCGAGCACACTGTCCAGATCGGACTCGGCGGGATCGGATTCGGCGGGATCGGTCACCGGGAAAGTGTGTCACGCGCAGGCCGGGCACTCATTTGCCCGATACGTCCACCGGGCGCTATCTTTCGGGTCGTTCTCGACTTGAACACCGTTCAAGTCTGTCGAAGGAGTCCCGATGACCAGCGCCCGCTTCTCTGCCCGCGATCTCGCGCGGATCGCCGTGTTCACCGCCCTCATCGTGGCGCTGGGCCTGCCCGGATCCATCACCGTGGGCATCAGCGGTGTCCCCATCACGCTGCAGACTCTCGGCGTCATCCTCGCGGGCGCCATCCTGGGCGCGCGCCGGGGCGCGGCGTCGGTGATCGTGCTGCTGGTGCTCGTCGCCGTCGGGCTCCCCTTCCTCTCCGGTGGCCGTGGCGGGCTGGGCGTGTTCGCCGGACCGTCCGTGGGCTATCTGGTGGGCTGGGTGGTCGGTGCCTTCGTGATCGGGCTGCTCACCGAACAGATCCTGCCCAAGTACCCCCTCTGGCTCGGCCTGGTCGTCAATGCGTTCGGCGGCATCGCCGTCATCTACTTCTTCGGTGTGATCGGTCTGCTGCTGCGCACCGACCTCGGACTCGGCGCGGCCATCGCCTCCACCGGCCCGTACCTGCCCGGCGACGCGCTGAAGGTGGTGGTGGCGACGGTCGTCGCCGCGTCCGTGCACCGCGCCTACCCCGGGCTCGCCGGCGCCCGCACAGCGTCCGCGGCCAAGGCCTCGGTCTGAGTCCGCGATGACCACCCCCGTCGTGGTCGGGTGAGCACCGACTCGAGCCTGGTCGACGTCTCGGGTCTGCCCACGTCGGCGGCGCTGGAACTGATCGGTCGGGCCCTGCGCGACGGCCGGAGCATTCGTGCCGTCGACCCGCAGCGCGGGCCGACGCACCCACCCGTCGGACCGGGCCATCTGCTCGTCACGACGTCCGGTTCGTCGGGGCGGCCGAAGGCCCTCACCCGCACCGTTCGCTCGTGGACCGACTGCTTCCCCGCATTCACGGCTCTGACGGGGATCGGAGAGGACGACCGCGTGTTCCTCACCGGTCCACTGCACGTGAGCATGCATCTCTACGCCGCGGTACACGCGATGTCCGTCGGAGCGGCGATCACCGAGGACCCCGCCACCGCCACCGCCGCCCACACCACCCCGACCGGATTGGGATCGCTGATCCTGCGGGCACCCGCGCTGCGGACGGCGGTCGTCGCCGGATCGGCGGTCCGGAACGCCGACGCCGAACTCGCTGCCGACCGCGGACTGCGCCTGATCGAGTACTACGGCGCGGCCGAACTCTCCCTCGTCGCGGGCAGGGTGGTGCCCGAACCGTTGCGCGCCGTCGACGGGGTGCAACTGCAGGTGCGCGACGGTGTGGTGTGGGTACGTTCGCCCTATCTGGCGTGCGAAACGGTGACCGATGCGGACGGATGGGCCACGGTGGGCGATCTCGGGCGCCTCGAGGACGGGGTGCTCACCGTCCTCGGGCGCGGTGACGCGGCCATCGACGTCGGTGGCACCACCGTCATCGCCGAGGACGTCGAAGCCACGCTCGGCGGCATCGACGGGGTGCGCGAGGTCGCGGCCGTCGGGGTCGCGCACATGGCCCTCGGCGCCACCGTGGCCGCCGTGCTGGTCCTCGACGACGGCGCGAGCCTCGACAGCGTCCGAGCGCGGGCGCGAAGCCTGCTCGACCGACCCTCGACCCCCACACGCTGGGTGGTGGTCGAGCGCCTGCCACGCACTCGCAACGGCAAACTCGCGCGCGGCGAGATCAAGGCATTGCTGCCGTGACCGACGCGGTGATCGTCGCAGCCCGACGATCCGCCATCGGCGTTGCCGGACACGCGTTCTCGGATCATACCGTCGTCGACCTGGCAGCACCGGTGCTCGCCGCGACCGCCGACGCGGTGCTCGAGACGGGTGTCGCCGCCGACACCGGGGGCATCGATGACGTGGTGCTCGGCAACTGCCTCGGCCCCGGCGGCAACGTCGCGCGCGTCGCGGCGCTCGCCGCAGGCTTCGGGTCCACCGTTCCCGGCCAGAGCGTCGACCGTCAGTGCGGGTCGGGGCTCGATGCGGTGATCACCGCCGCGCAGCGGGTGCGCGCGGGTGATGCCGAACTGATCCTGGCCGGTGGTGCCGAGTCGGCCAGCACGGCGCCCTGGCGGTCGTGGCCACCGATCGACGGCTGCGAACCCGTGCGGTACACGCGAGCACCGTTCGCGCCCAATGGCTTTCCCGATCCCGACATGGGTGACGCCGCGGACCACCTGGCTCGGGTACGCGGAATCGACCGCGCGCGCCAGGACGAGTACGCGCTGCGCTCGCACACCCTCGCCGCCGACTTCGCCACCACTGCCGCGGCTGCCGCGGAGGTGGTGGCCATCGACGGTGTCGTGCGGGACGGGCGAGTACGCGCCGGGATGACCGCGGCCCGGCTGGCCCGACTGCGTCCGGCGTTCGCCGCCGACGGCACCGCGACAGCGGGGAACTCGTGCGGGATCGCCGACGGCGCCGCGGTGCTGGCACTGACCACAGCCGAGCGCGCCGCCGGCCGCCCCGGGCTACGCATCCTGGGCAGCGCCGTCGCCGCCGCCGATCCCGCCCTGCCGGGGCTGGCCCCGATACCGGCGATCCGCCGGGTACTCGACCGCACGGGCGTCGCCCTCGCCGACATCGGCGCGGTGGAGATCACCGAGGCCTTCGCCTCCGTCGCGCTGGCCGTGATCGACGAGTTGGACATCGACCTCGACACCGTGTGCAGTCACGGCGGCGCGATCGCCCTGGGACATCCGTGGGGCGCGTCGGGTGCCATGCTTCTGGTGCGCCTGTTCACACGCATGCTCGATCTCGGTGAGGCCGATCTGGGCCTGGCCACGTGCGCGGTGGGCGGCGGGCTGGGTCTGGCCGTCGTCGTCGAAAGGATCTGAGGTCCGTGGCCATCATTCGGTTCGACGGCGTGAGCCACTCGTACGGTCGCACACCCGTGCTCTCGAACATCGATCTCGAACTGAGCGAGCGGCGCGTGGCGATCATCGGTGCCAACGGCTCCGGCAAGTCCACCCTGGCCCGCATGATCAACGGCCTGGTGAAACCGTCGTCGGGCACCGTGACCGTCGACGGTCTCGACACCGCCCGCAAGGGGGGTGCGGTGCGTCGACGTGTGGGATTCGTCTTCACCGACCCCGACAATCAGATCGTGATGCCCACCGTGGGAGAGGATCTCGCGTTCTCCCTACGTCGCTCCGGTCTGAGCAGGTCCGAGATCGCCTCCCGCGTGCAGGAGATGCTCGACAGGTTCGGCCTCGGCGAACACGGCGATCATCCCGCACACCTGCTCTCGGGCGGGCAGAAGCAGATGCTCGCCATCGGCGCCGTGCTCATTCGTGATCCGGACGTGGTGGTGGCCGACGAGCCGACAACGTTGCTCGACCTGCGCAACTCCCGGATGATCGCCGCCGCACTGGGCGGCATCGACCGCCAGGTGATCACGGTGACACACCAGTTGCCGATCATCGCCGACTACGACCGGGCCGTGGTGATCGACCGCGGCGCCGTGGCGTTCGACGGCTCGCCGGTCGACGCGGTCGCCGCCTACGAGCGGCTCCTGGCGTGATCGGGCTCTACCAGCCCGGAACGTCCTGGCTCCACCGCGCCCCGGCGGGCGCGAAAGTGGTGGGATTGGGGTTGGTGATCGTGACCATGGTGATCGTGGTGCGAACGCCGAGAGACGTCGCGGTTGCGGCAATAGTCGTGCTCCTCGCATTCGCATCGGCAGCAATTCCGCCGTCGCTGATCGCCGCACAACTTCGGCCACTGGTGTGGATGATCGCGTTCATCGGGACTTTCCAAATTGTTTTCACATCGCTTTCTCGCGCGGTGGTGGTGTGCGGTGTGCTCGTGCTCTCGGTTCTGCTGGCCGCACTGGTGACCCTCACCACCCGTGTCACGGCGATGCTGGATGCGTCGCGCACCGCTCTGCGGCCGTTCCGGCGTTTCGGTGTCGACCCCGATCGGGTGGGTCTGCTTCTGGCTCTGACCATTCGGTGTGTTCCCATGTTGACGTCCATCGTCGACGAGGTGGCGCAGGCCCGGCGGGCACGTGGGCTCCAGTGGTCGATCACGGCGCTGGTATCACCCGTCGTGGTGCGCGCGTTACGGGCCGCGGACGGGATCGGCGACTCACTCGTCGCGCGTGGATTCGACGACTGAACCACGGGCAATTCGGTCGAAGCGGACATCTTTATTGCTGTGGAATTCAATTACCTTTACTCATCAACAAATATGTTCTTTCATTTCCGCATCCGTCGAACGGCCACGGCAATCAGGACGGTGTATGTTCTCTGCGATCCGACCCGGGAGTCGGGCATTCTCCGAAAGGGATGATGATGAACAAGACCGTCATGAAGGCGGCCGTCGGCGCCGCAGCCGTGAGCTCGCTGCTGCTCCTGAGCGGCTGCAGCAACGACAACTCGGGCAGCTCGTCCAGCTCGTCCACCACCACGTCGGCCTCGTCGGCAGCCGGCGGATCCGGTTCGACCAGCACCACCGCGGCCTCCGGTGCCGCGGGCGGATCGACCATCGAGTCCGCGAACGGCCCCGTCACCGTCGATCCCGCCGTCTTCGCCAAGTACACCGAGCTCGGTGGCGCCACCGGCAAGCTCGGTGCCATCAGCGGACCCTCGGTCAACGTTGCCGGCGGAACCGAGACCAAGTTCGCGGGCGGATCCATCTTCTACTCCGCCGCCACCGGTGCGCACCTCGTCCAGGGCGAGATCCTGCGCGTCTACACCGAGAAGGGTGGCCCCGCAGGCTCGCTGAAGTTCCCCAAGACCGACGAGACCCCGCTGCCCAACGGCTGGGAGAGCGTCTTCGAGGGTGGAACCATCACCTGGACCGACAAGAACGGCACCTACGCCGAGACGATCACGCCCGCCTGATCGCCCCTGCACCGACATCGGGTGCATTCGATGCCCCACCAGGGCACCGAATGCACCCGATTCGTGTGAGGGGCCGACAACGGACCTAAGCTCGAACGATGACGTCCAGTTCTGGTGACGCTGCCGTTGCACGAGCGACCCGCTCCACTCTCCCGCAGACCCGCGAGTTCATCGAGTCGATGGCCCGCGGATGGGCGCCGGTGGAGACGACCCTGCCGGAGCCGCGATCGGGCGCGGCGTACGCCGCCGCGCGGCGCACCCGGCTCGGCGCCCTCCACCCGGGGCGCACCCTCGTGATCCCGGCCGGGGAACTCAAGCAGCGCTCCAACGACTGCGACTACCCGTTCCGAGCACACTCCGCGTTCGCACACCTCACGGCGTGGGGATCGGACTCGGTTCCGGGCTCGGTGCTGATCCTGAGCCCGGTGACCGAGACCGATCGATCGCACAGCGCCGTCCTCTACGTGCCGGCGGCGCCGGGCCGCGACGACCCGGCGTTCTTCTCCGACTCCACGGTCGGCGAGTTCTGGACGGGGCCGCGTCCCACCCTCGATCAGGTGTCCGCGGATCTCGCCCTGGACACCCGTCCCATCGAGGACCTACCCGCGGCGCTGCTGGCCGCCGGCCCCGACTGCGCGGTGGTCGGTGAGGCGGACCCCACGTTCGCCGGCCGGCTCGGCCGCGATGCGGCGCAGTCCATGGTCGTCGACGCCACTCTGGCCCGCGACGTGGCCGAACTGCGACTGATCAAGGACGACTGGGAGATCGAGCAGATGCAGGCCGCGGTCGATGCGACCGCGCGCGGTTTCGACGACATCGTCGCCGATCTACCCCGGTCGAGCGCGCACCCGCGCGGCGAGCGCCTGGTGGAGGGCGTGTTCACCACGCGGGCGCGGCTCGAGGGCAACGACGTCGGCTACGCCACGATCGCCGCCGCCGGCCCTCACGCCACCGTGCTGCACTGGGAACACAACGACGGGCCCGTGCGCCCGGGTGAGTTGCTGCTCGTCGATGCCGGTGTAGAGATGGACAGCTACTACACCGCCGACATCACCCGCACGATTCCCGTCGACGGAACCTTCGATCCTGTTCAGCGGCAAGTGTATTCGGCTGTACTCGAAGCCGCCGACGCTGCCTTCGCCGTGACACGCCCCGGTGTCCGGTTCCGTGACGTGCACGAGGCCGCGATGGCCGTGATCGCCCGACGCGTCGCCGAGTGGGGTCTGATCGAGATGGACCTCGAGCAGGCTCTCGACTGGGACAACCAGCCGCACCGCCGCTACATGGTGCACGGCACCAGCCATCACCTCGGACTCGACGTACACGATTGCAGCAAGGCCCGCGCAGAGCTGAACCAGGCCGGGATCCTCGAGGCAGGGATGATCATCACCATCGAACCGGGCCTGTACTTCCAGAGTTGGGATCTGACCGTGCCGCCGCGCTTCCGGGGGCTGGGCGTGCGAATCGAGGACGACATCCTGGTGACCGTCGACGGCGCGGTGAACCTCTCGGCCGCCATTCCGCGCACCATCGAGGATGTCGAGGAGTGGACGCGGCGCGGGGGACGCCGCTCATGACATGACGGGGCTGATCCGGTGACGGGGCTACCGGGGTGACGCCGGTGGATCGGCCCGAGGTGGACCCCGCCGACGTGGTGGCAGCCCTGCGCGCCGCGGGGGTGGCAGACGTGCGCGACGATTCCACCACGCGGGCCGCGTACTCCACCGACGCCTCGCTCTACCGAGTGTTCCCGCGGGCGGTGGTGTGTCCGCACGATCGCGACGAGGTGGAGGCGGTGCTGTCGGTGGCGCGCTCGGCCGGAGTCGGTGTGACCGCGCGCGGCGGCGGCACCTCGGTGGCCGGCAACGCCGTCGGACCCGGTGTGGTGGTGGACTTCTCGCGACACATGAATCGCATCCACCTCCTCGATCCCGACGCCCGAACCGCGGTGGTCGATCCCGGCGTGATCCAGCAGCGCCTGCAGGCGGCCGCTGCGCCGCACGGCCTGCTGTTCGGGCCGGACCCCTCGACATCGAGTCGCGCCACCATCGGCGGGATGATCGGCAACAACGCCTGCGGCAACCGCACACTCGGCTACGGACGCACCAGCGACAACGTGCTCGGGGTGGAGGCGATCACCGGTGGCGGCGAGAGGATCGCCGTCAGCACCGGTGCGGCGTCGACGGCACCGGTCGCTGCGCGCGTGCGTGCGATCGCCGAGGGATCGCTGGCCACCATCCGCACGGAGTTCGGCCTCTTCGGACGGCAGGTCTCCGGCTACTCCCTCGAGCACACCCTGCCGGAGAACCGCACCGATCTCACCCGACTCCTGGTGGGATCGGAGGGCACGCTGGCCATGATCACCCGCGCCACCGTCTCACTGGTGACCGCGCCGACGCATCGAGTGCTGGTGGTACTCGGCTACCCGGACATCGCGTCCGCCGGCGACGCCGCACCGCTCGTGCTGACCTTCGCCCCCACCGCGTGCGAGGGGATCGACTCGCGCATCGTCGACGTGGTGCGCGGCAGACGCGGCGGCCGGTCGGTGCCGGAGTTGCCGCGCGGATCGGCGTGGCTGTTCGTGGAGGTGGCCGGCGAGTCCCTCGGGGCGGCGCAGTCCCTGGCGCAGCAGGTGGCCTCCGGGTGCGACGCCGTGGACGCGCGCGTGATCACCGATGCCTCCGCGGCAGCGGCCCTCTGGCGCATCCGCGCCGACGGTGCGGGCCTGGCGGGTCGCACTCCGCGGGGCCTGCCCGCGCACGCCGGATGGGAGGACTCGGCGGTGCCGCCGGCGCGGTTCGGCGACTACCTGCGTGCCGTCGAGGACCTGTTCGACGACTACGCGGTCACGGCCCTGCCCTACGGGCACTTCGGCGACGGGTGTCTGCACGTGCGCATCGACTGGCCTCTGAGTCCCGACGGCGATCCGGGGATGCTGCGCCGATTCGTCACCGACGCCGCCGCCCTGGTGGCCGGTTTCGGTGGATCACTGTCCGGTGAGCACGGCGACGGCCGCGCACGCAGCGAACTTCTGCCGCTGATGTACTCCCCCGCGGCGATCGGGCTGTTCGGCCGGATCAAGAACGCCTTCGACCCGGACAACCTGCTCAACCCCGGCATCGTGGTCTATCCCGATCCGCTCGACGCGGCGGTTCGCGTGTCCGCCGCCCCCGCGCTTCGCCGAGATCTCGCCCTTACCTACCGCGGGGACGGTGGTGACTTCTCCGCCGCCGTCCACCGCTGTACCGGGGTGGGCCGATGCCGCGCCGACGCCACCGGGGCGAGGTCGGTGATGTGCCCGTCGTACCTGGCCACACGGGAGGAGACGGACTCCACACGAGGACGGGCGCGGGTGCTGCAGGAGATGATCAACGGCACCGATGTCACCGGTGGATGGCGATCACCGGAGGTTCACCAGGCACTCGATCTGTGTCTGTCCTGCAAGGGTTGCGCCTCCGATTGCCCGACGGGTGTGGACATGGCGGCCTACAAGTCGGAGGTGCTGCACCAGGCCTACCTCGGACGAGTGCGGCCGGCCTCGCACTATGTGCTCGGACGTCTGCCGCGCTGGGCGGCACTCGGATCGCACGCACCTCGCCTGGCCAACGGGTTGCTCGCACTCCCCGGCATGTCCGCCGCCGCCCTCACCGTCGCCGGGGGCGATCGGCGCCGATCTCTCCCGCCGTTGGCGCGCACCACGTTTCGACGGTGGTTCCATCGCACGGCGGACCTGCGACGTCCCGGCGGCGACCCGGTGTTGCTGTTTTTGGACACCTTCACCGACTTCTTCACACCCGAGGTCGGTCGTGCGGCGGTGGCGGTTCTCGAGCACGCCGGGTTCAGCCCGCAGCTGACCGACCGCCGCTCGTGCTGCGCCCTGACGTGGATCACCACCGGTCAGCTCACCACCGCACGAAAAGTTCTGGGGCGCACCATCGATCAGCTCGACATCGCGGCCCGGTCGGGCGTGCCGGTGGTGGGCCTGGAACCGTCGTGCACCGCGGTGCTCCGGTCGGACTCGCAGGACCTCGTCGCCTCGACAGCCGCTGATCGCGTCGCCGGTGCCACACGCACTCTCGCCGAGCTTCTCCACGAGCGAGGTTGGCGAGCGCCCGATCTGACCGGAACCACCGTGGTGGCCCAACCGCACTGTCATCATCACGCGGTGATGGGCTGGGACACCGATGCGCGGCTGCTCGACGGCGCGGGTGCGCAGGTCACACGCGTCGGGGGGTGCTGTGGTCTGGCCGGGAACTTCGGCGTCGAACGCGGACACTACGACGTGTCGGTGCAGATCGCCGAACAGCAGCTGCTCCCCGCCGTAGATTCCGCGTGCGCCGACCCCACGCACCCGGCGACGATCCTGGCCGACGGATACTCCTGCCGCACGCAGCTGAAGGATCTGCGCGGCCACCGGGCGCTACACCTGGCGGAGCTGCTCGCTGCCGGCCTGCCAGCTCGGTAGGCGCTCACCGAAGTAGCGGGTGCGCCGACCTCCGGCGATCTTCGCCTCGTACATCGCCGAATCGGCGTCGCGCAGGATCTCTCGCGCCGACCTCGTATCGCGGGCGTCGAGAATCAGCGCACCGATACTGGCGCCGACGGTCAGGGCCGATCCCTCGACGTAGAGCGGTCGTGCCAGCGTCGCATGCACGCGCTCGGCGAGCAGGTCTATCTCCGCGACGGAGATGTCCCCGCGCAGCACGGCCACGAACTCGTCACCGCCGAGTCGGCCGACGATGTCGGTCGAGCGCATGGCCCGTCGCAGCCGCTCCCCCACTATCAGCAGCACGTCGTCACCCGCGCAGTGACCCAGGGTGTCGTTGATCGTCTTGAGCTTGTCGAGATCGATGAACAGCACACCGATGTGTGAATCGTGCCCGGCCGCCATCGATTCGGCGATGGTGTGCTCGATCGCCGAGCGATTGGGCAGGCCCGTCAACACGTCGTGCGTGGCCTCGAACTCGAGCCGCGCGGTCTCGGTGAGGGAGTCGGTGATGTCGGTGAAGGACAGCACCGCCGACGCGCAGTTCGGGTCGTCCGGGATCAGCGGCGCGCAGTGCACCGACAGCCAGATGGTGCTCCCGTCGGCCAACCGGTAGCCCATCACCATCCCGTCCGAGGATTCACCCGTCGCCCACAACCGACCCGTCGGGTACTCGTGTTGCTCGAGGCGGCGACCGGTGCGGTCGAACGCGGGAAGCGAGGTCCAACGCCCACCCTCGTGGGCCACCACCTCGTCGTCGACCTTGTTCAGCACGCGCCGCGCTGCCGGGTTGATGGACTCGATGGTTCCGTCGCGCGAGAGCACCACCACGCCGTCCTCGAGGGTGCCGACCACCGTTCGGAAATGCTGCTCGGCACGCAGCAGGACGGACAGGTCGGTGCAGATCAGCACGTACCCGTCGTCCATCGGCGACACAGACACACGCACGGTTCGCGGCGCCCCCGTAGCGGTGTGGTGGACCTCGGTGCTCGATCCGCCCGCCGCGACCACCTGCGCCGGGTCGAGTGCGCTACCGACCACCACGCTCGCCGGCCTCCCGATGACGTCGGCGGCCGCACGTCCGTAGAGCGTCTCGGCCGCCGGGTTCCAACTGGTCACCTCCCCCGAACAGGTGGTGGCGAAGATGGCATCGCTGACGTGCTCGACCAGAGCGGCCTGAAGACGCAGCGAGCGCTGCACGGCCTTGTACGGGCTCAGGTCGCGGAAGACCACCTGGTACGCCGGCCGACCCGCCCACTCGGTACGCACCGAGACCGCCTCGACCGGCACGGTGGTGCCGTCCGTGCGCACCAGCACCGCCTCCGAGGGCGCCGACGCCTCGCCCTCGACGCGCAGCGACTGGATACGGGCGAGCATCGCGTCGACGTAGTCGCCGTCCACCATCGAGGTGATCGGCAACCCCACGAGGGCGCCGGGATCGGCGCGCATCCACCGCTCCCCTGCGGGATTGACGTAGCGGATCACGCCCTCGGAATGGACGGCAATGGCATCGGGGCTGTGGTCGACGAGACGGCGATATCGCTCGTCCAGGTCGGCCGGTTGCCTACCCTCGATTGACACGTCGCTCCCGGAGTTCGTCCACGGAAACGGCGGGAGCGGACCCGCCGCTTTCTGTCTGTTACTCGATTGAACCATGACATTCGAGGCACTGCCGAGGCCTCGTCGCCACCGATCGGCCGATATCCCGAATGAGTTGTCCGATTCCCGTATTCGATGTGGTGTTCGAGTGCAACTTCGGGGTCAATAGAGGGAACCGACCCGAAATACGGGCGGTTGACCGACCCGGAAGGACACTGCTGTGCGCACTCAGAAGGATGCATCGATCGTCGGAATCGGATCCGTCACCGGATACGGCTGGGGCACCGAGGCCCTGTGGACCGGACTGCTCAGCGGCAAGTCCGCGGCCAGCCTCGTCCCCGGCTACCGCAGCGACCCCGAGGAGGGCGGCTGGGTCTCCCTCGTTCCGCCCGGCGGAGCCGAAGGCGACGGCCCGTCCCGCTCGGCGCGAGCCACCATGGCCGCGGTCCGCGAGGCACTCGCCGACGCCCGCTCGCGGGGGTGGGAACCAGGCCGCCGCGTGGGACTGCTGCACGCCGTGGTGCTGCCCGAGACCAACCAGTGGCGCGACTTCTACCTCGTCGACGGAGCCGACCGCACCCGGCGCGAGTACCTCTCGCTCATGCCGTCGACGGTGGTGTCGAAGCTGATGACCGAATTCGATTTCCACGGCCCCGCGATGAACCTGTCGGCAATGTGCTCGTCGGGCAATTCGGGTGTCATCACCGCCAAGATCTGGCTCGATGCGGCAATGGCCGACGACGTCATCTTCGTGGCCACCGATCTGTCGGCGAATCCGGAGAACGTCAAGCACTTCGAGAAGCTCGGCGTGGCCATCACCGACAAGGAACCACTCGACGCGTCACGACCGTTCCAGGAAGGGTCGAGCGGATTCATGGTCGGCGAGGCATCGGCGGCCATGGTGATCAGCGCCGGTTCGGGCAGACCGTACATGCGTGCACTCGGTGGGGCGATGTCGCACGACGGCTACCACGTGACGTCAGTCGATCCGCGCCTGACGCACGTGCGCAGCTGCGTGCAGGACGCACTCTCGGTGTCCGATGTCGAAGCCGAGGCCGTGCGGTACATCAACGCCCACGGCCCCGGCACCGCGCAGTGCGACGCCGCGGAAGCGCAGATCCTCGACACCGTCTTCGCGTCGCGCCCGCACATCTACTCGATGAAGCCGCTCGTCGGCCACTGCCAGGGGGCAGCGGCCGCAGTCGAGATGATCGCCACCGCGATGAGCTTCGAGACGGGTGTGGTGCCGGCGCCGCCGCAGGTTGCCCCCGGCCACCCGCGGTTGCTCGACGGGCCCACCGAACTGGAACCGGGCCTGACCCTCAAGACCTCGCTCGGCATGGGTGGTCACAACTCGGCGGTTCTCCTGGCACCGGCCTGAGGGGGTGGCGAGTGGGACCGGGACCGGTCAGCGCGTGGGCACGAACCCTGCGCCCGCGCCGCCGGCCCGGTCGATCTCGCGCAGGATCGAGCGGAAGTCGGTGCCCGACGACGGGCCGATGCACGGGAAGAAGAAGTAGGCGTTGACCATCGCCACGAGCGTGCTGCCCTTGACCACCGGTGCGCCGGAGTCGCCGGCGTCGGTGCACGCCTGATTGAACGTCTGCTGGGAGTTGAAGAGGTCTCCGTACGTCACTCCGCACGTGCGTCCGGTGGTGCGACCTTCCTTGCAGACCACGTCGAGGAATACGGCCGGGGCGCCGACCCCGTCGATACGGGTGCCGCCGATCGTGGCGGCGGGGATCACCTGACCACCGAAGGTGATCACGGCGTAGTCGTAGACGGGGTTGACGGCCACGACGGTCCCCACTGCCCCGGCGCCGGGGCGGTACTCGGCGGAGATCCGGTCGCCGACCGCCGCGCAGTGCCCGGCGGTCAGTCCCACCAGGGCGCCACCGCGGTCGCGGCCGATGGTGGTGAGCGTGCAGTAGTTCTTGGCGTTGCCGGCAGGACCCGAGACCAGTAGTCCCGATCCGCCACCGAGAACCACGCTCTCCGCGGCGCGTGCCGAGGGGGCTGGGAACACCCCTGCCGTGAGGCCGAGGACGGACATCAGGACAAGGCCGAACACGGCGCGCTTGGTCACGGGGTGAATGCTTCGGAAGCGGTGCCCGCGTGTCAAGCCACCGGCGGGGGGAGATCGCTCACAGACAACCCGTGGTCGGCGAGAAACTGCTGCATACGAACCCTCGAGGGATATGACGGCTGCGCCCCGATCCCGAGGGTGGCGCACGCCCCGACCGCGACGGCGTACTCGGTGGCCGCGGCGAGGGTGGCCCCCTCGGCCAGGCGCGCGGCCAGCGCTCCGGCGAACGCATCACCGGCGCCGGTGGTGTCCACCGGGTCCACCCGTGGCGCCGGAACATGGACGACCTCGTCCCCGACCACGGCGACCGCACCGGCCGCACCGAGGGTGACGACGGCCCGACCGATACCTGCTCCACCGAGAGCGCGGGAAAGGTCGTGCCATCCCGGCCGTGACCGTAGCGCGTCCGACCCGAGCAACTGGGCGCACTCGTGTTCGTTCACCAGGACGACGTCGGCCGATCCGACGAGCTCGCGCGCGGCGGTGGCATCGAAGGGTGAGAGCGTGAGAACCACCGTTGCCCCGGCCGCACGCGCGAGCTCGGCTGCCCGAACCATCGACGCGGTGGGCGATTCGAGGCACAGGGCCAGCACCGATGCCGACTCGATGACCTCCCGGGATCGATCGATCGCGGCGCGGTCGAGACGCCCGTTGGCGCCGGGCGAGACCACGATGGTGTTCTCACCGGCCGCGTCGACGGTGATCACCGCCGTTCCCGTCGCCCCTGCCACGCGGTCGACGGCGTCCACCGCCACCCCTGCAGCCACCAGCGATCGCAGGCTCACCTCGGCGAACTCGTCGTCACCGACGACGGCGACCATGCTCACCGCAGTTCCCAGCAGCGCGGCAGCGACGGCCTGGTTGGCACCCTTGCCACCGGCCGCGACCATCAGGTCGGACCCGGCAACGGTCTCTCCGGGCTGCGGGAAGCGCGACGTGCGAACGATGAGATCGGTGTTGCACGATCCCGCCACCACCACGTGCGGGGCGTGACGCCCGCCGGGAGTCACAGCCATTTCTGCCTACGGAACACCCCGTAGAGCACCGACGACGAGAGCACCATCAGCACCAGTGCCAGCGGGTAGCCGACGGGCCAGGCCAACTCGGGCATGTGCTGGAAGTTCATGCCGTAGATCCCGGCCACGAGCGATGGCGCGAAGAAGATCGCTCCCCACGAGGAGATGCGCTTGACCTGCTCGTTCTGCTGGATACTCAGTTCCGTCATCGCGCGCATCTCCTCGTTCTGCCGCTGCGCGATCAAGGTGTTGTGCACCGAGAGCGCGTCGGCGAGGTTGGTGCGGAACCCGTCCACTCGATCGCTGATCCGGATGGCGTGATCGAGCACGTCGCGCAGGTTGTGCTGCAGCTCCTCGTCGACGTGATACTTCTCCGAGCCGTTGCCGAGCCGCTGCAGGATGTCCACCATGGGGGCCGTCGCGCGTTGAAAGTTGATCACGGTGCGGGACAGTTCGTAGATGCGCCGCGAGACGCCGGGATCGCCGTTGAAGAGTTGGTCGTCGATCTCGTCGATGTCCTTCTCGAGGTCGAGCACCACGGGCAGGTATTGATCGACCACCTCGTCGAGCACGGCGTACAGGATCGACTGGGGTCCGAGAGCGAGTAGATCAGGGGTGGACTCGAGGCGAGCCCGCACACGCGAGAGGTCGGGTGCCTCGGCGTGGCGGACCGTCACCACGAAATCGGGCCCCACGAACGCGTGCACCTCACCGAACTCCACCGTCTCGGTGGACTCGACATAGCGGGCGGGGCGCACGGCGATGAAGAGCTGATCGCCGTAGCGCTCGAGCTTCGGTCGCTGGTGTGCCGACACCGCGTCCTCGACCGCGAGCCGGTGGAGCCCGAACTCGTCGGCCACCGAACCGATTTCGGCGGCATCGGGCCGGTACAGGCCGATCCATCCCACGCCACCGGTCTCGCGCATCACCTCGTAGGTCTGGTCGAGGTCCACCGGGTCGTGAACGCGGTGGCCACCGACGTAGACGGCGTTGCCGATGATCACAAGAGGGCGGCGGATATCCGGGTCAGGACTGGGCCGCCGCGTTGCGCCTGGGCAGCACCCAGTCGGGACGGACCCAGTGGCAGGTGTACCCGTTCGGGATGCGCTGGAGGTAGTCCTGATGCTCGGGCTCGGCCTCCCAGAAGTCGCCGGCGGGTGCAACCTCGGTGACCACCTTGCCGGGCCAGATGCCGGAGGCTTCGACGTCGGCGATCGTGTCCAGCGCGATCTCCCGCTGCTGCTCAGTGGTGTGGAAGATCGCCGAGCGGTAGCTCAGTCCTCGATCGTTGCCCTGGCGGTTGAGGGTCGTGGGATCGTGGATCTGGAAGAAGAACTCGAGCAGTGCCCGGTACGAGGTGACGGCCGGGTCGAAGACGATCTCGACGGCCTCGGCGTGGGTGCCGTGGTTGCGGTACGTCGCGTTCGGCACGTCGCCGCCGCTGTAGCCCACGCGCGAGGAGATCACACCCGGCTGCTTGCGGATCAACTCCTGGACTCCCCAGAAGCATCCCCCGGCGAGGATGGCGGTTTCGGTGGTGCGGGCGGCGGTCATGGCTGGCGCTCCTTCGCGATCGGAGAATCTCTGTTTCGGCAACGACCGGGGTGCAGCGATTGTTCCGCCGTGGTGGCGACGCCGTGCGCGCGGTCGAGGGTCTCGAGCATCTGGTCGATGACCTGAGCAGCGGCCTCGTCGGGCAGCTTCTGCAGTGGGCCCTCGAGCAGCAGCATCGCCATGCCGTGCACGGCCGCCCAGCACGCGAACTCCGCGCCCGGTCGTGCGGCGGGTGCGAGATAGCCGACGTCGACGAGCTCATCGAGACAAGCGTTGAGCTGGCGGAAAGGGCTCTCGCCTGCCAGTGTGTCGGCGCCCAGGTCCATCGGCGGCGCTGTCTGCAGCGAGGGGTAGGCGGCGAACGCCACGCGGAACAGGCCGCGCTCTCGGCGGGCGAAGTCGATGTAGCTGCGACCGAGCTCGCGTAGCCGCAGGCGGGCGCGCTGCACGGGGTCGTCGTCGACCACGCAGGCCAGGCGCTCCTCCGACGCCGCGGTCAGAGCGGCCATGCCGGCGGCGGCTATTTCGCCCATCAACTCCTCGCGGTCCGCGAAGTGGCGGTATGCGGCGTTGTGGCTCACCCCTACCTGGCGGGCGAGCGAGCGCATTGCGACGCCGTCGGGGCCGTGCTCGCGCACCGCGTCGACCCCGGCGGCCACGAGGGCCTCGCGCAGGTTGCCGTGGTGGTAGCTGGCGTTGCTCACGGGGCCGAGCCTAAACCACGCCGCCCCGCACATGTTGACACCGGTAACACCGTGGTGCATTCTGAGCCGACTTTGATGTTGACACCGGTAACACCAGGATCGTCCCACTCTCCCGAAAGGCCCGACGATGCCGCTCGCACCAACTGCCGTCCGCAAGCCACTCGTACTGATCACGGTGTGTCTCGCGGCCCTGAGCATCAACCTCGACACCACGATCGTGAACGTCGCACTCCCCGAGCTCAGCCGGGCACTCGACGCCGGAACCCGCGAGCTGCTCTGGATCGTCGACGGCTACAACCTCGCGTTCGCCGCCCTCGTTCTCGCCATGGGCAGCCTGTCCGACCGTTTCGGACGCCGACCTGCGCTGCTCGTCGGCCTGCTCGGGTTCGCCACCGCCAGTGGTGTCGCGGCGCTGGCCACCAGCGCCGGTCAACTGGTGCTGCTGCGCTTCGTGATGGGCTTCTTCGCCGCCCTGATCTTCCCGACGACGCTGTCGATCATCTCCAACACGTTCACCGAGCGACGTCAGCGGGCCGGGGCACTGGGCGCCTGGGGTGCGAGTACCGGCCTGGGCGTTGCGCTCGGCCCGGTGACCGGCGGTTGGCTGATCGAGCATTCCACCTGGCACGCGGTGTTCTGGGCGCTGGTGCCGGTGGCACTGGCCACCGCGGTCATGGCGGCGGCGTTCGTACCGGAGTCACGTGATCCCGAGGTGCCACCTCTCGACTTCCCCGGCCTCGCCCTCTCGGTGGCCGCGCTCGGCCTGCTCACCCACACCATCATCGAGGGCCCCGAGTACGGCTGGGGCAGCCCGGCCACGCTTCTCGGCTTCGCCGGCGCACTGATCCTGATCGTGGTGTTCGTGGCGGTGGAACGCCGTGTCGCGCACCCGATGCTCGACGTCTCCCTGTTCTCCGACCCCCGCTTCAGCGCGGCGTCGGGCGCGGTCACGGTCGCCTTCTTCGCGCTGTTCGGCTTCATCTTCCTCATCACTCAGTACTTCCAGTTCGTTCGGGAGTACTCGCCGCTGGGCGCCGGTGCCCGCACCATCCCGGTAGCGCTCTCCATCGCGGTGGCCTCCGTGGTGGCCGGTGCACTGGCGCCGCGGCTGGGATCCAAAGCCGTCGTCACGCTCGGTCTGAGCATGCTCGGGTCATCCTTCGTGTGGATTTCTCGGAGCGGGGTCGACGTCGGCTACGCGAGCGTGATCGTGCCTCAGATGGTGCTGATGGGCCTGGGTCTGGGCCTGGTGAGCACCACGGCCACGGAGTCGATCATGCAGGTGCTGCCCCCTGCCCGGGCGGGCGTCGGGTCCGCGGTCAACGATGCCACCCGCGAACTCGGCGGCACCCTCGGCGTCGCGGTGATCGGCTCGGTCTTCTCGAGCGTCTATGCCGCGCGCCTCGTGGAATTGCTCGATGGTCGCCTGCCCGCCCCGCAGCTCGACGCGGCCCGCGAGTCCGTCGCGGCGGCGTCGGCGATCGGCCGGCAGCTGGTCGACATCAAGGACGCCGTCGCCGAGGCGTTCATGGACGGGCTGGCGGTGGGCTGCACGGTGATCGGCGTGCTCTGCCTGATCGGTGCTGTCGGAGCCCTGCTGGCCCTACCGGGACGCGGCCACCGCGCGCCCGAGGACGCCGACGGCGCAACCGTCGATCCGGCGTCCCGCACGGTCGCCGCCCGCTGATCGCGCCCCGTCATGCAGGGCCGTGCCATGGTCCGATCACGCCAGTACGGAGAGCATCCCGGCCACCGACGACGGCCACCCGAAGCTCTCGGCTCGCGCCCGCGCCGCGCCTCGCCCACCACCGGGAAGCGCCACCGCCGCCTCGATACCGCTCGCGAAACCCTCCGCGGTGTTGGCGGTGACGGCACCACACCGGGGCGTGACGATCTCCGCCAGCGCCGAGCTTCCCGAGACCACCACCGGGGTGCCGGCCGCCAGGGACTCGAGCGCGGCAAGCCCGAAGGTCTCGTGCGGGCCGGGCGAGAGGGCGACATCGGCGGTGGCGAGCAGCGCGGCGAGATCGGCGCGGTCGGCGATGAAGCCGGTGAATCGGGTATCGGTCCCCGCAGCGCGACGTTCGAGACTGCGGCGCAGTGGGCCGTCTCCCGCCACCACCAGGCGAAGGTCCACCCCGCTCTCGCGCAGCGCCCGCACAGCGTCGATCGACCGATCTACGTGCTTCTCCACCGACAGTCGTCCGCAGTGCACGGCCAGCAACCGTGCGCCGCCGTGCCACGGGGTGGGTCCCGGTTCACGCCGTCGGGGGTGGAACAGCTCGAGATCCACGCCGAGCGGAACGCGGTGCACGTTCGCCGCGCCGATCCGGTCGAACTCGGCGCGCGCGAACGCCGTGGTGCACACGACGGCGTCGTAGGTCGCCGCGGTGTCGCGGTTGGCAGCATCGGCCACCGCCCGTGCCAGCGTTGTCGGCATCACCTGACCCAACAACCGGTCCAGGCGCTCGTGCGAGATCATCACGCTGCCCACCCCACGGCGGCCCGCCCAGCGGCCCAACCCGCGCAGGGTCAGCCGGTCGGAGACCTCGATGGCGTCGGGTCGCACCGCCGCGACCACGTCGCGAACAGGACCGGGCATCGCCACCCGGTACCCGCCGGTCCACGGCACTCGCTGCGCCCGCACGCTCACGCGGTGCACTCCGGAATCGAGCACGCTCTCCCCGGCCTCGGATCCGGGCACCACGAGCGTCACCTCGTGCCCGGCGCGGACGTACCCCGCGCCCAACTCGTCGACGGCGGTTCGCAGTCCGCCCGAGCGCGGGCCGTAGAAGTTGGCCACCTGCACGATCCTCATGGCCGCAGCGTCGGCTGCCCCGGTGTCCAGCGCGCGACGCCACCGCGAACTCCCGGCCAACACTGCACGGTGGCACCCTGGTGACCATGCCGGCAGATCCCGCCCACGACGCCGCAGCGGACGCGGGGCTCGAGTCCGCGGACCTGCTCGGCGACTTCCTTCCGGTGGTGACGACGGCAGTGTCGGACGCCACGCCGCTCTCACGGCGATCACTGCGGCCCTACCGCGAACTCGGCGCCACGGCCGCGCGGCGAGGAGTGGCGCTGCGGGCGCTGCTCGATCTCTACCTCTCTGCAGCGTGGCGACTGTGGCCGCAACTGCCCGCCGTCATCGATGCCCGGGCCGATCCCGACGCCGTCGTCGCGGCCGGACACGTGATGTTGCGTGCGGTCGACGACGTGGTCGCCGAACTCACCGAGGGATATCAGCTCGCCAGACGGGCGGTGGTGCGTGCGCAGGCCTCGGCGCGTCGCGAGTTCGTCGACGACCTCCTCACGGGCGGGTCCGACGTCGCCGGGTTGTCGACGCGGGCAGCGTCGTTCGGCCTGCAGCTGTCGGGACCCCACGCGGTGCTCGTCATTCGTGCCGACAAACCGTTCCTCGACACCTCGCCGGTGACCGCCGCCATCGACCGTGCCGTCGCGGGCACCAAGGGCGACGCGGACGCCCTCGTCGCCACCAAGGAGGATCGCCTGGTGGTGGTCTTCTCGGCGCCCGACCAGGCCGCCGTCACCGAGATCCTCACGGCCACCCGCACCGCGCTGGGACCACGTCCGAGCGACACCGACGCCGCCGAGGCGGCCGTCGACCTCCGACGACCCGGAGCGCGGCTGGAGTGGCAGATCGGCGTCGGCCGCCCGTACACCGGGGCATCGGGTGTGGTGGTGTCGTATCAGGAGGCCCGCGAGGCGCTCGACCTCGCCGGCAAGCTCTCGCTCGCCGCGGAGGTGCTGGACGCGCGCGATCTCCTGGTCCATCACGTGCTGCTGCGCGACCGAGCGGCGATGAGCGATCTGGTCTCCACGCTGCTGGGTCCGCTCGACGAGGCCCGCGGGGGCGCAGGGCCGCTGGTGGACACCCTCGAGAAGTACTTCGCCTCCGGTGGCAACGCGGCCCGCACGGCTCGTGCCATGCACCTGTCGGTACGAGCGGTGACGTATCGCCTCGAGCGGGTGCACCAGCTCACCGGGTACCACGTGGACGACCCCGCTCAACGATTCGCGCTCAACACCGCGGTGCTCGGTGCGCGACTACTGGGCTGGCCGCCGTGAGCGATACTGGCTTCATTGCCGGTTTCCGGAAACGAAACCACTGCGAAACTGACGGACATTCGACTGCTTATTCCGTTGACCGGCAGTCCACACTGGAGGGGCGGTGCGTGTGCACCGCAGATTTCTACCCGAGGAGTTCACCGTGCTGAACGTTCCCGCGTGGGCATGGATCGCGTTCGCCGCGGTCGTCGTCATCATGCTCGCCATCGACCTGTTCGCCCACCGCGGCGCACACATCATCGGCTTCAAGGAGGCCGCGTGGTGGAGTGCACTCTGGGTGGGCGTGTCCATCGTCTTCGCCATCGTGGTCTTCGCCACCCTCGGAACCACCGCGGGCGTCGAGTTCACCACCGCCTGGCTGCTCGAGAAGAGCCTGTCGGTGGACAACCTCTTCGTCTTCGCACTGATCTTCGCGTACTTCAAGGTCCCGCGTGAGTACCAGCACCGCGTGCTGTTCTACGGCGTCGTGGGCGCCCTGGTCTTCCGCGGCATCTTCCTCGCCCTCGGCGTGGCCGTGGTCAGCAAGTTCACCGCGGTGCTCTTCGTCTTCGCCGCGATCCTGCTCTACAGCGCGTTCAAGCTGCTCAAGGACGAGGACGAGGACTACGACCCGAGCCAGTCCATCGCGGTGCGGATGCTCAAGAAGATCATCCCCGTCCGCGACGAGTACGCGGGCACCAAGTTCTTCGTCAAGGAGGCCGGCAAGCGCGTCGCCACTCCGCTGCTGGCCGTCGTGGTCGCGATCGAGGCTGCAGACCTGGTGTTCGCGGTCGACAGCGTCCCCGCGGTGCTGGCGGTGAGCGACGACCCGTTCATCGTCTACACCTCGAACGCCTTCGCGATCCTGGGTCTGCGGGCGCTGTACTTCCTGCTGTCGGGGATGCTGGCGAAGTTCCACTACCTGTCCAAGGGCCTGGCGATCATCCTCGGCTTCATCGGCGTGAAGCTGATCCTGCAGGCCGGGCACAAGGTGATCAACAGCAACATCCCGGAGATCCCGTCGCTGGTGTCGCTGGCGGTGATCACCACCGTCCTGACGGTGTCCATCGGGCTCAGCCTGCTCAAGCCCGTCGGCGACGAACCGGGAAGCGACGAACCGGGAAGCGACGAACCGAACGACCCGGTGGCAGTCGCCGGGACCGCAGCGGGCAGCACCGGCAAGGACGGCGGCGAGCAGGTGAGCGCCGACGCTGCAGGGCCGACGGGAAAGTCACGCGAGTAGCGGACGGCTGACGAAGGGCGGGGTCGGGCACCAGGTGTCCGACCCCGCCCTTCTTCCCCGCCGTGTCAGTCGCCCACGATCAGTACGTCGAGGGTGCGGGGCCCGTGCACGCCCTCCACGCGCGAGAGTTCGATGTCGCTCGTGGCACTCGGGCCGCTGACGAACGTCAGCGGCCGTGTCGGATCGAGAGCGGCGAAGGCTTGCGGCACGGTGTCGACGATGTCGGCGGCGAACACCACACATACGTGGTGATCGGGCACCAGCGTCAGCGCTCGTCGCCCTTGGAACCGCCCGGCATCGAGCACGATCGTCCCGGTCAGCGCGATCGCGACCGCGCAGCCGGTGACCACGGCGTCGGCGGCGTCGAGGTCGGCGACGCTCAACCCCGGATCGCGTCGAACCGTCACCGACGGCGGGAGCCAGGCGTCGGGTAGGTCCGCCGGCACCACCACCGTCGCGCCGGGCGCCAGTCGCTCCCCCACGGCGGCAGCGATGTCGGCGGTCCGAACGCGAATCACGGTGGCGCGGTAGTCGTCGACGGTGTGGGCGAAGGTGTCGACATCGCCCGGCCCGGTCGACGGGGCACGTTCGTACTCACGGGGCACCGCGTCCGGAACCGACGATCCGGCGGTGGCCCGTCGAATGCGGTCCAGGATCTCCGCGCGCGCGTTCACGACCGATCCCCCCGAGTTCGGGCCCACCATTGTCGGAACGACTCCTTGGGCGGCTCGGGCATGTCGCGGCTGGCGGTCCACAGCGATCCGGGCCACGGCAGGGAGGTCAGCGCACCGTCACGGTTGGACACCCAGCGGGCCACCCGCGACGCCGATTCCGCCGCGCCGAAGCGTGTCGGCGAGGTCATCAACCATCCGGCGGCGCGCATCGCGATCTCCTGACCGCCTGGCAGCCCGCCTCGCTCGGAGTCCACCTGCTTTGTGCGCAGGTGCACGAGTATCGACGGGATGTCGATGCGCACCGGGCACGCGTCGAAACAGGCACCGCACAGCGACGAGGCGTACGGCAGCGAGGCATTGGGGTCGTTGTGGCCGGTGGTGCCGGTCAGTTGGGGACTCAGGATCGCTCCGATCGGGCCCGGGTACACCGAGCCGTAGGCGTGCCCGCCGGTGCGCTCGTACACCGGGCACACGTTCATGCACGCGCTGCACCGAATGCAGTGCAGCGCAGACCGTCCCACCTCGTCGGCCAGCACGTTGGTGCGGCCGTTGTCGAGCAGCACCACGTGGAACTCCTGCGGGCCGTCGCCGGGTGTCACCCCCGTCCACATCGAGGTGTAGGGGTTCATCCGTTCCGCGGTGGACGATCGCGGTAGTAGCTGCATGAACACGTCGAGATCGCTGAAGGTGGGCACGAGCTTCTCGATGCCCATCACGGTGATCAGCGTCTGCGGCATCGTCAGGCACATGCGGCCGTTGCCCTCGGATTCGACCACCACCAGCGTCCCGGTCTCGGCGACGCCGAAGTTGGCGCCGCTGATCCCCACGCGCGCCGAGAGGAACTTCCGACGCAGGTGCGCGCGCGCCGCCATCGCCAGCTCGCGTGGTTCATCGGTGATCTCGGGGTCCACCCCCGGCATCCGACGCAGGAAGATCTCCCGGATCTCCGCGCGGTTGCGGTGAATGGCGGGCACCAGGATGTGGCTGGGCGTGTCGTCACCGAGTTGGACGATGAGCTCGGCGAGGTCGGTCTCGACGGCGGCTATCCCCTCGGCCTCGAGATGCTCGTTCAGCCCGATCTCCTGGGTGGCCATGGACTTGACCTTGACCACCTCGTCGCTGCCTGTCGCGCGAACGAGATCGGTGATGATCCGGTTCGCCTCGTGCCCGTCGCGCGCCCAGTGGACGGTGCCGCCTCGCGCAGTGACGTTCTCCTCGAACTGCGCGAGCAACTCGGGCAGCCGGGCCATCACGTCGGCCTTGATCGCGCTTCCGGCCCTGCGCAGGTCCTCCCAGTCGTCACACTCGGCCACGGCCAGTGCGCGCTTGTCGCGAATGGTGCGGGTGGCGGCGCCGACGTTGGTGCGCATCTGCGTCCGCTTGAGTTGCTCGTGCGCCGCGCGCGGAAATGCCTGCGTGCCACGAAGATTGCCCACGCCGGGGTTGCCGAGGAAGGTACTCATGCGCGCGCTCCCGTTCCGGCGAGGATCTCGGCGAGGTGGACGGTGCGAACACCCGACCGCAGCCTCGCCAGTCCGCCGCCGATGTGCATCAGGCACGACGAGTCGCCCGCGGTGCACACCTCGGCGCGAGTGCGGGTCACAGCGGCCATCTTGTCGGCGAGCATCGCGGTGGAGGTGTCGGAGTTCTTGAGGGCGAACGTGCCGCCGAAGCCGCAGCAGGACTCGGCGTCGGGCAACTCCACCAACGTCATTCCCCGCACGTTGCGCAGCAGTTGCAGCGGCTTGTCGGCCACACGGATCATCCGGATGGAGTGGCACGTGGGGTGATAGGTGACGCGGTGCGGATAGTAGGCACCGACGTCGGTGATCCCGAGAACGTCGACGAGGAACTCCGAGAGCTCGTAGGTGCGCGCGGCGAGCGAGGTCGCCCGGGTGGCCAGGGCGGTGTCCCCTGCCCGTCGGGCGAGGTCGGCGTGCTGATGTCGCACCGACCCCACGCAGGATCCCGAGGGTGCCACGGCCACGTCCCACTCGTCTCGGTCGAAGACCTCGACGTGATGACGAACCACCGGCAGCGCCTCGGCGGCGTACCCGGTGTTGATGTGCATCTGTCCGCAGCAGGTCTGCCCCGACGGGAACACCACGGTGTGACCGAGCCGCTCGAGGAGGGTGACGGTGGCCTTGGCGGCGTCGGGGAACAGAGCGTCCGCCAGACAAGTGGCGAACAGTGCGATGCGCATACGACCTCCCGTGGGGACCTGTGGTCCGACCACAGTAGCGCCGATGGTCCGACCACACGGCGAATCGGCCGATTACAGTGAGCCGATGCGAACCCACGAGGTGGTCCTGGCCCGAATCGAGGACGACCTGCGATCCGGGCGATTGACCGTCGGAGCCCGACTGCCCGGCGAGCGCACCCTGGCCGACGATCTCGCCGTGGGCCGCTCCTCCGTCCGCGAGGCGCTGCGCGTTCTCGAGGCGATGGGTGTGGTGCGAACCGCGGTGGGGTCCGGTCCCGAATCCGGCGCCACCGTGGTCGCCGACCCCGCGACGTCGATCGGCTCGGCACTGCGACTGCACGTGGCCACCCGGTTCCTCCCGATCGCCGACGTGGTCCAGACACGCGTCCTGCTCGAGACGTGGGCGCTTCGCGAGGCCGGCTCCCACCCGGACACGGACACGACGGCGGCGCGGGCACTGCTCGAGTCGATGAACGATCCGTCCCTGACGCCCGAGCACTTCCACCGACTCGACGCCGAGTTCCATGTCGCGCTCACCGGGCTCGCCGGGAACGTGCTGATCGAGGCGATGATGACCTCTCTGCGTGAGTCGATCCAGGGCTATGTCATGGAAGCCGTTCCGTTGCTCGATGATTGGGCCGGGGTTGCTGCCGACCTGCGCCGAGAGCACCACGAGATTCTCGACGCTCTCACCACCGGCGAGGGAGAGCGGGCCGCCGAGTTGGTGCGCGCCCACATCGAGGGGTTCTATCGCCTCACCCTCCCGCGGTGAGCGGCTCGCGGAGCCCCGCCAGGGCTGAGCGGCTCGCGGAGCTCCGCCGGCGGCGGTGCCCCTGACGTAGCATCGGCACCCGTGACCGGGCCATCCGTACCACTGAATTTCCGCACCTACGTGCCCTCGACCGCGGTGCGCGAGCGGGGTCGGTCGTTGCGCGGCACCATTCCGCCGAACCGCATCGGTGAAGGCCTGTTCACCGGAGCACGGCCCTCGGTGGTCGAGTTCATCGACTCCTCCAACGAGGGCCGGTTACCCCACCTGACGGCCCTGCGGGTCGAGCGGATGGCCGCCTCGCCGTTCTCGTTCTACCGCGGCGCCGCGGCGTTGATGGCCCACGATCTCGCCCCGATCCGCGTCACCGGCCTGAACGCGCAGCTGTGCGGCGATGCGCACGCCGCCAACTTCGGCCTCTACGGCACCCGCGACGGCCGAATCATCATGGACATCAACGACTTCGACGAGACCGTCGTCGGCCCCTGGGAGTGGGACCTCGTGCGCCTGGCGGCCAGTCTCGTGCTGGCCGGTCGCGAGGGCTCGGTGAGTGAGGACCGAAGCCTCGAAGCGGCACAGGACGCGGCACGCTCGTACCGCCGGACGATGCGCGAGCTGGCGGATCTTCCCTTCATGGAGTCGTGGAACGCACTGCCGGACGAGTCCATCCTCTCCGAGTCCAAGGCGCATGATCTGCTCGAGGATTTCGCGGTCGCCGCGCGCCGGGCCGGGCGCAACACCAGCGCCCGGGTGGCCGCCAAGTGGACCGTGCACCTCGAGAACCACACCACCGGCGTCGTCGAGCAGCGCTTCGTCGACAACCCACCCGTTCTGACCCACGTCGAACAGGCCGTCGCGGACGCCGTGATCGATTCCCTGCCCGAGTACGTGGCGAGCCTGCGCGAATCGCGTCACGAGCTCATCGCCCGCTTCGCGGTCTCGGACGTCGCCTTCCGCATCGTGGGCACCGGCAGCGTGGGTCTGCGCAGTTACGTGGTGCTGCTGCACGGAAACGACAACGAGGTACTCATTCTCCAACTCAAACAGGCGCGCGCGTCCGCTCTGGCGCCCTACGTCGGCGGACCCGTGGTCACGCACGAGGGTCGTCGCATCGTCGAGGGTGCGCGCAATGCACAGACCGACACCGACATCCTGCTCGGGTGGACCACCGTCGACGGCGTGCCGTTCATCGTGCGTCAGTTCCGGAACCTCAAGGGTGACATCGATCCCACCACGCTGAGCGGAAAGCACCTCGACGACTACGGCCGCCTGGCAGGTGCATTGTTGGCGCGTTCGCACGCACGCTCGCTCGACCCGCGTCTGTTGGCCGGTTACTTCGAGGACGACAAGGAACTCGACGAGACGATCGGCCGGGTGGCTCGCGCCTACGCCGATCGCACCGAGGCCGATCATGCGGATCTGCTCACCGCGATCGCCGACGGTCGACTCTTCGCCGCGACCGAGGGGACTGGGCGCAGCTAGCATCGGTGACCGTGAGTGTGGATTCGAGCAAGCCCGTCGAATTGGTGGTTCTCCTGGACGAGGACGGCCGGGCGATCGGTACCGCCGACAAGGCCGCGGTGCACACCGCCGACACCGCTCTGCACCTGGCCTTCTCGTCGTACGTGTTCAACCGTCGCGGGGAGGTGCTGCTGACTCAGCGCGCGTCGACCAAGAAGACGTGGCCGGGGGTGTGGACCAACACCTGCTGCGGACATCCCGGCCCCGGTGAGGAACTCGACGGCGCGGTGCTGCGGCGGCTCGAGCAGGAGTTGGGTCTGACGGTGGATTCGGCGCAGATCGTGCTGCCGCGCTTCAGGTATCGCGCCGTGATGGACAACGGCATCGTCGAGTACGAGGTGTGTCCGGTGTTCCGCGTCGTGATCGAGGACGACGCTCTGCGGCCCGATCCCGCCGAGGTCGACGCCGTCTCGTGGCGGCAGTGGCAGCCGTTCGCCGCGGCGGTTCTCGACGGCACCGAGGCCGTCTCGCCCTGGTGTTTCGAGCAGGTGCGCGAACTCGCAGAACTCGGTGACGACCCGTTGACCTGGCGCACGGGATCGGCCGATGCGCTTCCACCCGCTGCGAGGGTGTCGACGCGCACGTGAGCAGCGTCACTGTTTGATCGTGCGACGATCGGCCTACAGTCGTTAGTGGTAGCAACTATCACTATTTTCGGAGGCCCCCATGGTCGACAGAGCGCTGCGCGAGAAGCTCGTCGCGAACGATGCCCAGTACCGGGCCGCGACGCCCGATCCCGACGTGACCGCAGCGATGGCCGACCCGTCGCTGAGCCTCGGCGCACTGGTGCGCACCGTCATGACCGGGTACGCGGACAGACCTGCGCTCGGAACACGCTCCTGCCGTCTGCACTCCGATCCCGACAGCGGCCGCACGGTACGCACCCTGCTGCCGAGTTACGAGACGACCACCTACGGCCAACTGTGGGCCACGGTCTGCGCGGTGTCGGCCGCCTGGCGCCTGGACCTCGACCTCCGACCGGGGGACTTCGTGGCGCTGCTGGGCTTCATCAGCGCCGACTACACCGCCCTCGACCTCGCCTGCGTCCACACCGGAGCGGTGTCGGTGCCGCTGCAATCGTCGGCCACGGCCGACGCGCTGCGACCGATCCTCGTCGAGACCGCACCACGCGTCGTCGCCGTGGGAGTGGACTACCTCCCCACCGCCGTCACCGCCATCGACGGCGCCGTCGCGCCGGACCGCGTCGTGGTGTTCGACTTCGTTCCCGAGATCGACGATCACCGAGACGCACTGCAGGCCGCCCGCGACACACTCGGCATCGACACCGTGGTCACCCTCGACGAGGTGGTTCGGCGCGGGACCACTCTCGCCGCGGAGCACCCCGACGCGGCCGCAGACCTGTACGAGCCGGCCGACGGGGAGAACCCGCTGGCCACCATCTTCTACACCTCGGGTTCCACCGGGACACCCAAGGGCGCAATGTATCTGCAGAGCACCCTGGCCACACCGTGGCGCGGCTTCACCGGCAGCGGCGCACCGCGGTACCCGTCGATCCATCTCAACTTCATGCCCATGAGTCACCTCTACGGCCGGATGTGGTTGTTCGGCACCCTGGCAGCCGGGGGCACCGCCTACTTCGCGGCGGCGCCCGATCTGTCGACCCTGTTCGACGACCTGTCCCTCGTGCGGCCGACCGCGCTCAACCTCGTCCCGCGCGTGTGCGAGATGATCGCGCACCGCTACGGCTCCGAGCTCGCGCGACTGCGTGACGACGAGGCGGACGATCAGATCGCCCGCGAGCGCGCGCGGATCCTCGTGCGCGACGAGCTGCTGGGCGGACGAGTCCTCTACGCCGTGTCCAGCTCCGCTCCCCTGGCTCCGGAACTCCGCGAGACGATCTCCTGGATTCTGGACACCGAGGTCACCGACGGGTACGGCTCCACCGAATCCGGAATGCTGCTGCAGGGCAATGTCATCGCGCGTCCACCGGTGATCGACTACAAGCTCGTCGACGTCCCCGAGCTGGGTTACTTCGCCACCGACAAGCCCCACCCGCGCGGTGAGCTGCTGGTGAAGTCGACGACCATGTTCCCCGGCTACTACAAGCGGCCCGAGGTGACGGCCGAGATGTTCACCGAGGACGGCTACTACATGACCGGTGATGTGATGGCGGAGATCGGACCGGATCAGCTGGTGTACGTCGACCGCCGCAAGAACGTCATCAAGCTCGCCCAGGGCGAGTTCGTCGCGGTGTCCAAGCTCGAGTCCATCTACGTCAACTGCCCCGAGGTGGCGCAGATCTATGTGTACGGCAACAGTGAGCGCTCCTACCTGCTCGCCGTCGTGGTCCCGACTCCCGAGGCGCGCGAGCTACCCCCCGCCGCAATCGTGGAATCGCTCTCGCGCATCGGGTCCGCCGCCGGAGTCAACCCGTACGAGATCCCCCGCGCGGTGCTCATCGAGCACGAACCGTTCACCGCGGACAACGGGCTGCTCTCCGGGGTCGGCAAGCTGCTGCGCCCGGCACTGAAAGCTCGATACGCCGATCGCCTCGAGGCCCTCTACGCCGAACTGGCCGGCAGCCGTGAGCGCGAGCTCGACGAACTTCGAGCTCGCGCGAGCTCGGTACCCGCGCTCGAGACGGTCACCCGCGCCGCACGAATTCTCCTGGACGCCGGCTCGGAGAGCCCCGCGTCCGACATGCACTTCACCGATCTCGGTGGCGATTCGCTCTCGGCCCTGACCTACTCGACCCTTCTCGGCGACCTGTTCGACGTCGACGTTCCCGTATCGCTGATCGTCGGGCCCACCACCACACTCGCGGCCATCGCAGCTCACATCGAGCAGGCCCGGGCCGGGGACGGGCAGCGCCCGACCTTTGCCTCCGTGCACGGTGCCAACGCGAGAGCCGTCCACGCGTCCGATCTCACCCTCGAGGCGTTCATCGACGTCGACACCCTGAACGCGGCGCAGACCCTGCCCGACCCGTCCGGCGAGATCCGCACCGTTCTTCTCACGGGCGCCAATGGGTACCTCGGCCGATTCCTGTGCCTCGAATGGCTCGAACGGGTCTCGGCCGTCGGCGGCACCGTGGTGGCCGTCGTACGCGGCACCGACATCGCAGACGCTCGACGCCGCCTCGACGACGCGTTCGACTCGGGCGATGCCGAGTTGATGCGTCACTTCCACGAACTCGCCCGCGACCATCTCGAGGTGGTCGTGGGAGACATCGGCGAGGCTCGACTGGGTCTCTCGGAGGCCACGTGGAACCGATTGGCGGACACCGTCGATCACATCGTCCATCCTGCTGCGCTCGTGAACCATGTGCTGCCGTACTCGCACTTCTTCGGGCCCAACGTCGTCGGGACCGCCGAGCTGGTCCGCCTCGCCCTGACCAACCGTCTCAAGGGCATCGACTACCTCTCGACCGTGGCGGTGTCCGTCGGCATCGCGCCGTCGGAATTCGAGGAGGACGGCGACATCCGCACGATGAGCCCGACGAGGACCGTCGACGACTCGTACGCCAACGGCTACGGCACCAGCAAGTGGGCGGGAGAGGTGTTGCTGCGCGAGGCACACGAGCGCTTCGGCGTTCCGGTCGCAGTGTTCCGCTCCGACATGATCCTGGCGCACAGTCGATTCCGCGGCCAACTCAACGTTCCGGACGTGTTCACCCGCCTGATCCTGAGTTTGGTTCTCACCGGCATCGCACCACGGTCGTTCTACCTGCCGGGCGACGATGGTTCCCCCGCTCGCGCTCACTACGACGGGTTGCCGGTGGACTTCACCGCCGCTGCGGTGGCCGGGCTCGCCGCACACGAGCGCGGTCGGTTCACCACCTACGACGTCACCAATCCGCACACCGACGGCATCTCCCTGGACACCTTCGTCGACTGGCTCATCGAGCAGGGGCACCGGATCGAGCGCATCGACGACTACGCGGACTGGCTCCACCGCTTCGAGACGGCTCTGCGCGCACTTGCGCCCGAGCAGCGCTCGGCGTCACTGCTCCCGCTGCTGCATGCCTATGCGCACCCGAGTCCGGCGCGTGATGGCTCCGCCATCCCGGCAGAAGGGTTCCGCGCCGCCGTGCAGCAGGCCGGGATCGGGCCGGATCGCGACGTGCCGCACCTCGGCCCCGAGCTGATTGCCAAGTACGTGCGCGATCTCGAGCCGCTCCTGAAGTAGGCGGAGTCGGAACTTCGGTGCGCTCAACCACCCTCACGCGTGGATTCTGCACCGAAGTTCGTCGAGGACAGCCGCAGGCGTGTCCACGATGTCGCGCCAGGTGAATCGCAGGACGGTCCAGTGCCGGGCCAGCGCGTTCTGTCGCGTGCGGTCGCGCTGGAAGGTGGCTGCGTCGGTGTGGAAGGCCCACCCGTCGATCTCCACCGCCAGCCGCAGTGCGGGGAACGCCACGTCGATCACGTACCCACCCCACGCATGGTTCGCGACCCACCCGGTGATTCCAGCAGCCCGCAACAACTCGTGGAACAGCCGCTCCGCCTCCGATCGAGCCCCACCCTCGGCCGCTCGAAGCAGACGGTCGGCCGCGCTCGCGCCGTGCCTGCCCGCGTTGCGATGGTGCGTGGCCCGAAGGTGCGCCAGCGTCAGGCCGCGGCCCAACGCGCGATCCATCACCTGCATTCCGCCGCCCCGGTCCACCGCGGCCTCGAGCACGCTCAGCGCGAGGGCCGTGACACGCACACCGCGCCGCGAGGTGATGTCCGACGGGTGCAGGTCGCGGCGCCGTAGCCGCACGCCGTCGGGGGCGCGGCTGCGTCCACCGCGGGGCACGGTGACGTCGATCGCCGCGGGCGCCCGGCTCTCCGCGCCCAGCCAGAACAGCGCCGAGAGTCCCGTCGCACAGGCTTCGGGTCCACACGACCACACGGCGGCGCGGACACGCGCTCGATCGTCGAGGGGCCGGTCGCAGACGAAGTAGACGCCGTGGCCCATCCTCCGCCACTTCTGGCGCGACACACGCCCATCGATTGCTCGCGAGGTCAACCCACATGCGATCGCCTGCGCCCGGGTGATCACGCCATCGTTTTTCCTGAGCAGTTCCGACTCCATACCTCTACTGGACGCACGCCGAGTTGCAGCGGTTCCCCCGGCGTCGAACTTGGGTGCAGCCATCCACCCTCACGCGTGGAAAACGCACCGAAATCAGCTGGCGGCAATGTGCTTCGCGATGTACTCGGCGTCGCGGGCGATGCCGAGGAAGCGGCCCGAGCCCCACGTGTGCATCCAGGGCAGCCCCACGAACGACAAGCCCGGCACCTCGGTGATGCCGCGAGTCTGCATCGGGCGGCCGCCGCCGTCGAACGCGCTGACCTCGATCCAGCGGTAATCCGGGCGATAACCGATGGCCCACACGATGCTGGTCACGCCTGCGGCCCCGAGGTCGAGTTCGGTCGGCTCGTGTGCGGGCTCCCAGACGGGCTCGTAGCGGCTCGGAGGCGGGGCGTCGATACCGGTGCGTTCGATGTAGCGATCGATGTCGGCGCAGATCGAGTTGTAGGTGGCATCAGCGGCGTCGAGAGCCGAGCGCAGGGTGGGCGCGAACTCGAGGACGGCGTCCTTGCCGCCGATGAGCTGGCCGTACAGCGTCATTCCCTCGAGTGCGAACGCTCTGAGGTCCACGTCGCGCCCGCCGTCACGACCGGTGACGTAGTGATTGGTCTTCTCCTGCGCCGCAGCACCTCCGGGGTACTCCCCGACCGCGATGTCGTAGAGGCCCATGTCGGCGAGCCAGGTCATGCAGTCGCGGCCCCGGTAGGTGCGCGCCACCCGCGGGGCGCCTCCCACCGCGAGGTGCACGGTGCGGCCTGCCAGGTGCAGATCCTCGGCTATCTGAGCGCCGGACTGTCCGGTCCCCACCACCAGCACCCCGCCGGCCGGTAGCTGATCCGGGTTACGGTACTGCTCCGAATGCAGCTGCTGCACAGCAGGATCGATCGCCCGGGCGTAGGGAGGCAGGACCGGGATCGGGTACCCGCCGGTGGCGACGACCACCTGCTCACAGGCGATCGTGTACTCGCCCTCGGGGTCGAGGACGCCGACCGCGAACCCGTCGTCCGTGCGACGCACGGCAGTGGCGCGAGTGCCGGTGCGCACGGGCGGATCGAACGACGCGAGCCATTCGCCGAGCCAGGCCACGACCTCGTCCCTGGTCATGAACCCGTCGGGGTCCGGGCCGGTGTACGGGTGGCCCGGTAGGCGACAGTGCCAGTTGGGCGTGACGAGAGTGAAGTTGTCCCATCGGGTGTCGACCCAGTTGTGCATCTCCGTCTCTGCCTCGAGCACCAGGTGGTCGACACCGGCATCGAGCAGGTACCAGCTCACCGAGAGCCCCGCCTGACCGCCGCCGACGATCACCACCGGCACGTGTTCCGATGCCGGGACTCGCGATTCAGGCATGAGCGCGCTCTCGCCACGGGGCGTCGGCGCCGGTGTCGGCAATGGCGCCGTACACGTCGGGCCGTCGATCGCGCAGGTGGAACATCCCTGCCCTCATCTGGCGGAAGGTTGCCTCGACGTCGACCTCGGCGATCGCAAGTCCGCTGCCGAGCGTGGTCGTCGCCAGGATGTTGCCACCAGGATCGACCACCTTGGCGTTGCCGACGTAGCGCAGGGACCCGAACGTCCCCGACTGGTTCGAGGCCACCCAGAACACCTGGTTGTCGAGTGCGCGAGCGATGTCGAACTGGTTGAACCGGTACGTCCAGCGATCGTCCTGCAAGTTCTCCGCCGTATTGGTGCGCGCGGCGGGCCATGCGGACAGGCTGGCGATGATCTCGGCACCGTCGAGCGCCATCAGCCTCGCCGCTTCGGGGAAGGCCTTGTCGTAACAGATCTGCAGACCCACCCTACCCACCGGGGTATCGACGACGGGGTAGGTCGATCCCGCCGCATAGGACATGTTCTCGCCGAGCGGCTGGTGCACCTTGCGGTAACTGCCGAGAACACCGCTTCCGTGTACCAGCGCGGCTGCGTTGTAGCGGGTCTGGCCCCCGAGCCCGTCGTCGGCCAGTTCGCAGAACCCGACGGCAATGGTCATCTCTCCGGCGATACGGCACACCCGAGCCACCTCGGGGCCGTCGAGCGTGATCGCAGGCGGCAGTGACTGCGTGGTGGTCCGAACGGTGTCGCCGTGGCGGCCGAGCGAGGAGAGGTAGCCCCCGATGGCCGCCTCGGGTAGCGCCAGAAAGTCCACACCACTCGCCCTGGCCTGATCGACCAGGTCGGTGATGACGGCGAAGTTCTGCTCCAGGTCACGCGTGAAGTTGGCCGAGGCCGCCGCGATGATGGTCACTGTGATCCTCCGAGGTGGGGATGTGCCGACCACCTCAGTACACGCCCCACCAATTTCCGAATGGTCACGGCGGGAACAACTCCGTGTTTCGGGAACCTCACTCCCGGACGGCGTCGCAGGCGTACACCGGCACGATCACTTCGAGAACGTCATGGCCTCGTTCTCGACTCGGCTCCAGCGGAGCATCGGCAGATCGCGGTAGTAGTTCATCTTCAGCTTCCACGGCGCGACGGTGCCCGCGCGGGGGAAGCTGTCGACCGAGCGCAGCACGTACCCCGCAGCGAAGTCCAGAAACGGCTCCTCCTGCACGGTGGGGTCGCGGCGCAGCACCACCGACGAGTAGCCGGCGCGCTCCATGTGTGCGAGCAGACGGCACACGTGCTCGGAGACCATGTCCGCCTTGAGCGTCCACGACGCGTTGGTGTACCCGACCACGAACGCGAAGTTGGGCACGTCGGAGAGCATGAGGCCCTTGTAGGACATCGTGGTGGCCGGGTCGATCACGTCGCCGTCGACCTGCACGTCGATCCCGCCGAAAGCCAGCAGGTTCAAACCCGTCGCGGTGACGATGATGTCGGCGTCGAGCTCGGTACCGGAGTTCAGTTCGAGCCCGGTCTCGGTGAACCGAGCGATGGTGTCGGTGACCACCTCGACGCGGTCCTGCCGGATGGCGCGGAACAGATCGTTGTCCGGCACCAGGCACAACCGCTGGTCCCACGGGTCGTATCGAGGGTTGAAGTGGGTGTCGATGTCGTAGCCGCGCGGCAACCAGCCCTGTTGAAGCTTGCGGATCCGCCCCCGCATGAACTGCGGGAAACGTTGGCACAGTACGTACATGCCCACCGATATTGCGATGTTCTTGGTCCGCAGGACGCGGTCGGCCAGCGGTCGCGGGAGCACCTTACGAAGCGGAGCGACGACGGGGTCCACCGCGGGCAGCGACATGATGTAGCTGGGCGAACGCTGGAGCAGCGTCACGTGCGAGGCCGCCTCGGCGAGTGTCGGCGCGAGCGTGACCGCTGTGGCGCCACTGCCGATCACCACCACCCGCTTACCCGACCAGTCGAGGTCCGACGGCCAGTGCTGGGGGTGCACCACGGTGCCCCGGAAATCGTCGCGACCCTCGAACTCGGGGGTGAAGCCCTCGTCGTAGCGGTAGTAGCCGGTGCACCCCATCACGAACGACGCGGTGAGGGTGACGGGGCCGTCGTCGGTGTCGGCTTCGACGGTCCAGGTGGAGTTCTCGCTGGTCCACGAGAGACGTCGAACGCGGTGGCCGAACCGAATGTGGCGGTCCACGCCGGTCTCGCGGGCGGCCTCGATCACGTAGTTGCGGATCGATTCACCGTCCGCGATGGATTTCTCACCGGTCCAGGGCTTGAAGCGGTAGCCGAGGGTGTACATGTCCGAGTCCGATCGCACGCCCGGATAGCGGAAGAGATCCCAGGTGCCGCCAATGGCGTCGCGCGCCTCGAGGATCGCGAAGCTCCTGTGCGGGAACCGTTTCTGGTAGTGGCGTGCGGCGCCGATGCCGGACAGACCCGCACCGATCACCAGGAAGTCGACGTGGTCGGCTGCTCCACCGGAGTCGCGGCTCATAGCGTTTTACCTGTCATTGCGAGTTACACCTTTCCGCTCTCGCTCGGACACTACTCCATCGACCCAGCGGGTACCAGTACCGGAGAGACCATTCGATCCGACAACCATGACCGTCCCGAATGACCTCCCGACAGCCGAGCGCCACCGGGTTGATCTGCCCCGGCGTGGGTACTCGGCGCAGTGAACGGGTGAGCGGCGCCCGCGCACGACACGAGAGGACCGTCTCCCCATGGCCACCATCCTGTTCGGCTCGTTCTCCACACTCACCGACACCTCCGAGCTGCAACGCGAGGCGTTCAACCGTGCGTTCGCCGAGGCGGGTCTGGATTGGACGTGGTCGCGCGAGCAGTACCGGGCGATGCTCGACGAGTCCGGTGGCGCTGCCCGGGTGAGCAGATACGCGGCCACGGTCGGCGACTCGGTGGACGAGGCGGCAATCCACGACGCGAAGTCACGAATCATGCGAGATCTGTTGAGAACTCGCACCCTGCCCACCCGCTCCGGCGTCGCCGAAACCCTCACGGCAGCGCGCACGCACGGCATGCGAACCGGCCTGGTCACCACCACATCCCCCGACAACGTCGCCGCCCTGCTCGAGTCCGTGTCGGCAACGATCGCTGCCGACTCGTTCGATGTCGTCGTCGACGCCTCACACGTCGCCCGCACCAAACCCGCACCGGACGCCTACCTCTACGCACTCGCGGCCCTCGGGCAACGCGCCGAGGGCACGGTCGCGATCGAGGACAACCCCGGCGGAGTCGCTGCCGCGGTGGCCGCCGGCATCTGCTGCATGGCCTTTCCCAACGAGAACACCGCACACACGAGTTTCGCCGGGGCCGTGACCACCGTCGACTCCCTCGACGTCGACCTGGTGCGCTCCCTGACCACCTGCTCCTGAACCACCCCGTCCGCTCCACCCGCCCGCTCCACCGCCCACCATCCCGCCCACAGCACCGGAGGAAAACCCATGAGCGACATGACCGCACGAGTGAGCGCATCCGAGCGCGCCTTCCACGTGGAGGGCTACGAGAAGATCGAGTACGACCTGATCTACGTGGACGGGGTGTTCGACACCGCCAACCGCGAACTCGCCGAGAGCTACGCCGGATACGGGCGGGTGCTGGCCGTGATCGACGAGTCGGTTCTCGATCTGTACGGCGACGCCATGCGGACGTACTTCGCCCACTACGACATCGAACCGACGGTGGTGCCGGTGCAGATCCGCGAGACCGCGAAGTCGCTCGAGACGTTCGAGCGAATCGTCGGCGAGTTCGACAAGTTCGGCCTGGTGCGCACCGAACCGGTACTGGTGATCGGCGGCGGACTGACCACCGACGTCGCCGGGTTCGCGTGCGCCAGCTACCGACGCAACACCCCGTACATTCGCATACCCACCACGCTCATCGGATTGATCGACGCCAGCGTCTCGATCAAGGTCGCGGTGAACTACGGCAAGCACAAGAATCGCCTCGGCGCGTACCACGCCTCGCAAAAGGTGCTGTTGGACTTCTCCTTCCTGCGCACACTGCCCGAGGATCAGATCCGCAACGGCATGGCGGAGCTGATCAAGATCTCCGTGGTGGGGAACAAGGACATCTTCGAGATGCTCGAGAACCACGGCCCCGACCTGCTGCGCACCCACTTCGGCCACCTCGACGGAACTGCCGAGCTGCGCGAGGTCGGCGACCGACTCACCTACCAGGCGATTGCCACGATGCTCGACCTCGAGGCCCCGAACCTGCACGAGATCGACCTCGATCGCGTGATCGCGTTCGGGCACACCTGGAGTCCCACCCTCGAACTGACGCCGCCGGCGCCGTTCTTCCACGGTCACGCCATCAACATCGACATGGCCCTGTCGACCACGCTCGCACAGCGCCGCGGGGCTCTGTCCGCACAGGACCGGGACCGCGTGCTCGGGGTGATGTCAGCCCTCGGCCTGGCACTGGACAGCCCCTACCTGACCCCGGAGCTGCTCACCGAGGCCACCGCGTCGATCCTGCGCACCCGCGACGGCAAGCTGCGCGCCGCGATTCCCGACCCGATCGGCGCCTGCACCTTCCTCAACGACGTCGACGACGACGAGCTGACGCAGGCCCTCGCAGCGCACCGAGAGATCGTGCGCGGCTACGACCGACAGGGTGCGGGCGTGGCGATGTTCACCGACTCGCCGGTGCTCGCGCACGGTGCCTGAGCTCAGCCGCGCGCCGCGACCGGTCACCCCGACGACCATTCTCGGCGCGAACCTGACCGATCTGTACGACGAGATGGCGCGTGCCGGAACCGATCCCGCACTGCTGGCCAGGCTCGGCGAGGCTCGGGACCTGGCCTGTGGGCTCGATCGGTATCTGGAAACGCACACCACCGAGGAGTCGGCCGATCTCGCCGATCTGGCGCGCGCCACAGCCGGAACCGATTGGGGCACCGGCTCGCTCGAACAGGAGATGCTCTCCGGTCATGTCGAGGGTGTCCTGCTGCAGTTCCTGGTTCGCGCCCTGCGAGCGCACACGGTCCTCGAGATCGGCATGTTCTCGGGGTACTCGGCCCTGGCCATGGCGAGGGCGCTCCCGCCCGGCGGAGAGGTGCTCGCCTGCGAGATCGACTCGACCGCAGTGGAGTTCGCACGCGAGCAGTTCGCTCGATCGCAGGTCGGTGAGCGCATCACGATCGCGCACGGGCCCGCCGGGCGCACTCTCGACGACCTCGCCCGCGCGGGCCGTCGCTTCGACTTCGTCTTCATCGATGCGGACAAGGTCGGCTACGTCGGGTACCTGGATGCGATCCTGCGTGGCGGCTTGCTCACCGACGGTGGGTTGATCGCCGTCGACAACACCCTCATGCAGGGCGACCCCTGGCTGGGCCCGACCACGGCGAACGGCCGGGCGATCGCCGACTTCAACGAGCGGATCCGCACCGACCCCCGCCTCGAGCAGGTACTGATCCCGCTGCGCGACGGCATCACGCTCATCCGGCCCGTCGGGTCCGAGTCGTGAGCGGCGTCCTCTCCGGCTCCGTGGTGCGCACGATCGCGGTGCTCGCCGCCGGAGCCGCGCTGGCGCCAGTGGACCTGGCGCTGACCGCGATCGCGGCGGCCCTACCCGGCGGGCCGGTTGCTTCTCGAGCCGCGCGACCCAGAACGGTGCTGATCAGCGGTGGGAAGATGACCAAGGCGCTCGCTCTCGCGCGGGCCTTCCACGCCGCGGGTCATCGCGTGGTGTTGGTCGAGGATGCCAAGTACCGCCTCACCGCGCACCGGTTCTCCCGGGCGGTCGACGTGTTCGCCACGGTTCCCCCGGCCACCGACCCGAACTACGCGCGTGCCCTCGCCGACATCGTCGAGCGGGAGGGGGTCGATGTGTACGTTCCGGTGTGTGCGCCCGCCTCCAGCGTTCCCGACGCACACGCGCGGGCGGTGCTGGACTCGATGTGCGAGGTCCTCCATGTCGACGCCGAGACGATCGACATGCTCGACGACAAGTTCCGATTCGCGATGGCCGCAACCGAACTCGGGCTGTCGGTACCCGACTCGCACCTGATCACCGACGTCGCGCAGATCGAGAACTTCGACTTCCCGCCCGGTCGGCAGTACATCCTCAAGCGCATCGCCTACAACCCCGTCGGACGCATGGATCTTACTCGCCTCACCGCCGAGACACCGCGGGAGAACGTGACGTTCGCGCGCGGTCTGGGCATCAGCGCGGACGATCCCTGGATCCTGCAGGAGTTCATCGAGGGGCGGGAGTACTGCACGCACGGCACGGTCCGGCAGGGGCGGCTGCAGGTGTACGGCTGCTGCGAGTCCTCGGCGTTCCAGATCAACTACGCGATGGTCGACAAGCCCGAGATCCTCGACTGGGTGCAACGTTTCGTCGGTGCGCACGCCCTGACCGGGCAGGTGTCGTTCGACTTCATCGAGGGAGTCGACGGGCGCATCCACGCGATCGAGTGCAATCCGCGCACCCACTCGGCCATCACCATGTTCCACGACCATCCGGATGTGGCGGCGGCCTACCTCGAGGACGGGCACGAGATGATCGTGCCGCGCCCGTCGTCGCGGCCCACCTACTGGCTCCACCACGAGATCTGGCGACTGCTCACCGAACCCCACCGCGCCCATCGCCTGCGCACCATCGCGATCGGCACGGACGCGGTTCTCAGCCGATGGGATCCCCTGCCGTACCTGATGCTTCATCACCTGCACATCCCGTCCCTGCTCGTGGCCAATCTCCTCGCCCGCCGGGGGTGGAGCCGAATCGACTACAACATCGGCAAACTCGTCGAGAACGGCGGCGACTGACATGCGCTCACTACTGGTGCTCACCGGCTCGGCGGTCGACTCCTTCCACGTCGACCTCTCCCGGGTGTACGCGCAGGGCTTCGTCGACGCCGTGACCGATCCGGACCGGTACCGCATCCACATCGCCTCGGTGACCCCCGATCGACTGTGGCGCATCACCGACACACTCGACTCCTGCGCCGTCGAGAGCGCTCCGGCGCTGACACTGCCCGAGGCGATGGCGCGCATCGTCGACCTCGGGATCGACGTGATGGTCCCGCAGATGTTCTGCCTGCCGGGGATGACCACCTACCGCGCCGTGTTCGACGCCCTCGCGATCCCCTATGTGGGCAACCGACCCGAGGTCATGGCCCTCGCTGCCGACAAGGTGCGCACCCGTGCGGTGGTCGGCGCCGCCGGGGTGAGCGTTCCGGAGGCGTTCGCCGAAGCCGATGCGCCCGTGCCCGTGGTGGTCAAGCCCGCCGACTCCGACAACTCGGTGGGCGTCACGCTGGTCCGCGAGCGTTCCGCGCTGTCTTCGGCGATCGAGCAGGCTCGTCGCCATTCGTCCGAGGTTCTGATCGAACGCTACGTCGAGCTCGGCCGCGAAGTGCGATGCGGGATCGTCGTCGACGACGGCGTCCCGGTGGCACTGCCCCTCGAGGAATACCCCGTCGACACCGAGTCCGCGCCGATCCGCACCAGCGAGGACAAGCTGGGGCGCACCGGCGATGGGGCGCTGTTCCTCGCCGCCAAGCGACCCGGCGCCGCCTGGATCGTCGAGCGCGACGACCCGATCACCGAGCGGGTGCATCGCGCATCCCTGCTCGCGCACCGGGCGATCGGCGCGCGTCACCACAGTCTGTTCGACTTTCGCATCGACCCGGACGGGGTGCCGTACCTGATCGAGGCCGGACCCTACTGCTCGTACTCGCGGTCGAGTGTGGTTGCGACCATGGCCGCCGCCGCCGGGATCGACACCCCCGAACTGTTCGGGATGGCTCTACGCGAGATCGACCGCACCCGTGCGGACACCAGACGTCACGGCACGGAGGTACCTGCATGAGAATCGACCTGCTCGCCCCGCTCGGCGCCCGCATCGACGGCCCCCCGATCGACGCGCTCGATCGTCACACCGTCGAGCGCCTACGCAGCGCACTGGCCACCCACGGGGTGATCGTGCTTCGCGACCACGACCTCGCCGGAACCGGATCACCCGATCACAGCGAGGCCGATCAGCGATTCCTCCGGTTCCTGCGCAGCTTCGGCGAAACGATGTTCACCGTCGGCGAGACTGCCGTTCCTGGCTGCCCCGATCTGAACGTGATCTCCAACGTCGGGCGCACCACCCCACCGAAATCGGTGTTCCACGTGGACACCAGCTACGTCGACCACCCCCCGGCCTACACCGCGCTGCGCGCGGTCGAGGTGCCGCGGGCCGGGGGCACAACCCTGTTCAGCGACCAGTACCGCGCGTACGAGACCCTCGATCCCGACCTGCGCCGCCTGTTCAGTGGTCGGATGATCACCCACGTGGTCACCGGGGTCGACCTCCCGCCCGGCGAGCAGGGCCTGGCCGTCCACCCGGTGTTCCCGACACACCCCCTCACCGGACGCACCACTGTGTATCTGACCTCGCCGGCGCGCTGCGTCGGCATATCCGGGATCGACGACGAGTTGGTGCCCGGGCTGATCCAGCGACTACATCAGCACTGCACGCGTCCCGACAACGTCCTCGCGCACAGGTGGTCGCCGTCGGATGTGGTGATGTGGGACAACCGCGCCGTGATGCACCGCGCCGACCACGAGGGCGTGGTCGGGAACCGGGTGATGCACCGCGGCATGGTGGCCCAGCCGCCTCGGTGGTTCGCTACTTCACGGTGATTCCGAGCAGGGACGCGAGCTGATTCGCGATGGGGTTCAGATCGGCCATCACCGGTGCCTGCTTGGGCTTGTCGTCCCATGGCTGGGCTACCTGCGGATCGGCGAACGGCATCCGGTTCGCACCGCGAACCCCGGTCACCGAGCCCTGTGGGGTCGCGCACCCGACGTTCGGGTCCAGAGGAAAGTCCTGAAGTTCGTCGTTGAAGTTGGGATCGAGCGCCTTCTGGCGTGCGATCGAGGCGTACGTGCCCTCGTAGCCGACCGTGCACGGCGGCGGGTTGTTCACCTCCAGCAACACCCCCTGATGGATGGTGCGGTCGCCGGGCGAGACGTTGCCGGCGCCGCCGGGCAGCACGGCGAGGTTGACCAGGAAGGGTTGCAGGATCCAGGCCCGCGGACCGATTGCGGTGGTGAAGGCACTCAGGTCCGAGGCCACGGTGGTCAACGGCGCACCGACCGACGCGGTGAGGGCGCCCACCTGCTGCGACGCGGGGATCCCGTTGTCGATCAGGCGCCGGACACCTGGGTCGTCGGAACGCAGTTGTGCGGTGACGGCGTCCAGGTCGGCGGCGAATCGGCCGATGGAGGACGACTGGTCGCTCTGGGTCCCGAGAACCGTGGCCGCGTCGCGAATCAGGGTGAGAGTCTGCGGGAGTGTGTCCACCTGGGTCTGCGACAAGGAGGTCAGCGAGGTCACGAGCGTCTGCAGGCTGTCGCCGGTCCCGGCGAACCCGGTTCCGAGTTCGGTGACCAACGTGCGCAGATCGTCGGTGGGCACGCTCTTGACGAGCGTGTCCACGCTCATCAGAAGGTCCTCGGTGGCCGTCGGCGTGCGCGTCTGCTTGGGTTCGATGGTCGAACCGTCGGTCAGGTACGGGCCGGTGTCCGTGGACGGCTGGAGGTCGACGTACTGCTCACCGATGGCCGACCGGTTGGCCACCACCGCGAGCGCGTTCGCCGGGATGCGCGGGGCGGAGTTGTCGATCTGCATCACCACGTCGACACCGTCGGGGGTGAGCGACATCGAGCCGACGCGACCGACCGGGGTACCCCGATAGGTGACCTCGGCATTGACGAAGATTCCGCCGGACTGGGTGAAGCGCCCGGTCACCTCGTACACCCCGAAGCCGAGCAGACGATCGGCCTGCACGTACTTCACCCCGGCGAATGCGGACCCGGCAATGGTCAACAGAACGAAGATCACGAGTTGCACTCGGTTCGTCCGGCTGATCATGTTCACTGTGAAATAACACCAGATTCAGCCGTCCCCGGACCAATCGGACCGGGGTTTGCTTCGTCACGTTCGACCCGTCGCGACCTCACGCCGAGCCGAACGCCTTGCGGGTATCCGACACCAGGTTGCCGAAGACGAGCTTGTTCGCCGGCTCGCCGGCTGCGAGCACCGGGCCGAATCCGGGCCGCGGATCGTAGGCGAACGTCCACGTCAGTCGCGATCCGGTGGCGGTCTGCTCCACCCGGTAGTCCTCGGCGAAGGCGCGGAAGAGCGGCACGCTGGCAGAGGTGCCGTGGAAGCTGAATCGCCGCTGATCGTGGTCCCACACGAAGAAGTGCTCGTCCAGGCGCACGAGTCCGGCGACCGAGACACGGCGTCGAGCGCCCACCTCCCCGATCGGCGTCGAGCCGTAGTACTTGCCGGAGAACAGTCGGCACCACGGCATCGGGGTGGGGTCGCACAGCGCCGTCCACACGGTGTCCGCATCGGCGGCCAGGTCGAGGACGTGGACGTGCCGGTACTTCGCCGTGGCGAAGAATCCCTCGTCGACGGTGTCGAGTGCGAACGGGTAGGGCTTCACTTCGGGCGCTCCTGTTCCGCGACGCGACGAGATGATCGCATCGATGCCGTTGTGCTGCAGGGACCGAAGCATAGTGCGATGCAGCGGCCTGGCGGGATCGGGGTCGAGGCCGTCCGCCATGCGGTGGAGCTGGTCTGCGTGCCATTGCAACTGCATCAACCCGTCGACCGATTTCACCGCACGTGTGCCCGCGAATCGCTGGGGCACCGGCAACGCCAACGTCGCAGTCTCGAGTACCTCGCGATGGCCCTCGATCACGTCGAGCGCGGCGTCGGGGTTGATGGCGGTGGGTCGGCCGAGTCCGATCACGTCACACGCGCCGCTCGCAAGTGCCTCGTTCATCGCGGTGCGCGTGCGGAAGCCGCCGGTGACCGCGAGCGGAAGACTCGGGGCGATCGCTCGAACGGTCTCGGCGTAGTCGAGGAAGTACGCCTCGCGGGCACGCGTGCTCGCGGCCGCGGTGCCGACCATCGCGGGCGACTCGTAACTGCCGCCACTGATCTCGAGCAGGTCGATGCCCTCGGCGGAGAGCAGTCGGACCACCTCGCGCGACTCCTCCTCGGTGAAACCACCGCGCTGGAAGTCCGCGGAGTTGAGCTTGACCCCCACCGCGAACCCCGGCGCGACGGCCGCGCGCACGGCCCGGACGATCTCGAGCAGGAAGCGGGACCGACCGACGATGTCGCCACCCCAGCGGTCGGTGCGGATGTTGGACTTGGGGGACAGGAACTGCGAGATCAGGTAACCGTGCGCGGCGTGCACCTGCACGCCCGAGAAACCGGCCTCCTCGGCGATGGCCGCGGTGGTGGCGTAGCGGGCCACGGTCTCCTCCACCTCGGCGTCGGTGAGGGCGCGGGGCGCCGGAATGCCCGGAACGTCGAGCCCCACGGCGGACGGCGCGACGGTGGGTTCGCCGCCGACGACGGGGTTGCCCTGGCGCCCGGGATGGTTGATCTGCATCCACACCGGAGCGCCCCCACCGGCGGCGATCTTCGCCCATCGGGTCAGCGCCGCGAGGTGGGTGTGGTCCTCGACCACCACGTTGCCCGGCTCGGCGAGATACCGGGCATCGACCATCACGTTGCCCGTCACCACGAGCCCGTACCCGCCGTCGGCCCAGCGTCCGTAGAGGCGTTCGAGGCGAGCGTTCGGCGCCAGTCGACGATCGGCGAGCGACTCGCTGAGCGCAGCCTTCATCACCCGGTTGGGCAGCACCTGCCCGCACGGGAGGGTCAGCGCGCTGGCGAGTGTGGGTGCGGAGACAGGATCGGACGTGCGAGCTGAGACCACGTGACTATCCATTTCGTCGGTACCGATGCGGACGAGCCGATCCTACGTACGGGCCCACCACGCTCGTCACCACCGCGTTGACCCGCACGACACTCGCACGCTTGACTTGACCCCATGACCCGACTCGACGTCGAGTTCCGCAGCGCCGGAACACCGATCTCCGCCTGGCTGTATCTGCCGGAGTCCACCGATCCGCGACCGGTGATCGTGATGGCCCACGGACTCGGCGCGGTCAAGGCGATGCGCCTGGATGCGTACGCCGAGCGCTTCGTCGCCGCCGGGTACGCGGTGTTGGCGTTCGACTACCGGTTCTTCGGGGCCAGTGGTGGCGAGCCGCGTCAGGTGCTCGACATAGACGCTCAACTGGCCGACTGGCGAGCTGCGCTCGACCACGCGCGCAGTCGCACCGATGTCGACGGCAGCCGAGTGATCCTGTGGGGCACCAGTTTCGCGGGCGGCCACGTGCTGATCACGGCGGCCGACCACGGCCCGGTTGCCGCGGTGATCGCGCAGTGCCCGTTCACCGACGGGCCCGCATCCGCGCTGGCACTGAACCCGGTGAGCTCGATCAAGGTGGCCCGACTGGCGATCGCGGACAAGATTGCGGCGAGGTTCGGTCGGCCCCGCGTCATGGTCACCACGGCAGGGCCGCCGCGCTCGGCGGCTCTGATGTCCGCACCCGATGCCGAGCCCGGTTACCTGGGGCTGCTGACGCCGGGCACCGATTTTCGCAACGAGGTGGCAGCGTCGATCGGCCTCGAGATCGGCCTGCACCGGCCGGGGCCGCGGGCCAAGGACATCACCGCACCGGTGCTGTTCATCGTGTGCAACGACGACACCGTCGCTCCGTCGGGGCCCACCCTGCGACATGCCTCCCGGGCGCCTCGTGCGCAGATCGAGCGCTACGACTACGGCCACTTCGAGATCTACGTCGGTGCGGCCTTCGAGGTGGTCGTCGAGCGCGAGATCCGGTTCCTCACCGAGGCCGTGCCGCTCGACTGACACGCGCGGTCTCCGCCGACCTTCTCGACGTAGTTGACAGGAGGCCCTGTCGGATCGACACTGATGTGGCTCCGGTCACAGATCGGTTCGGTCCCTCGGGTGAAGCAGGAGAGAAATCGTGGCGTCAGAATCGAAGGCACAGCGCACCACCAGGGCAGTCTCCGGCAAGGTGGCCGTCGTCACCGGCGGCGGGCGCGGTATCGGCGCCGCCACCGCGCAGGCGCTCGCGAAGCTGGGCGCGATCGTGGTGGTGGGCGACCTCGACGCCGAACACGCACGATCGGTCGCCGACCGGATCGGCGGCGAGTCCCGCGCGCTGGGCATGGGCGTCGACGTCTCCGACCGGAAGAGCTTCGGTGCGCTCGTCGACGCGGCCGTCGCGCGCTTCGGCCGGGTCGACATCCTGGTCAACAACGCCGGGATCATGCCCCTCGGGCCCCTGACCGCCGAGAGCGCCGAGACCGAGGATCGCATCATGGGCGTCAACGTGCGCGGGGTGATCACCGGAACCAAGCTCGTGACACCGATGATGATCGCCGCCGGCGGCGGCCACATCGTCAACATCGCCTCGGCCGTCGGTCGCGTCGCCATCGCGCACGGCGCCACCTACAGCGCCAGCAAGTACGCCGTGGTGGGATTCTCCGAGGCCACTCGCGCCGAACTGAAGCCGTTCGGTATCGACGTCTCCTGCGTCCTGCCGACCGTGGTCGCCACGGACCTCGCCGCAGGCGTCTCTGCAGCGCGCGGCATGCACAAGGTGAGCCCCGAGGACATTGCCGACGCCGTGGTCTCGGTGCTCGGCACACCACGATTCGAGACCTGGGTGCCCCAGCGCGGACACGGCATGTGGGCGGTCAGCCAGCTACTCCCCCGCCGCGCTCAGGACGCGATCATGAAGGCGATCGGTGCGGACACCGTCCTCAGCCACGCCGACACCGCAGCCCGCGCCACGTACGAGAAGGAGGCGACGGGGTCGACACCGACTTCGCACACACCGGCCAGGTGACGGCCCGTCGGCCCGACGAGGTGCCATACTCGTCGCGCACATGACCGCTTTCGTCGGGAGTTGAGCCGGTGGCGACGAGGATCGACGAACGGCGCTACCGCTTTCTCATCAATCGGGACTTCTCCCGACTGTGGACAGCGCAGGCCCTCTCGTCCGTGGGTGACTTCGTCTTCGACACCACCCTCACCATCTGGATCGCGTCCGAACTGATGCGCGGATCCCGGTGGGCACCCACCGCGGTCAGCGGGCTGCTGGTCAGTGCCGTCGTGGCGGTCATCGTAGTGGGCCCGGCTGCAGGGGTGTTCGTCGACAGGTGGAACCACCGCCGCGTGATGCTGGTGTCGGAGGCACTGCGCGCGGTGGTCGTGGGCGTGGTCGCGGCGTTGCTGTTCCTGCCCACCGACTCCCTCCCGCTGTGGCTGTGGTTGACCCTGCTGTACTCGACGGTGTTCGTGGTCAACGCCTCCGGACAGTTCTTCAACCCCGCACGGTTCGCCACGATCGCCACGATCGTCAGCGGTGAGGACGATCGAACCCGCGCCTTCGGCCTGAGTCAGGCGACGGTGGCGTCCGCTGCGATCATCGGTCCGCCGATCGCCGCGCCGTTGCTGTTCTCGATCGGGGTGCAGTGGGCGGTGATCGCGAACGCGCTCAGCTATGTCATGTCCTACATCGCCATTCGTTCGATGCGCACACGGGCGAGCGCACCCGCGCAGCCGCGTCGAGCGGCGCCGGGCTGGTCGAACGAGTTCACCGAGGGACTACGCCTGTTCCGCCGCAACAGGTTCCTCATGTCGATCCTCGTCATCGCCATGGTGGCCTCGCTCGGTACCGGCGCCATCACTGCCCTGCTGGTCTTCTTCGTCACCGACAACCTGGCCGAGAATCCTTCTCAACTCGGCATTCTCACCGCTGCATTCGGGGCGGGGACCATCCTCGGTGCGGTGTCGGCGGGGCGGATCGCCGGTTGGATCGGCGCGCGCGCACTCACGTGGGCCGGCCTGCTGGCGGGCGGGGTGATGCTGGCGATCCTGGCCCGTCAGACCGAACTCTGGGCGGCGTGCCTGTTCATCTTCGCAACCGGGGTGCCGGTCGCAGCGCTCAACGCCGGCCTGGGCCCGCAGCTGCTGGCCGTCACCCCGGAAGGTTTCCGAGGCCGAGTCAGCGGCGTGTTCACGCCGGTCAACACGGCGGTGTCGATGCTCTCGCTCGTGCTGTCGGGCGTGCTGGCGAGCACGGTGCTCGACGGGTTCTCCGCACAGGTGGGACCCATCCGGGTCGGAGCCATCGACACGATCTTCACGTTCTCCGCCGTGATGATCGCGCTCGCCGGACTCGTTGCGCTGGTGACCCTTCCGCCGACGGTGGATACGTCAGATCCGGGTCGGGGTGAGCCCCCAGACCGAGGACATCCAGATCCCCTTCAGTGAGCGGAGCATCTGCTCGGTGTCGGTGCTCTCACTACGCCGAAGCCGGTCCAGGTAGAACAGGTACGTCGACATCTCGGCCAGGTGCCCGACGAGAGTTCGCACGTCCGGGTTCGACGGTTTGGCATCGGGGTCGACGAGAACCACGCGGGAGATGGCGTCGGCCATGTCGGCGCAGTCCTGCTGCCAGATGCGACTAATCCCCTCGTCGAGTTGGAGTGCCTGCACCGTGGCCACCAGCACCACCGAGCCCGCCTCCCATACCCGACGCGCGGCCACCAGGAAATCGTCGGCATAGGTCTCGATGTCCACCCCCGCCGCACGCTCGTAGCTGCCCAGACGCACCGCCAGGTCGGCGCGGCTCGCCACGTAGAGCTCGGTGAGTGCAGCGAACTTCGAGTCGAAGTAGAAGTAGAAGCCCGACCGACCCACGCCGGCCTCCGCCGCGATCTGCCCGACGGTCAGATCAGCTATGGAATGGGACCCCAGCAGGCGCACCAACGCGTCGAGGATGGCCTGTCGCTGCCGCTCCCCCTTGGTCGGCGGTCGAGTATCGGCCGACCCCGGTGAGCCCTCGCTGTCCACGGTCACCGATGCTATCGGCCGCACTGCGCCGGTGCCATGCCCGACAGCGGCCGGGCGCTCGGTGTCAGACGACCCTCTCGCGCAGGAACTTCACCGTGCGTGACCACGCCAGCGCAGCCTGCTCGCCGTCGTACGTGCCCGCCTTGTCCTCGTCGTTGTGGAAGGCGTGGCCGGCCGGGTAGTAGAAGAACTCCACCTCGGCACCGGACTCGTCGCGTATCTGCTGCTCCTGCGCGCGCGCCTGGTCGACCGGGTAGAAGCCGTCCTGCTCCGCGTAGTGCCCCTGCACCGCGGCGGTGAGGTCGGTGTAGGTGTTCGGGACGCCGGGACCGACGCCGTAGAACGGCACTGCAGCCGAGACCTTCTCGCCCTTCTCCACCGCCAGCAGCAGCACGAAGCCGCCACCCATGCAGAACCCCACGGCGCCCACGGTCGCAGACGTCACGGCCGGATGGGCGAGCAGGAAGTCGACGGCTCCGCCGAGATCCTTCGCCGCCTGGTCGACGGGCAGCGAGGTCATGAACGCGCCCGCCTCGTCGGCGTCGTGGGCGACGCGGCCACCGTAGAGGTCGGGTGCGAGAGCCACGAATCCTTCCGATGCGAGGCGATCGCAGATCGACGCGATGTGATCGTCGAGGCCCCACCACTCCTGGATGACGACCACCCCCGGACCCGATCCGGCAGCCGGCACGGCGAGATACCCGTGGGCCTGGTTGCCGTTGCTGGGGAAGGTCACGTTCTGGCGGTGATTCGATGCGGTCATGAAATCCACCATACGGACGCTGACCGGATCGCGTCACGAATACGGTGGTGCGATGACGCCCCGCATCCTGGTGACAACCCCCATCCCCGAGCCCGGTATGGGCATCATCGCCCAGAGCAGCGACGTCACCGTGCTCGACGATCCGCCCTCCTACGAGGAGTTGACGGAGCTGGCGACCTCGGGGCGGTTCGACGTGATCGTGTCCCAGTTGCGAGATCGATTCGACCGGAATCTCCTGTCGCGGGCGATGATTCGGGGGGTGTCCAACTATGCGGTCGGCTACGACAACGTCGATGTGGCCGCGGCCACCGAGCACTCGATCGTGGTGGCCAACACGCCCGGCGTCCTGACCGACGCAACCGCAGACGTGGCGATCCTGCTCATGCTGGCCACCGCGCGGCGAGCCCTCGAGGCCGACGCCATGGTGCGCCGCGGTGAGTTCGTGGGGTGGAAGCCCGATCTGGTGCTGGGCACCGATGTCTCCGGCCGCACCCTCGGACTCGCGGGCTTCGGGCGCATTGCCCGCGCGACCGCGCGGCGCGCTCTGGGCTTCGGCATGCGGGTCATCGTGTGCCCCCGCCCACCGGGCGAGCGCGCGTTGACCGAGGCCGAGGTCGCCGAGTTCGCCGGTGCTGTCGAGCCGGTCGACTGGCAGACGCTGATCACCGAGTCCGATTTCCTGTCCCTGCACATCCCCCTCACCGCAGACACCCGTCACCTCGTCGACGCGACCGTGCTGGCGCGGATGCGCCCGACCGCCATCCTGATCAACACCGCCCGCGGGCCGATCGTGGACGAGGCGGCGTTGGTGGAGGCACTGCGAGGCGGTGTCATCGCCGCGGCGGGACTCGACGTGTACGAGAACGAGCCCGCGTTGGCCGACGGCCTCGCCGACCTGGCCAACACCGTGCTGCTCCCCCACGTGGGCAGTGCGACGGTGCGGGTTCGGTCGGAGATGGCCCGCCTGTGTGCACTCAACGCCGTCGAGATCGCACATGGGCGCGAGCCGCTCCACCGTGTCCGCTGAGCGGGGCGCACGTGATGCCCGCCACCGACGTGCCGCCGATTCCAGTGAACAGTTGTACACTGCGCCTATGGGTGAGAGCAGTCAGCGGACCGCCGAGATCGGCGAGTTGAGTGAATTGGCCCTGCGCGAAGCCGCCACGGCGACGGCAGGCATCGCGGCGGTCCATGCCGCCATCTCCCGACGAGCGTTCGGACTCGTCGCCCGCGGCCTCGGTCCCGCGGTGACGCCGAGCAAGACCGTTCACGACGTCGTCGCAGCGGGCACGTATGCCGCTGTGGTGGCGGCATTCTCGGGCGCGGCCACCGCGGTCTCCGCCGTCACACGTGCCTCGGTGGCGAGCGCGCTGCGCTCGGGTGAGACCGAGGTTGCCGGCGCCGCAGCCGCGCCGGCTCCCTCGCACACGCCCGACGGCGCCCAGGCGATCGCCGTGCTGCACGGACTCATCGGCGACCGCATGGAACAGACCACGCGCGCACTCGCCTTCCCGATGGCGGTGCGCGTCGACGGGCGTGCCGTCGCGATCACCCGTGACGCCCTGGCCCGAACCTTTCCCGCGGCAACCGAGCACGTCGTGGTGTTCCTGCACGGGCTGGTCGAAACGGAGACGGCCTGGGAGTTCGGCGGCGGCCGAACCTACGGTGCGCATCTCGATGCCGAGGTGGGCACCACGTCGATCTTCCTGCGCTACAACACCGGTCGACGGGTGGCCGCCAACGGCGCCGACCTGTCGGAACTGCTCGACTCGCTGATCGAGACCTGGCCGGTCCCGCTGCGACGGATCACTCTCGTCGGTCACTCGATGGGCGGGCTGGTCTCGCGCAGCGCCGCGCACCACGCCGGCACGCTGGACCGTCCGTGGGTGCGGTTGCTCGGGGACATCGTCACCCTCGGTACCCCGCATCTCGGAGCCCCCCTCGCGCAGGCGGTGCACAAACTCGGGGCGGCATTGGCGCTGACGCCCGAGACGCGGCCCTTCTCACGTCTGCTCACCCGACGCAGCGCCGGTGTCCGCGATCTGGTGCACGGGTCGATCACCCACGAGGAGGGTCATCCTCGCGATCGGGACGGCTTCGATCTCGGTGAGGCCACCGACATCCCGGTCGCACCCGGTGTGCGTCACCATCACGCGTGCGCAGTGCTCACCGACGACCCCCACCATCCTGTCGGGCTGCTTCTCGGTGACGGACTGGTGCTGCGCGGCAGTGCCCACGGGCGCGGCAAGGGTCGCGACATCGGTCTGCAACCACGGGCCGGTATCGCCATCGGCGGGGCGAACCACTTCTCGCTGCTCAACGACGAACGCATCCACACCTGGCTGGTCGATGCCCTCGCCGACGCGTCGCACTAGGGTGTGCGCTACGCGGACGTGGCCCAATCGGTAGAGGCATCAGACTTAAAATCTGTGAGTTGTGGGTTCGAGTCCCACCGTCCGCACTCCGCCGAGTAGCTACGCCACAGGTCATCCGCGGCGTTCGACGTTCACAGCAAGTCCCCGGGCAGGGCACAGTCCGCCCGGGGGAACGCCGCTCATCGTGGTCGTCATGAGCAGTTACTCGATCGACACCCGTCCGACGCCGTGTACGACTGCCCCGGACACATCGATCGCCACACCCGGAGTCCGCACTATCCCGCGATGGTGGCGCGATGCCACCGCCTGCGCAGGATGGACGGTGCTGCTGATCGTGGTGGCACTGTGGGTCGGCGGCGGCGGTGTGGCGGACCTCGCCGGCGATCCAGGGAGCGTGCTCACCTCGATCGGTCGCCTCACCGGGCTGATCGCCTCGGCACTGCTGCTGATCCAGGTGCTCCTGATGGCGCGCGTGCCGATCATCGAGAAGGCATGGGGGCAGCAGGAGCTGACCGCACTGCACCGCTGGGTGGGGTTCGGCTCGTTCACCCTCATGGTGGCGCACATCGGGCTGATCACCGTGGGGTACGCCGACGTCGATACCGCGCTGCTGTGGCACACGATCGTCGACTTCACGCTGAACTACCCCGGCATGTTGCCGGCCATCGCCGGCACGGCGGCACTGATCCTGGTGGTTGTCACATCCGTGCGTGCCGCCCGTGCCCGGCTGCGGTACGAGTCGTGGCATCTGATCCATCTCTACGGCTACCTCGGCGCGGGACTGGCGCTGCCACATCAGATCTGGACCGGCCAGGACTTCCGGTCGCCGGTCGCGGCGGTGTTCTGGTGGACGCTGTGGATCGTCACGGCGATCGCGGTGCTGACCTTCCGCGTCGCGGTACCCGCGTGGCGCTCGCTCCGGGCACCGATCCGCGTGCACAGCGTGTGGAACGAGGCTCCGGGAGTGGTCTCGGTGGTGGTCGACGGGCCCGGCGTCGGCCGCCTCGATGCAATGGCCGGGCAGTTCCTCCAGTGGCGATTTCTCTCCGGGCCGGGATGGTCTCGTGCACATCCCTATTCGATCTCCGCCGCGCCCGACGGCCGTCATCTGCGCTTCACCGCGGCCGTGGTCGGCGACGGCACCGCGGAACTGAGCCGCCTGCGTCCCGGCACCCGCGTCCTGGTGGAGGGACCCTACGGGCGAATGCATCCCGGCACCCGCACCCGTCGCAAGGCCCTGTTGATCGGGGCCGGGATCGGCATCACACCCATGCGAGCTCTGCTCGAGGCGCTCCCCCAGAACCCCTCGGATGTGCTGGTGATCCACCGAACCCACTCCGAGAGCACAGCCGTTCTGCACCAGGAGATCTCGGACATCGCGGCCGCTCGCGGCGCCGACTACCTGCTCGTGACGGGGCACCGGATACGCGAACGGTCGAGCTGGCTACCCGACCATGCCGCCGGCTGGGACGACACGGCGGCCCTGCTGCACGCCTGTCCCGATGTCGCCGACCGCGAGGTGTTCGTGTGTGGACCGCCCGCCTGGGCCGACGCCGTGCGCCGAGCGGCCCGAGCCGCGGGCACCCCTGCGGCACATATCCATTCCGAGAGCTTCGACTCCTGATCGAGAGGTCGCAATCATGCGCCGCATCACCTGGTGGATCATGTCCACCATCACCGCACTGACACTTCTGTTCAGCTACCACACCTCCACCAGTTCGTCGCAGGCCCCGCCGGCCGTGGCATCGACACCGGTGTCGAGTCCGGCACAACCGGATTCGACTTCCACCACACCCGACGAGGAAGTCGCCGAGGCAAACCCGGTGTCGGGAACGTTCACCGGCACCAGCGTCGATACCCGGTGGGGCCCGGTGCAGGTGCAGATCACCGTCGTCTCCGGGAAGATCACCGCCGCGGACGCCGTGGTGTACCCCGACGGGAACAGCAAGGACATCGCGATCAACAACCGCGCCCTCCCCGTGCTCGGCAGTGAAGTGGTTGCGGCGCAGAGTGCGAACATCGACATGGTCTCCGGTGCCACGGTGACCTCCACCGGCTACATCCAGAGCCTGCAGTCCGCCATCGATCAGGCGAACCTGTGAGCGCGCCCACCAGGACCGGCGCCCGCGCGTGGGTCGAACAGATCATGGGCATGCCGGTGTCGGTGCACGTGCGAGCGGACGACACCACGCGGCCCGACATCGCATTCGCCGTCGGCCAGGTGTTCGCGCACCTGCGCCGCGCCGACTCGGTGTTCAGCCTCTACCGTCCCGATAGCGACCTGATGCGCTGGCGTGCCTACGAACTCGAGTTCGGCGACGCGGACCCCTGGCTCGCACAGGTGTGGCTGCTCACCGCTCGTGCCGAAGCGGCGACGGGTGGGCTCTTCACCACCGAGCTGCCCGGCCCCGACGGCTCGGTGGGGTGGGATCCGACCGGCCTGGTCAAGGGCTGGGCCGTCGAGTCGGCAGCCGATCATCTGCGCCGCGTCGATCGAATCACGTTCTCCATCAACGCCGGCGGCGACATCATCTGTGGGCTGGGCCGCGACTGTGCCCACCTCGTCCGCCCCTGGCGCATCGGCATCGAGAACCCCGACGACCGTTCCACCATCGCGCACGTGGTCAGCGTCATCGAGGGCGCCGTCGCCACCTCCGGCTCCGCCGCCCGCGGCGATCACATCCTCGATCCCCGCTCGGGCCGCCCGGTCACCCGCCCCGGCTCCACCACCGTCGTCGGGCCGAGCCTGGTGTGGGCGGACATCTGGGCCACCGCCACCTTCGTCGACCCGAACTCCTTCGACACCACCGGCGCCTGGTCCGACTACGAGCTCCGGGTCACCAGCTGACCGGTGTCACCAGCTGACAGATCACGCCGACGTGAGGCTGAGCGCGATGCCATCGAGGATGTCGTGCTCACTGACGACGAGAGTGGAGATGGGCGCCGCGGCGCCGACACGTTCGGCCAGAGCCGCCGTGACCAGCGACCCGCCGCCGATCACGTCGACCCGGCCGGGATGCATGGGGCCGAGGGCGGCGCGGTCGGCGCGCGTCATCCCGACCAGTCGATCACACACATGCAGAAGGTCGTCGAAACCGATGCGGGAGAGGTGGATTCGAGCGGGATCGTACTCGTCGAGTCCCTGGGCGATGGCCGACAGCGTGGTCATGGTTCCGGCCACACCGACCCACGTGCGAGCCTGTTGCACCGGGACCGCCGCGAACGCCTCGTCGAGGCGCTCCCCGAGAAAGTCACGGGCGCCTGCGATCTCGTCCGCCGTGGGCGGATCGGAGTGCAGGCACCGCTCCGTCAACCGCACGCAACCGATGTTGGCGGAGTACGCCGCCCGAACCCCCTCGCGGTCACCGAGCACCAGTTCGGTCGACCCACCGCCGAGGTCGACCACCAGGAACGGCCCATCGGAGGAATCGAGATCGCCCACCGCCCCGGCGAACGACAGCCGTGCCTCCTCGTCGCCGGTGATCACCTCCGCCACCGCACCCGACGCGACGGGCTCGAGCGTGGTCCGGGTCATGTCGAAGAACACCTCGCGGTTCGACGCGTCGCGCGTGGCCGAGGTCGCGACCATCCGCACCGCGTCCACTCCCCCGAGCTCACCGATGATCTCGACGTACCGCTCCAGGGCGATTCGGGTGCGCTCGATCGCCTCCGGAGCGAACGCGCCGGTCGCGTCGACGCCCTGACCGAGCCGCACGACGGTCATCTCCCGGCTCAGGTCGCGCAAACCCGACTGCTCGACGTCCGCGACGAGCAGACGAATCGAATTGGTCCCGCAATCGATGGCAGCCACCCTGGTCATGCGGAGTCCTCTCGAATGTCGGCGATGGTGGGCCAGTCGGCCGGTAGGGCGGTGCCGCGCAGCGGCCCCTCGGCGGCGAGAGCCACCGATTCATCGCCGAGTGGGTTGACACCGGGGCCCTTCGCGAGCGAGTGCGCCATGAGTACGTGCAGGCACTTGACCCGGTCGGGCATCCCTCCGCCCGTGAAATCGGTTCCCAGAGAGGCGATCGCGTTCCGCTCGGCGAGATAGGAGAGGTGGGCACGCAGATACGCGGCAGCGAGGTCGGCGTCGACGGCGAGTCTCTCGGTCATCTCACGCATCACCCCGGCGGACTCCTGCCGGCTGGCCTCGGCCGTCAGCCGTGGGTCGGTGAGGTAGTACAGGGTGGGGAACGGTGTGCCGTCGGGCAGGGTGGGTGAGGTGGTCACCACGGCTGGGCGCCCGTCGGGCGTGCGGTAGGCGACGGCGAGCACACCGCGCGGCTCCCGGCCGAGTTGGCGAGCCACCGCGTCGAGGTCGTCGGGAGAGACCGCAGGGTTCACGAGCACGATCCTACGTGGGCCCTCATTTGCCCCGCGGGTCGACGGCCGTGGACCACAACGTGCTGTACCAGGGCCCGGGAGGGGCAGGCGGGGCATCCTTGGCGATGTCGGAATATGCACGCGCACCGGGCAATTGGACCTGGTACGGCGTTTCGCCCGGCATCACGAACCCCAGCCGCTGCCGGGCCTGCGCGGTGATGTACGCGGGATCGGCGGCCTGGTCCTTCTGCACCTGGAGGTCGGCAACGCGCTGTTCGAGCTCGGCCCGCTGCGCCGCGACGGCCTGCGCGTCGCTGCGCTGACCGAGGTAGGTCCGCAGCGGCACGGCCAGCGTGAGCGCGAGCGCCGTGATCACAGCGGCGAGCACGACGGCTTTGGACATCGACAGCCCCAGGACAGTGCGTTCGCGGCCCACCGCGCGTGACACCCCGGGTCGGATTCGGCGCGGCGAGCCGTCGATCTGGTCGGCCGGGTCACCGGACACGCTGTCCGCAGATGCCCCGCCGGCAGATGCCACGTCCGCAGGGACAGCGTCCGGAGAGGCCCCGTCCACGTCGATCGGAGCTCCGGACCCTGCCTCACCACCGGTTCTCGGGGTTCGCCGAGCGGTGCGTCCGGGGCGATCACCCTTGCGAGCCGACCGTGCCCCCGGACGCGCTCCGGGCCGCTGCCTCTCCGACATCTGCCAGTCAGTCCTTGGTGAAGTCCAGGCGCGGGAACGCCAGCTCACCGGAGTACCGCGCGGCGTCGCCGAGGGCCTCCTCGATGCGCAGCAACTGGTTGTACTTGGCCACGCGCTCGCTACGGGCGGGGGCGCCGGTCTTGATCTGACCGCTACCCACGGCAACGGCCAGATCGGCGATGGTGACGTCCTCGGTCTCGCCGCTGCGGTGGCTCATCATGGTGCGGTAGCCGTTGCGGTGGGCCAGGTCCACGGCGTCGAGGGTCTCGGTGAGGGTGCCGATCTGGTTGACCTTCACCAGCAGCGCGTTGGCCGCACCCTTCGAGATCCCCTCCTCGAGGCGCTCTGGGTTGGTGACGAAGAGGTCGTCACCGACCAGCTGGACGCGGTCGCCGATGGAATCGGTGAGCGCCACCCAGCCGTCCCAGTCGTTCTCGTCGAGCGGGTCCTCGATGGACACCAGCGGGTACTCGCCCAGCAGCTCGGCGTAGAAGGCCGACATCTCCTCGGCCGTGCGGGTCGAACCCTCGAACGCGTAACCCGTTCCGGCGGTGTAGAACTCGGTGGCGGCGACATCGAGCGCGAGGGCCACATCGGTGCCGAGCGTCAGACCGGCTTTGCCGATCGCCTCGGAGATCAGGTCGAGCGCGGCCTTGGTTCCGGCGAGGTCGGGAGCGAAGCCACCCTCGTCGCCGAGGCCGGTGGACAGACCCTTGTCCTTGAGCACCGACTTGAGCGAGTGGTAGACCTCCGCACCCCAGCGCAGCGCTTCCTTGAAGGTGGGGGCGCCGATCGGCGCGATCATGAACTCCTGCACGTCGACGCCGCTGTCGGCGTGGGCGCCACCGTTGATGATGTTCATCATCGGCACCGGCAGGATGTGCGCGTTGGGTCCGCCGACGTAGCGGAACAGCTCGAGGCCGGCCGACTCCGCGGCACCCTTGGCCACGGCGAGGGACACCCCGAGCAGCGCGTTGGCACCGAGGCGGGACTTGTCCGGGGTGCCGTCGAGGTCGAGCAGCGCCTGATCGACCGCGCGCTGATCGATGGCATCGAGTCCGATGACGGCGGGTGCAATGTCGTCGAGCACGGCATTGACGGCCTTCTGCACACCCTTGCCGAGGTAGCGGTCGCCACCGTCACGCAGTTCGACGGCCTCGTGCTCACCGGTGGACGCGCCGGACGGAACAGCGGCCCGAGTGAGGGTGCCGTCGTCGAGCGCCACCTCCACCTCGACCGTGGGGTTGCCACGCGAATCGAGGATCTCGCGAGCGCCTACCTGTTCGATGATGGCCACGAACATTCTCCTACCGGGGACGGGGACGGGACGATGAACGGGCGCCGGTCGCGCCGATCGCGTCACAGCCTAGCCCTGAGCGGTCACCGGATGCGCCTGACGCGCAGGCCGGGGCGGCACCGAACTCGCCTACCCGCTCACGCCCACCGAGTAGGCGGCGGCGCGGTCGCGCACATCGGTGAGGTACACCCCCGACAGGTTGTAGGCCATCAGGGCCTGCCGCCACCCCTGCGGTGTGCGCAGGTCACCGCCCCGATCACACAGGTACCGGGCTGCGCTGAGCGCGGCGTCGTCGATGTTGTCGGGGTCGGCGCGGCCGTCTCCGTTGGCATCGACACCCCACTTGCGCCACGTCTCGGGAATGAACTGCATCGGACCCATCGCGCGGTCGAATTGCGCGTCTCCGTCGAGTTGACCCCCGTCGGTGTCGGCGATGACGGCGTTGCCCGCGGTGCCGTCGAGCTGCACTCCACGGATCGGCGGGGCCACCGTGCCGTCGGCCTGCACGCTCGAACCACGGAAGGTGCCGTGACGACTCTCGATGTACCCGATGCCGGCAAGAGTGGTCCAACCGATTCCGCACGCGGGCTGCGACCGGGCCATCACCGCCGCGGCGTACCCATAGGCCTCGAGCGCGGTGGTCCCGATGCCGAGGGCCTGCGACTGCGGCTCCGCCCACGATCGCAGCAGGTCGGCCGTTCGCCCGGGGGCGTCGAGATCGATCGCGGGAACTGCACTCCCCGGACCCGGTGGGATCCCGGGCGGAATGGCCACCGGTGGTGTGCTCGCGCAGCCCGCCACCACAGCCGCCGCGGTTGCGGCGGCGAGCAGGCGGATTCGACGTCTCACGCGGTCGATCATTCCTGCGAAGACTGAGAGACGTCTGAGGCCGGGACGCGGTAACCGCACACCGTCGGACCGAGCACCCTTTTTCCCGACCGCCCACCGTCGGACCGAGCACCCTTTTTCGGAACCGCCCACGCCCTGCAGACGGCTGGGGGGGTGTGCGCGGTTTCCACAAAGGGTGTTCGGTCAGGAGGTGTTCGGTCAGGAGGTGTTCGGTCATGCCCAGTGCCGCCGTCACCAATGGCGTCGGATCCCTCAGATGCGAGCAGCGATCTCGGCGGCGTACACGCTCATTTTCACGTCCGCACCCGTCACCTCACGAAACTTCCGCGCAGCGTCACCCCACTTGCCATTCCGAGCGAGTCGCACTACGTCGGCGAACTCCGGGCGCGAAAAGTACTCGCGGGCACCAACATCGAGTAGGTGCAACTCGACGAAACGCGCGGCATCGCGGGGCCCCTGCGGTGCGCGAACAAATCTGCTGATCATCGGATCATCCCGCGAACGGTGTCGCGCACCACACACCGGCACCCACGAGTGCCGCAAGGAGGCCCGCCGCCCCGCCCCGTACGGCATTGACGCCAACTAGCCTGACGATGACGAACGCTACCTCCTTCCAGTTCTGGGCAGCGATCAAGTAGGCCAGCTGAGAACCACCGGCACCGGCTGCACCAATGAGAGCACCGAGCCCCGTTGCGTTGATCACGCAGTTGCGGTAGCCGGGCGAGGAGACCGAGTGCAGTGAGGAATCGAGTGGATCAGCGGATGTCGGCGGATCAAGGGTGGTGACGTGATTGAGAGCATCAGCGAGAGAGGACCATTCAGCGCTCGAGGCTCCGGAGGTGTCCGCCGAAGCTTCGCTCACTACCCACCCACCATCTCCGCGAGTAATCAGATGGCCGAAGATATCTGCCGAACGCACCGAGACAAGCCCGAGTTCCTCTTCGGAGAGGTCGTGAGTGAGCACAGGCTCGGGAAGAGCGTTCGCAGCGTCGGAATGCGGCTGAGACGGTGCGGCATGGGCAGTAGCAGTGCCCATGGTCAGGACCGCGCAAAGTACGATCGCGAGTTGGCGAGCCGCGCTCCAGCCAGCCTTGCTTGGTTTCATGAAAATCATTGTCATTAAGGAAAGATAGCACCGCTCATCACTCCAGGCAAATGCTCTGAACCTCCCCTCTGCAGCCGACCGGAGGGTGTGCGAGGTTTCCACACAGGGTGTTCGGTCAGGCCCAGCGCCGCCGCCACACCTGATCGGTCAACGGCTCTCCCCCCGCCCGCGCAGCCACCTCGGCGGCCCGCACGCGCGCGGCGAAGGCGAGCACGTCGCGGCGTAGGCGGTCCTCGACGGCGGCGCCGATTTCGATGCGCACCACCCGCAACTCGTCCGGCACCAGATCGGGTGGAAAACCTGCGGCGGAGATACGCGTGAGCACCTTCTCGGCCAGGGCCAGCGCGGGTTGGCTCAGCGCAATTCCGTCCAGGCAGGACGCGCGCGACTTCTCCGCAGCCTTCCGCTCCTCCCACGCCCGCTCCTGGGCGGCGATGTCGACTTCCCCGCCGACGTGGCCGCTCAGGTGCGGCGATCGGTGGGTCAGTTTGGCCACCAGGGTTGCCGCGACGTCATCGACGTCGAAAGCCCCCACCTCGTTGTCGCGGGCGATGCGGGAATGAAAGAGCACCTGCAGCAACAGATCTCCGAGTTCCTCGCGAATGTCGTCGGGGTTACCGCCGTCGATGGCGTCGAGCAGTTCGTAGGTTTCCTCGACCAGGTACGTCCGTAGGCTCTCGTGCGTCTGCTGCGCCTCCCAGCCGCCGATCGAGCGCAACCGGTCCATGAGCTCCACTGCTGCCAGCAGCTCCCGACCGTCGGTCATGAGCGGGCACCTGTCACGAGCGGGAATCGACCGGCAGCGGCGCGGTCACCGACACCGAGCCGACGGGTTTGCCGTCCAGTGCGAGCAGGACGTCGGCCGCGAACTGCACCAGTTCGATGTCGCGCAGCCGCGGCGCCCCCACACCGCCGCCGTCGACGCGCGGCACCGGAATCTGCACGGTGCCCGTGGTGGCCCGGTACTGCGCGCTGGGGTAGAGGCGCTTGAGCCGAATCTGCTTGGAGTCGGGCAGTTCCATGGGCGCGATCTTGAGCATCGTGCCTGCCACCGCCACATCGGTGAGGCGGTACTGGCGGGCGAGGTTGCGCAGCACCGCCACCGCCACGAGGCGGCCCACCTCCGGCGGGACGGGCCCGTACCGGTCGAGGAGCTCGTCGATCAGCGCTCGGATCTCGGCGTCGTCGCCGGCTGCGGCCAGCTTGCGGTACGCCTCGAGGCGCAGGCGATCGCTGGTGACGTACTCGGGTGGGATGTGGGCGTCGACGGGTAGGTCGATGCGCACCTCGGGCGGTGCGTCGTCGGTGGTGACGGGTTTGCCGTCGGCAACGGCGCGGTAGGCCTCCACCGCCTCGCCGACCAGGCGAACGTACAGATCGAAACCCACACCGGCGACGTGTCCGGACTGTTCGGCGCCGAGAACGTTTCCGGCACCGCGGATTTCGAGATCCTTCATCGCAACGGCCATGCCGGCACCGAGGTCGGAGTTCTGCGAGATGGTCGCCAGGCGGTCGTACGCGGTCTCGGTGAGCGGCTTCTCGGGCGGGTAGAGGAAGTAGGCGTAGCCGCGATCGCGGGAGCGGCCCACACGCCCGCGCAACTGGTGCAACTGCGACAGGCCCAGTGCATCGGCCCGCTCGACGATGAGGGTGTTGGCGTTGGAGATGTCGAGTCCGGTCTCGATGATGGTGGTGCACACCAGGATGTCGTACTCGCGCTGCCAGAAGCCCTGCACGGTCTGCTCGAGCGTCTCCTCGTTCATCTGCCCGTGTGCGACCACCACGCGCGCCTCGGGAACCAGCTCGCGAATGCGGGCCGCCGCCCGGTCGATCGACGACACCCGGTTGTGCACGTAGAACACCTGCCCGTCGCGCAGCAGTTCACGACGAATCGCCGCCGCCACCTGCTCGTCCTGGTAGCCACCCACGTAGGTCAGCACCGGGTGACGCTCCTCGGGCGGGGTCAGGATGGTCGACATCTCGCGAATGCCGGCCATCGACATCTCGAGTGTGCGGGGAATGGGTGTGGCGGACATGGTGAGCACGTCCACGTGGGTGCGCAGAGCCTTGATGTGCTCCTTGTGCTCGACACCGAAACGCTGTTCCTCGTCGACCACCACGAGGCCGAGGTCCTTCCAGCGAACCCCCGTCTGCAGCAGCCGGTGCGTACCGACCACGATATCGACGGTGCCATCGGCCAAGCCCTCCAACGTCTTCCGCGACGCGGTGGCATCGGTGAAGCGCGACAGACCCGCGATGGTGATGGGAAAGTTGGCCATCCGCTCGGTGAAGGTCTGCAGGTGCTGCTGGGCCAGCAGCGTGGTGGGCACCAGGACCGCCACCTGCTTGCCGTCCTGCACCGCCTTGAACGCCGCGCGCACCGCAACCTCGGTCTTGCCGTAGCCCACGTCGCCGATGACGACGCGGTCCATCGGGACCGGCTTCTCCATATCGGCCTTGACCTCGTCGATCACGGTCATCTGATCGACCGTCTCGGTGAACGCGAACGCGTCCTCCATCTCCTTCTGCCACGGGGTGTCCGGGCCGTACGCGTGCCCGGGTGCCGCCTGACGCGCTGCGTAGAGCTGAACCAGCTCACCCGCGATCTCACGAACGGCCTTGCGCGCCTTGCGCTTGGTGTTGGCCCAATCGGATCCGCCCAGCTTGCTCAAGCTCGGCATCTCCCCGCCGACGTAGCGGGAGAGTTGGTCGAGGGCCTCCATCGGGACGAACAGCCGGTCACCAGGATGGCCGCGCTTGCTCGGGGCGTACTCCACCACCAGGTACTCCCGACGCGCGCCGCCGACGGTGCGCTCGACCATCTCCACGAAGCGGCCGATGCCGTGCTGGTCGTGCACCACCATGTCGCCGGCGGTCAGGGCGAGCGGGTCCACCTGGTTGCGCCGCTTGGCCGGCAGGCGCCGTCCGTCCCCCGCGGCGGCGACGCGGTTGCCGGTGAGGTCGGACTCGGTGATGACCACCAGCCGCGAGTCCCGCAACACCAACCCGTCGTGCAGCGACCCGCACAGCACCCCCACCGCCCCGTCGGCCGGACCTGCACCGGGTTCGAGAAGCGTTGCGGCAACGTCGTTCTCGCGCAACCGCTCGACGGTGCGCTGCGCCGTGCCCGACCCGGCCACCACGATCACCGCGCGGCCGCCGTCACCGATATGTGCCCGCAGCATGGCCATCAGGGCGGTCAGCGCCTCGGCGGACCCGCGCACCTCCGGTGCCGGATCGATGGCCAGCACCGCCTCCTCGTCCGATCCCGACGCGAGCGGCGAGATGGTCCACCAGGGCCGACCGGCGGCCTCGACGCTCTCGCGCACCTGCCGCAGCGACCGGTACGCCGACGCGCTCAGATCCAGCCCCGAACCGGACAGCTCGTCGTCGAGTCCGGACGTGTCCAGCGCCGCGGCATCCAGCGGAGCCTGTGCGCCGATCGACGCCGCCGTCCAGGACGCCTCGAGGAACTCCCGACCGGTCCGGACCAGGTCCGTGGCACGCGTACGTACCTTCTCGGGGTCGCAGATCAGCACGTGCGCGCCCGCCGGCAACACGTCGGTGAGCAGCTCGAGACCACCGGCCCGCAGCACCGGCAGCAGCGCCTCCATGCCGTCGACGGGTATGCCCTGCGACATCTTCTCCAGCATCTCCACCAGCGCCCGATCGCCCTGGTTGTCCCGCGCGAGGGCAGCGGCGCGGGCGCGCACCTGCTCGTCGAGGATCAACTCGCGGCACGGCGGCGCGATGACGCGCTCGACCTCCACCTCGGGCAGCGACCGCTGATCGGCGACGGAGAACGCCCGCAGCTCGGTGACCTCGTCGCCCCAGAACTCCACGCGCACAGGGTGATCGGCTGTGGGTGAGAACAGATCGAGAATGCCGCCCCGCACAGCGAACTCGCCGCGCTTGCCCACCATGTCCACCCGCGCGTAGGCGAGTTCGACCAGCCGGGCCTGCAGGTGCTCGAAGTCGACGGTGCTGCCCACCTCGAGTCCGATGGGCTCGATGTTCCCCAGCCCACGGGCCATGGGTTGGAGCACCGAGCGCACCGTGGTGACGATGATGCGCAGCGGCTCGCCGTAGTCGGCGTCGTCGGGGCGGGCCAGTCTGCGGAGCACCTCGAGCCTGCGCCCGACGGTGTCCGCCCCTGGTGAGAGCCGCTCATGGGGCAGGGTCTCCCACGAGGGGAACTGCGCGACGGCGCCGCCGTACGCCTCTGACAGCTCTGCGGTGAGGTCGTCGGCCTCCCGGCCGGTGGCGGTGACCAGCAGCACCGGCGCCGACTGCGAGAGCGCCGCGGCGACCATTCCACGCGCGGACGTGGGGGCGACGAGGGTGACCGAGGTCCGGCCGACGCGATCGGTGATCGCTTCGAGAGATCGATCGGCCAGGACGGCCTCGAACAACCCCGACAATGCACTTCCGGGGTGTGCGGAGGAAAGATTCGGTGCGTGCGAAGGCGCGGGCAACTGAGCTCTCCTGATGCCGGACTGGAAGACCCCCGACCCGATTTGGGCCTGCGGCGTACCGATCCGAGTGTAGAGAGCCCTACCGGTCGACGTTCACCGGGAGGGCGGGACCGTCACCGGTCGGGAACCGCACAGGTCAGGATCCGTAGCGCAGTACGCGTCGTGCGGCGAACTCACGGAAGTAGTCGAGCTTCTGCGCGGGCACCAACGACGGCAGGAGGAAGAACCACATGCGCTCGGTGCGGATTGCCAATTCGTCGGTGGAATCGGTGGCGACGGCCACCATGTGCGCACCGATGATCATTTCCAGGAACAGCGTTCCCACCGTTGCCGGATCGGCATCGGAATTGACATCGCCCTCGCTGATGGCGCGCTGCGCGAGATCGAGATAACTCGAGCCCCACGAGTCGACAACGTTCCCGTCGGTCCCACGATAATCGCCGATCTGATGCTTGAGGCGGAACATCGCAGCGACCATCGGATCGCCGACGGCGAGGTCGACGGTGGCGTAGGAGATCCCGATCGTTGCCTCGAGCGCCGGGATGCGCCCGTCGTCGATGGAGGTCCAGGCTGCGGCGAGGCGCGTCGAGCCCTCGTCGATCACGGCGCGGGCCAGTTCTTCCTTGGACCCGAAGTGAAAGTACAGCGCGCCTTTGGTGACCTGGGACTGGGAGATGATCTCGCTCAGGCTCGCGTTGGCGTATCCCAACCGGAGGAACACGTGGGCGGCGCCCGCAAGAACCGTGTCGCGCGTAATTTCCGCGCGTGCCTGTCTCACCATACGATCCGCCTCACGTCCAATGGACTGCCATTCCGCAATTGCTGTGCGAACGGTACCACCGGTCCGGACCAGAAGGCAGTCGACACCGTGGTAGTCGGTCCGGCGCGCCGCAACCGCACGTCCAGCCCCACCACTACCGCAGGACCAGCGCCGCGGCGCTCATTCAGCGCCGAGCTGCGGATCGGCCTCCAGGTTGGTCAGCCCGTTCCAGCACAGGTTGACGATGTGCGCGCACACCACCTCCTTGGCCGGCTCGCGCACGTCGAGCCACCACTGGGCGGTCATCGACACCATTCCCACCAGCGCCTGGGCGTACAGGGGCGCGTTTGCGGGGTCGAAGTTTCGACGCTCGAAATCCCCGGCCAAGATGTGTCCGACCTGCACCACCGCATCGTTGAGCAGCGACGAGTAGCTGCCGTCGGCGGCGGCGACGGGCGAGTCACGCACCAGGATGCGGAACCCGTCCGAGCGATCCTCGACGTAGGTCAGCAGCGCCAGGGCCACGCTCTCGACGCGCACGCGCGAGCGGTTCTCGGTCAGCGAGGCGGTGACCATGCCGAGCAGCGTCGACATCTCCCGGTCCACCACCACCGCGTAGAGCCCCTCCTTGCCGCCGAAGTGCTCGTACACCACCGGCTTGGACACCTGCGCGCGCTGGGCGATCTCCTCAACCGAGGTGGCCTCGAAACCCCGTTCGGCGAACAGCGCGCGCGCCACCGCGATCAGCTGTTCGCGGCGTTGGGTGCCGGTCATGCGAACACGCGGGGCCTTCTCAGCACCGTCCGGGGACACAGCCGTGCCACCCGCGGACCCGCCGGAGTCCCCGAACTCACGATCGATACTCATGCGGACCACCCTGTCAGAGATCGCCGACCTCTACACGTGGCGTAGTGGGAGGCAGCGCCGAGCCGCGGATCAGGCGCGCGCTACGGATCGGCGTCAGTACTCACAGGCACGGCCCCCAGCGCTACCTCTGTCGAACATGTTGCACCTTCCGAGAGATCAGGAGAGCAACCACGGCGGCAAGCAGGAACGACCCCACCCAGACGAGGGCTCTGGCTGCAGCGTCACCGTCTGCCGTGGAATAGATCAGCACGGCCCCCACGATGCCCGCGAAGATCAGGGAAACCGATGCATAGCGCAGACGCGCAGGAAGTTCGATCCGCTTTCCGGTCACAGGCACCCCGGCTCGTTCATCGACCGAGACCCTCCCGGTCGTTCCTTTACCTAACACCGAAACATTCCGTCCAGGGCGGAAAACGCACGGGTCGGTTTCGGCCGCAACCCAGCGGTTTCGGGCGCCATCAGGCACCCCGCCACGTCGCGGTTCGACTCACCGCGACCCTCCATGCGAGGATCGACCCGCTCAGCGGGTGTCTGTGCACCCGATGCGGCACTTTCCGCCGTGGTGTAATCGGCAGCACCTCTGATTTTGGTTCAGATAGTTCAGGTTCGAGTCCTGGCGGCGGAGCCGGTCCCGGCCGTCTCGACCGGGACGCTCGGTCGAGAAGACACGGCCGTACCGCACACCTGTCGGAGGAGATGCATGCCGCACCGGATCGCTGTGGTCGTACTCGCCGCGGGGGCGGGTACGAGAATGCGATCGAAGACCCCGAAGGTGCTGCACACGCTCGCCGGCCGCACGATGCTCGGGCACGCGCTGCACGCCGCCGCCGGCCTCGATCCCGAGCACCTCGTCGCCGTCGTCGGCCACGATCGTGACGCCGTCACGGCAGCGGTGTCCACCCACGCGGACCAGCTGGGTCGCGACATCTCGGTGGCGGTCCAGGACGAGCAGAACGGCACCGGCCACGCCGTTCAGTGCGGCCTGACCGCCCTGCCCGAGACCTTCGACGGCACCGTGGTGGTCACCGCGGCCGATGTGCCGCTGCTGGACACCGCCACCCTCCACGCCCTCGTCGCCGAGCACGCGGCGCGCCCGGACGACACTGCCATGACCGTGCTCTCGTTCACCGCCGACGATCCCTTCGGATACGGGCGCATCGTGCGGGACGACACCGGCGCTGTGGTCGAGATCGTCGAACAGGCCGACGCCGACGCGGGCGTGCAGGCGATCACCGAGGTCAACTCCGGCGTCTACGCGTTCGACGCCGCAGCTCTGCGCGAAGCCCTGACGCACCTGAGCACCGACAACGAGCAGCACGAGCTCTACCTCACCGACGTGCTGAGGATCGCCCGCGAGCGGGGCCGCGCGGTGTACTCGACCCGCCTGGCCGATCCGGCCCTGGTGCAGGGTGTCAACGATCGGGTGCAGCTCGCGCGTGCGCGTCGGCTGTTCAACGAGCGCATCGTCGATGCCCACCAGCGCGCCGGGGTCACCGTGATCGACCCCGCCACCACGTGGATCGACGTGCAGGTGAGGATCGATCAGGACGTGGTGATCGAGCCCGGCACGCAGCTGCGCGGGAACACCTCCGTCGGCGAGGACGCCGTGATCGGCCCGGACACCACCCTCACCGACGTCACCGTCGGGGCGCGCGCGAGCGTGGTGCGCACACACGGATCCGAGGCCGTGATCGGCGACGACGCCACCGTGGGACCCTTCGCGTTCCTACGACCGGGGGCCGTGCTCGGCGAATCCGGCAAGATCGGCACGTTCGTCGAAGTCAAGAACACCACCATCGGAGCTCACACCAAGGTGCCGCACCTGACCTACGTGGGCGACGCGACGATCGGCGAGCACTCGAACATCGGCGCATCGAGCGTGTTCGTGAACTACGACGGGGTCGACAAGCACCACACCGTCGTCGGATCGCACGTCCGCACCGGATCGGACACCACCTTCATCGCGCCGGTGCACGTCGGGGACGGGGCCTATACCGGCGCCGGGACGGTGCTCCGCCATGATGTACCACCGGGAGCCCTGGCGATATCGAGCGGTGACCAGCGAATCATCGACGGATGGGTCGAGAGGAAGCGCCCGGGAACTCAGGCAGCGCATGCTGCCGAGCGCGCCCGGAACAGCAGCAGTAGTGCACACGAGCAGGATCGAACGAAGGACGGCGAGCAATAACGTGACCACAGCCAACTGGATCGACAACCAGAAGAACCTGATGCTGTTCTCCGGTCGCGCCCACCCCGAGCTCGCCGCGCAGGTGGCCAAGGAACTGGGCGTCGACGTCACCCCGCAGACCGCCCGCGACTTCGCCAACGGTGAGATCTTCGTGCGCTTCGAGGAGTCGGTGCGCGGCTCGGACGCCTTCGTGTTGCAGAGCCACCCGTTCCCGCTCAACCAGTGGTTGATGGAGCAGCTGATCATGATCGATGCGCTCAAGCGCGGATCGGCCAAGCGGATCACCGCGATCCTGCCCTTCTACCCGTACGCCCGTCAGGACAAGAAGCACCGCGGGCGCGAGCCCATCTCCGCGCGTCTGGTGGCGGATCTGCTCAAGACCGCGGGCGCCGACCGGATCATCACCGTCGACCTGCACACCGACCAGATTCAGGGCTTCTTCGACGGACCGGTCGATCACATGCACGCCCACAGCCAGCTCGCCGAGCACATTCGCGCCAACTACAGCCTCGAACACATCACCGTGGTCTCCCCCGACTCCGGGCGTGTGCGGGTGGCCGAGAAGTGGGCCGACTCCTTCGACGGCGCACCGCTGGCGTTCATCCACAAGACCCGCGATCCACTGGTGCCCAACCAGGTCAAGTCCAACCGTGTGGTCGGTGAGGTGGAGGGCCGCACCTGCATCCTCATCGACGACATGATCGACACCGGCGGCACCATCGCCGGTGCGGTGAAGGTGCTCAAGGAGGCCGGTGCGGGCGACGTGGTGATCGCCGCCACCCACGGCGTGCTGTCGAACCCGGCGGCCGAGCGGTTGGCCTCCTGTGGCGCCAAGGAAGTGGTGGTCACCAACACGCTGCCCATCACGGCGGACAAGCAGTTCGACACCCTCACCGAACTCTCCATCGCACCGCTTCTGGCCCGCACCATCCGCGAGGTGTTCGAGAACGGTTCGGTGACAAGCCTGTTCAACGGTTCCGCCTAGCGGCCGGTGGGCGCGTCGCCCGCTCTGTACCGTGGTTCGCATGACCAAGTGGACAGAAGCAGACATCCCTGACCAGAGCGGGCGCACGTTCGTGATCACCGGCTCCAACAGTGGGCTGGGCCTGGTGGCTGCTCGCGAGTTCGCCCGCGCCGGCGCGACGGTGATCATGGCCGTGCGCACGGTCGCCAAGGGCGAGGAGGCCGCGCGGACCATCACGGGCAACACCGAGGTTCGCCGCCTCGACCTGGCGGACCTGGCGTCGGTGCGCGAGTTCGCATCGTCGGTGACCGAACCCGTCGACGTGCTCATCAACAACGCCGGCATCATGATGCCGCCGGCCGGGGCAACGGTCGACGGCTTCGAGACGCAGATGGGCACCAACCACTTCGGGCACTTCGCGCTGACCAACCTGCTGCTACCGCGGATCACCGATCGGGTGGTCACGATGTCGTCGATGGTCCATCACAACGGTGCCATCAACTTCGACGACCTCGACTGGACGCACCGCAGGTACGACCGCATCGGCGCCTACGCGCAGTCCAAGCTCGCGAACCTGCTGTTCACCCGTGAACTGCAGAACCGACTGACCGCGGTCGGGTCCTCGGTGCGCTCGGTCGCCGCCCACCCGGGTTACGCGGCCACCAACCTGCAGTCGCACTGGGGCAACCCGATCATGGACGCGGCGATGTCGGTGGGCAACGTGCTGTTCGCCCAGAGCGCCCTGGCCGGCACTCGCCCGGCGATGTACGCCGCGGTCGCCGACATCGCCGGGGACACCTACATCGGACCCGACGGATTCAGGGAACTGCGCGGACATCCCAAGCAGGTCGGACGGTCCAAGCGGGCGAACAACCCGGCCGATGCCACCCGGCTGTGGGAGGTCTCCGAGGAGCGCACGGGCGTGAAGTTCCCGCTGGCACCGGCATCCCAGTAGCGCGGCGGCGGGGGGCGGTGGACAGCCAACTTAACGATCGCTAAGCTCGGTGGCGGCGGTCACACTCGCAGTGGGCCGTCCCCGCACTGCCGAGACGATCCGGAGTGAGCAGATGCTTCAGCGTTACGCCATTCGCCGTACCACCGACGCCCTCGATCCGGCGACCGATTACGAGGAGATCTACCGGTTGCTGGTCAGCCGCGAGTTCCCCTGGGATATCAACCAGGCGCTGAGCTTCGCGCTGTTCCGTACGTACGCGGTACCCACCATCGGTGGATTGCTCGATCGCACCGGGGAGTTCACCGATCGTGTGCAGAAGCGCTACGACGACACCGGGCTGATCCTCGACGCCATCATCGAGCACGGCATCACCAGCCCCCAGGGGCGCACCGCAGTACGACGGATGAACCAGATGCACGGCGCGTACGAGATCAGCAACGCCGACATGCTCTACGTGCTCTCGACATTCGTCGTGGTGCCGGTGCGCTGGATCGATCGGTTCGGTTGGCGAGCCCTCACTCGCAACGAGGTCGCGGCGGTCACCGCGTACTACCGCAGCCTCGGTCGGCACATGAACATCAAGGGCATGCCGTACACGTTCGAGGGCTTCGCCGCCCACCTCGATGCGTACGAGGCCGAGCACTTCGCGTTCGACGCCGGGTCACGTCGCGTCGCCGACGCGACGCTCGCGCTGATGGCCACGTTCCCCCCGAACGACCGGGTGCCCGCGAAGGTCATCGAGCGGTTCTCCAAGTCGCTGATGGATGATCACCTGCTCGCGGCGTTCGAGTACCGACCGACCACCCGGGTCGAGCAGGTGCTGTCGGTGGCGGCTCTGAAGGCACGCAAACGCGTCGTGCGGTGGCTGCCGGTTCGCAGGGAACCGCTCTTCACCCGGCAACTGCCGAACATTCGCAGCTACCCCGACGGATACGACCTCGCGCAGCTCGGGACATTCCCCCGCACCTGCCCGGTACAGCACGGCAGCGTTCAGGTCGACCACGCCTCGGCGTCCTGACTCCGCTGATCGGGGCGCCGACACCGATCACGCGTCCGGTCGGCTCGATCCGACGGCAGTGAGGGCGATGTCGATGTACTTGTGCGCCACCTCGGTCGGCGTGAGCGGACCGTCGTCGTGGAACCAGCGCGGAATCGCCTGGCACATGCCCATCAACGCACGCGCGGTCTCGGCAGGGTCGCTCACCCGGAACACACCGGCGGCCACCCCGTCGGTGATGATCTCCGTGACCAGATCCGAAATGCCCTTGCGTACAACGCGATAGCGCAGGCGGTTCTCCGGGCTGAGGTAGCGCACCTCCCCCTCGAGGGCGGCCAGGCGTGCACGTGTGGTCATCCGAAGGACGATCGCCTCGATCACGTTGGCGAGTTGCTGCCGCGGGTCGGGGCGCCCGTCGTCGTTGGCCGCGTGGGCACGCGCGAGCACGTCGCTGGTGGAGTACTCGAGCAGCGCCAGCAGGATCGCTTCCTTGTTCTGATGGTGGTAGTACAGCGCCGGCACCGTCACGCCCACCCTGGCTGCGATATCGCGCACCGATGTTCCGTGGAAACCGTGTTCGTGGAATGCATCTCGTGCAGCCGAGAGAATCGGGGTGAGTTGCGGAGGCTCCATCCGACGCCACGCGACGACGGGTGACCGAGATTGCACGGCACCTCCTCGCCCTGGCACGGCTTTCGAGAACGGATGCTACTCGGCCGTCACATCCGACGGGCCAGGAGCAGGGCGAACCGGGAGTCGGCGTCGGTCCACCACCGGGCCAGTTCGAACCCTGCGGTGGCCAGTTCGGCGGTGATGCCCTCCCGGCGGAACTTCGCCGAGATCTCCGTGCGCATCTGCTCACCGCCGGCGAAGTGCACGTCCATGTCCAGCCCCGCGACGTGCACGGTGTGGTCGGTCAGCGACCTCAGGCGCATCTCGATCCATTCGGCCTCGCTGTCCCACACGGCCACGTGCTCGAACAGGTCCGGATCGAACGTGGCGTCGAGTTTGGTGTTGAGCACCGCGAGGACGTTGCGGTTGAACTCGGCCGTCACGCCCGCCGCGTCGTCGTAGGCGGGGATCAGAACGGCAGGGTCGATCACCAGACCCACACCCATCAGCAGGTGCTCACCGCTCGCGAGTGCCTCGGCGATGTCGGCGAGGAACGCCCGTCTCTCGGCGGGCACGAGGTTGCCGAGGGTGCCGCCGAGGAAGGCGATGGTGCGCCGGCCCCCGCGCGGGAGTGTGCGAAGGGTGACGGTGAAGTCACTGACCACCCCGTGCACGTCGAGTCCGGGATACCGGCGAACCAGTTCCGCGACCGCGCCCTCGAGAGCCGACGGCGAGACGTCCTGGGGAACGTAGCGGCGCAGCGAACCCTCGGCGCGACCGGCGTCGAGCAGCAGGCGTGTCTTGTCCGAGGACCCCGACCCCAGTTCCACGAGTACCTCGGTGCGCGTGATCGCCGCGATCTCCGCAGCATGCTCGGCGAGGAGTGCACGCTCGGTACGAGTGGGGTAGTACTCGGGCAACTCGGTGATGCGCTCGAACAGCTCACTGCCACGCGCGTCGTAGAACCACTTGGGCGGCAACCACTTCGGGTCTGCGGACAGGCCCGCGCGGGCGTCTGCGCGCAGGGCCGCGAGCAGGTCGGCCTCGGTGATGTGGATGTCCAACGACGGCGCTGTCATGGTTCTCCTTCTTCGGTGTGCGGCGGGGAGGGACGGTCACGGTGCGTGGACGTCAGAGCGGACGAATGTCGAGGCGATCGAGTGTGGCGGTGACGACGCTGCGATCCGGCACCGGCGTCCACCCCTCGCGCGCGTCCACCGGCTCGGAGGCGATCATGGTCACGGTCCCGTCGCGCAGCACCGACAGGGAGTGGTCGAGCGCCGTGGCGTACAGGGCCCGGCCGTCGCTGAGGAGGAAGTTCAGGCGGGATCCGGGTGCGGCGGCGTCGACGTCGCGCGCGAGCGTCGCCAGGACGGCGCCCGGGTCGTGATCGGGATCTGCGGTGCGCAGCCGGTGCGCGAGCAGCACCCACACCGCCGCCGAGTCGGTGGGTGCGGGCAGGGTGAGCAGGTCGGCAGCCGGGACCTCGGCGACGAGGTCGACCATCGATCCCGGCCACCCGCGCACCACACCGTTGTGACTGAACGCGCGAGGTCCGTCGACGAACGGCGCGCACGCCGACCGCTCCACGGGCATGCCCTCGGTGGCCGAGCGCACCGCGGCCACCACCGCGGTGGCCTCGATGTGAGTCAGGGTGTCGGTGACGGCGGGATCGCTCCAGATCGGCATGGCGTTGCGATAGGCGACGGCGCGCCCGCCCGTCCACCACGCGGCGCCGAAACCGTCGGCGTTGACGGTGCCACCGCCGCGCATGTCCGTCGGTGCCCACGCCTGTCGCACGAGCGAGTTGGACCCGTGACGCAGGATCTCGCCCACGCCGAGAGCCGGTCCGAGATATCCCAGGTGTCTACACACCGTGCGCGCCGTCTGCCTCGGGAACATCACGCGCGCACCGGAACCCGGCGAAGATCTGGCGGCGGATCGGGTGGTCCCAGTTGCGGAAGGTCGCGCGCACCGCCACCGGATCGCTGCCGAACGAGCCGCCGCGCAGCACCTTGTAGTCGCCACCGAAGAACACCTGCGAGTACTCCGCGTAGGGGAAGACCTCGAACCCGGGATACGGCTCGAAATCCGAGGAGGTCCACTCCCATACGTCGCCGATCATCCCGCTCACCCCCAGCGCCGACTCCCCCGCCGGGTAGGCGCCCACCGGCGCCGGTTCGAGGTGACGCTGGCCCAGGTTGGCGTGGGCCTCGCTCGCATCGAGCTCACCCCACGGGTTGCGACGGCTGGTGCCGGTGGTCGGGTCGTGACGGGCGGCCTTCTCCCACTCGGCCTCGGTGGGCAGCCGCCGCCCGGCCCAGCGAGCGTAGGCGTCGGCCTCGAACCAGCTCACGTGCACCACTGGCCGCCGCGGGTCCACCGGGACGGTCCGACCGAACACTCGCCGAAGCCACCCGTCATCGCCGGCGTCCTCCCAGAACTGGGGGGCGCGCAACCCGGCCTCGGTGCGATGCGCCCAGCCACGCTCGGTCCACAGCTCGGGCCGGGAGTATCCACCGTCGGCCATGAACTCGAGGTACTGGCCGCAGGTCACCGGGTGGGTGTCGATGGCGAACCCGGGCACGGTCACCGTGTGTGCGGGACGCTCGTTGTCCAGCGCCCACGGGTCGGTGGAGGTGCCCATCTCGAACTGCCCACCGGGCACGATCACCTCGCCGGCGCCGGCCGGAGTCGGTGCGTCGGGGGTGGGCGGTGCGACGAGAACCGCAGGGCCGGTGCGCAACTGGTGGGTGGCGAGCATCGTCTCGTCGTGCTGTTGCTCGTGCTGGGCCACCATGGCGAAGGCGAAGCCGTCCCGCTCGAGCCGGCGCCCGTCGAGCGCGCTGGCGTCGAGCACCTCCCACACCGTCTCGCGCACCACGCGCACGTAGTGGCGCGCCTCGCCGGGGTCGAGCAGCGGCAGCGCCGGCCGTGAGGCGCGGGGGTGTCGGAAGGCGTCGTAGAGATCGTCGATGTCGGCGCGGACGGCGTCGCGGCCACCGACGTCACGCACCAGCCACAGCTCCTCCTGGTTGCCGATGTGCGCGAGATCCCACACCAGCGGGCTCATCAGCGGCGAGTGCTGGGCCACCAGGTCGGCCTCGTCCAGGCACTCGGTGAGGGCGAGGGTGCGGGCGCGGGCGCGGGTCAGTACCTCCCGCAGCGCCGCGCGCAGATGCTCGGTGGCGGGCGGGGTGGCGGGCGGGGTGGCGGGCGGGGTGGCGGGCGGGGTGGCGGGCGGGGTGGTGGGCTGTGTAGTGGACACGGTGTCGGTCACCGGGGGTTCCCCTTCGTCGCAGGTGTCGAGATGCTGTCGGCGCAGTGCCGGGCGAGGGCGCCCACGGCGTCGCGTGCTCGTGCGTCGGGCATTGCAGCGGCTGCCACGTCGAGAACCCGGGCCGCGGCACGCGCCATGTCGGGCTCGGCCAGGCCGTCCCGCGCCGCGTCGATCCAGCGCCCCTGCGTCCCGGCGACGGCGGCGCAGGCGGCGTCGATGCTCTCGTGATCGGACACCAGCGCCGCGATCACGTGCACCGGCACCTCCCACTCGTCGCCCGGCCGACCGTCGAGGTAGCGCACCTCGAGATGCCCGCCCGGACGCACCATCGGGAACAGGGTGCTCAGGTGGTGATCGAGGTCGGCCGTCGTCGGACGCCGGTTCAGCACCTCGTCGAGGCTGCCGTCCAGCCAGTCCGCGAAGCTCGCATCGGTCTGCGTCGGGCGCAGGGTGGCACCGTGGCGCACGCACAGCATCGGCACCGACAGCGCCCACCGTGCGTACACGCTGCGCACGTCGCCGGACTCGGTCGGCACCAGCGTCCGCGCCGGGTCCAGGGCCAGCCATGCCCGCATTCGCTGGCTCACCCAGCCGTCGTCACAGCCGTACAGGTGCGGCGTACCTGCGAACGCCGCGACGAGCGCGGGTCCCACCGCGTGCAGCACGTGCCATCGTCGCTGCACGTCGTCGGCGTCGGCCCCGGCATCCACGCTGACCTGCGTGGCCGCGGTGTTGCACATCATCGCCGACCCGAAGGGACCGATGCGTGCGAACCGCGCCTCCATCGCCCTGTAGCGCGGCAGGTCCAGCAGGCGTTGCGGGGCGCGGTGGGCGTCGGCGCCGTCGGAGCGAATGGACACGCCCGCGGCGGCGAGCAGATCGGCCAGGACGGTGCGGTCGGCACGTAGCGCGTCGCACGTGGCGGTGGGGGAATCGAAGGGGGCGCTCGACAGTTCGACCTGGCCACCGGGTTCGACGGTGACGATGCTCCCACGCGGCAGGGGTATCGCCGGGGAGTCGGGATCGATGGAGCGGGGTGAGTGCGGGCCCAGCGCGGCGGCCAGGGCGGACAGAGGCGGGCGCGAGCCGTCCTCGGTGGCGGCCAACCACTCGATCTCGGCGCCCACCAGCCGCGGCGGGCCCAGCTTGAAGCACACCCGCTCGATGTAGGCCTCGGCGGCCGGCCGGGAGCTCAGAGCATCCGCGGGCGTGGTCACCGTTCCGACAGTAATCGCGTGCACCGTCCACGATCCAGTGGCAGGCTCGCCCTGGTGATCGAACCGAGTGCACACCGCGCAGACACACCGGGTTGCCGCGAGCGGGTCTTCCTCGACAGCGCCGGCTCGTCGCTCCCCCCGCAGGCCGTGCTGGACCGGGTGGTCTCGCATCTGCAGCGCGAGAGCCGGATCGGCGGGTACGTCGCCGCCGACGAGTGCGTGGACGAGCTGGCCGCCGTGCGCAGCGACGTCGCCCGGCTGATCGGTGCCGAGGCGGGCTCGATCGCGTTCTCCGACAGCGCGAGCCGATCGTGGAACGACTTCTTCCTGGCCATCCCGCTCGCGCCCGGCGATCGCATTCTGATCTCGCGGCTCGAGTACGCGACCAACGCGCTCACCGTTCTGTCCCGGGCACGTGCGTGCGGTGCCACCGTGGAGGTGATGCCCAGCGATGCCCACGGCCGCATCGACACCGCGGCCCTGGCCGAGATGGTCGACGAGCGGGTGGCCGTGGTGTCGGTGGTGCACTCCCCCACCAACTCCGGGCTGCTCAACCCGGTTCGCGAGGTGGTCGAGATCGCGCACGCCGTCGGCGCCCTGGTGCTGCTCGACGCGTGCCAGTCGGTGGGCCAGGTGGCCGTCGACGTCACCTCCCTCGGTGTCGACGGGCTGTCGGTGACGGGCCGCAAATGGCTGCGCGGACCACGGGGCACGGGGTTTCTCTACGTGTCGCCGAGTGCGCTCGAGCGCCTGGTTCCTGCTGCTCTCGACCTTCACAGCGCCAGCTGGACCGCGGTCGAGGAGTTCGAGTTCGCCTCCGATGCAACACGATTCGAACTGTTCGAGTGCTCGGTGGCCAGCCGACTGGGCCTGGGCGTCGCGGCGCGGTATCTGCTCGATCTCGGTGTCGACGAGGTCGAGCGCACGGTGCGCGAGCGGGCCCGCACCCTGCGCGGGCTGCTCGCCGACATCGACGGCGTGCACGTGCGCGACGGTCTCGATCCGCACGCGCACGATCTCGGCGGCATCGTCACCTTCACCGTCGACGGGCTCGATTCGGTTGCAGTCGCCGCCACCCTCGCCGAGCACGAGGTGATCGTGCGCCCGAACTTCGCGGCCGCGACGTTGCTGGACATGACCGCACGCGGGCTGGGTTCGGTGGTGCGCGCCTCACCGCACTACTTCGTCGACGACGACGACCTCGCCCGCGCCGCCGAGGCCGTTCGGGTGCTCGCGCGCAACAGGTAGCGATCGGGAGGCAGGTGCCGATTGTGAGGTCGGACCAGCCGTCGGGTAACGTGGCCCCAGTTGTCTCGGCGAGGGTGAAGCACTCGTTTCACCGTGATCGACGCAGGCACGGCCGGTCGGCCGTCCTCGCTCGTGTCCACGCCGAGCGAGATGCACCGCCACCGATCCACCCACATGCCCCGTTCAGGAGTTCTCACCGTCATGGCCAACAAGATCACCGCCACCGTCCGCACCGAGTTCGGCAAGGGTGCTGCGCGTCGCGCCCGTCGTGACGGCAAAGTTCCCGCCGTGCTGTACGGGCACAGCACCGATCCCAAGCACCTGGCGCTTCCGGCCCGCGAGTTCGCGGCCGTGCTGCGTGCCGACGGCACCAACGCCGTCCTCGAGCTCGATGTCGACGGTGAGCAGCACCTGGCACTGACCAAGTCGGTCGTGGTGCACCCGATCCGCAGCTACATCGAGCACGCGGACCTGCTCGTGGTCCGTCGCGGCGAGAAGGTCACCGTCGAGGTCACCGTCAGCGTCAGCGGTGACGCAGCGCCCGGCACGCTGGTGACCCAGGAAGCCAACGCCATCGAGATCGAGGCCGACGCGCTGAAGATCCCGGACGGCTTCGAGGTCTCGGTGGAGGGCGCCGAGGCCGGCACCCAGTTCACCGCAGGCGACATCGTCCTGCCCGAGGGCTCGACGCTGGTCACCGACGCCGACACCCTCGTGGTCAACGTCATCGAGGCGCCCACCGAGGAGGACCTCGAGGGTGACTCCGCCGACGACGCTCCGGCCGACGAGGCCGCCGCCTCCGACGGCGACGCCGACGCCGATGCCGACGCCGAGAGCTGACGGGCAGCGCTGAACACCGCACTGGTGGTCGGGCTGGGTAACCCCGGCCCGAAGTACGAACGCACACGTCACAACGTGGGGTTCATGGTGGTCGAGGCGCTCGCCCGTCGGGTGGGCGGCTCGTTCTCCGTGCACAAGCGCAGCAACTCCGACGTCCTGCAGGCGCGCCTCGGGGCGCGGTCGGTGGTGATCGGCAAGCCGCGCACGTACATGAACGAATCGGGCGGGCCCGTGGCCGGGCTCGCTCGGTTCTTCTCCGTGGACCCCGCCGACATCGTGGTGGTGCACGACGAGCTCGACGTCGACCTCGGCCAGGTGCGCCTGAAGTTCGGTGGCGGCGAGGGCGGCCACAACGGCCTGCGTTCGACGTCGAAGTCGCTGTCCACCCGTGACTATCTGCGGGTGCGAGTGGGCATCGGTCGACCGCCGGGGCGGATGGATCCCGCGGCCTACGTACTCGAGCCGTTCGCCACCCGCGAGCGCGAGGAGTTGGCCGTGGTGATCGAGGAGGCCGCCGACGCCGTCGAGCTGCTCCTCGAGAACGGGCTCGAAGTTGCCCAGAATCGCGTACATCGACCCTGACATCGGGGCCGCGGACAGGTGTGCGTCGACGAGTATTCTGCACTGACCGCCCCATCACAGAGTCCGAGAAAGGTTCGCGTGAGCACCACATCCCTCGTGACCGAGGTTGCGCGGCGTCGCACGTTCGCGGTGATCTCCCACCCGGATGCCGGAAAGTCCACGCTCACCGAGGCTCTGGCTCTGCACGCGCGGATGATCTCCGAGGCCGGTGCCATCCACGGCAAGGCCGGGCGCCGGTCGACGGTGTCGGACTGGATGGAGATGGAGAAGGCCCGCGGGATCTCCGTCAGCTCCACCGCCCTGCAGTTCGAGTACGCCGACCACACCATCAACCTGGTGGACACGCCGGGTCACGCCGATTTCTCCGAGGACACCTACCGTGTGCTCACCGCCGTCGATGCCGCGGTGATGCTGATCGACGCGGCGAAGGGCCTCGAGCCGCAGACTCTCAAGCTCTTCCAGGTGTGCCGTCACCGCGGCATCCCCGTCATCACGGTGATCAACAAGTGGGACCGGCCGGGTCGCTCCCCGCTCGAGCTTCTCGACGAGATCGACCAGCGAATCGGCCTGACCCCGACCCCGTTGTTCTGGCCCGTCGGGATCGCGGGCGACTTCCGCGGCCTGCTCGACGTCGGGAGTGGCACCTACGTGCGGTTCACCCGGACGGCGGGTGGTGCGACGATCGCCCCCGAAGAACACATGGACGCCGAGGCGGCTCTCGCCCGCGAGGGTCAGGAGTGGACCACCGCCGTCGAGGAGAGCGAGTTGCTCGTCGAGAGTGGACAGGCGCACGACGAGGATCTGTTCCTCGCCGGGCAGACCTCGCCGGTGATCTTCGGCTCCGCGATGCTCAACTTCGGCGTGCACCAGATTCTCGATGCGTTGATCTCGTTCGCTCCGCCGCCGGGACCGCGTCCGGACGTCGCCGGTGGGCTGCGCTCGGTCACCGATCCGTTCAGCGCCGTGGTGTTCAAGGTCCAGGCCGGGATGGACACCGCGCACCGCGATCGGCTGGCGTTCATGCGCGTGGTGTCCGGGGTGTTCGAGCGTGGAATGGTGGTCACGCACGCTCAGACGGGCAAGCCGTTCACCACCAAGTACGCGCAGACGGTGTTCGGGCGCGAACGTTCGACGGTCGACAACGCGTACCCGGGCGACGTGGTGGGCCTGGTCAACGCCACCGCCCTGGCCCCGGGGCACACCCTCTACGCCGACCGGAAGGTCGAGTTCCCGCCCATCCCGTCGTTCGCGCCCGAGCACTTCTCGGTGCTGCGCGCCGAGAGCGCGAGCAAGTACAAGCAGTTCCGCCGTGCGGTCGACCAGATGGACTCCGAGGGCGTGGTGCAGATCCTGCGCAACGACATTCGCGGGGACGCCGCCCCCGTCCTCGCAGCGGTGGGGCCGATGCAGTTCGAGGTGGTCGCGGCCCGTATGCAGGCCGAGTTCGGTGTCGAGGCCCGGATGGAGCCGCTGGGCTACTCCATTGCCCGCCGAACGGACGACGCGTCCGCCCCGGAGCTGGCTCGGCAGCGCGGGGTGGAGGTGTTCACCCGTTCCGACGGGGTGCTGCTGGCATTGGTCAGTGACAAATGGCGGCTGCAGTACATCGAGAAGGAGCTCCCCGACCTGCTCCTCGAGCCGCTGGTCGCCGCAGCGGACTGAGAAACCACGAATGGGACGCCGCGAAGGGCGTACCATTGTTGTGACCATTCTTACTTTTCTAATTTTCTTTCCGGAATCTAGGTTGCAAGGCCAGAGCGTGGTACTGTTTGGGCGACACAAGCAAACTTTGGGTACGTTTATGAAGCCGGAGGAAGTCCTGACATGAGTAACGGGCCAGGTGTGCCACTGACGGGCATCAAGGTCGGCAAGACGCCGGCTCACAGGTCCACCAAGTCTTCTTCCGCCGTCCCCCAGCAAAGTGAGGCCGACATGACATCCAGCGAACAGATCTCCGAGCACGCTCTTCCCGGCAGCACCCCCGCCGCCGGCAACGGCTCCGCTGCCAACGGCAGCGGCAGCGGCTCGTACAGTGGCGGACGCCACCCGAGCCCCGACCGTCGCACCGCGATGGGCATCGCGTCCATCCGCATCGCCGGTCGACTGACCCAGAACGAGATCAGCAGCCGCGAGGGTCGTCCGATCGACTCCTCCACCGGCCCGGACGAGCTGCTCCAGCTCCTCGGTGAGTACCTCACCTCCGGTGGCCTGCAGAACCCGGAGCTCCACGTGCGCTCCAACGGCACCACCGTGGTTCTCGACCTGCAGAACCCGGGCAAGGGCTTCCGCTGATCGACCCACTCGTGGGCTGACGCCCGCGGGATCGATCGACACAACGTCAGACAGAACGAAGACCCGGATCTCGTGAGAGGTCCGGGTCTTCGTCGACCCTTCTCTCGATCTACGTCGGGGGACAACCGAAGAGGGAGGGCCATGTCGGGTGTGGGGTGCTCGCGGAACTCCACACCGGGTGACGTAGAACATTCGCTCCGGTGGGCGGGGCGGATGGGTGACTGTCGAATGTTTCTTGTGGCCCGACGTCGTCTTGTGGACGGTGGTCTTCTGGAGAAACCGGGGTGACGTGGGCGTCAGCGCTCGCGCGATTCGGTGCGGGCCGGTCCGATTCCCGCAGGTAGGTCGGCCGGTGGGCACTCCCGCTGCTGCGCGGTGAACCACCCGCGGTACTGGAACAGTGTTCCGATGATCGGGCTGCGCACCTCGATCTCTATGCGGTGGCGTTGCGCCGACTCGTCCCACCACTCACGGCCGTGGGTGAGGGCCGAGACCAACGACGGCGGCGTGATGGAGCCGACGCCGGCCAGGAACCGCGGCGTGCCGCTCTCGAGAACCAACTCGCCGTCCGGCCCCGCGGTGCAGTCGGTGGAGACCACCATGTCCGGGCCCTTACCGATGTAGTCCAGCGCGCCGGAGGCACCGAGAACCATCACCGAGTCGAGGGCGATCTCGCGTCCGGGGAATTGGAAGCGCCGCACGAAGGCCAGCGATTCGCGCCCGAGATCGTCCACGTACGCATAGTTGGCGATGGTGAACGGCACCTGCGTTCCGGCGAGCGGCGGGAACATGCGTCGCCTACCCCCGAACCACAACACCGGTGGGGGCAGCAGCGGCGAGTGCGACATGACCTCCATGACGCCCGAGCCGTGCTGACTGACGTGATCGGCCGAGCCGAACCCGAACCGCCACTGCTTCTGCGGGTGCAGATCGGCGAACCGCTCACCCATCACCGAGCGCACCACCGACGTCCCAGAGCCCGACATCCCGGAGCCCGTCACTGCCCCAGCTCCTCGGCCAGTTCGAGCCACCGCTCCTCGGTCGATTCCTTCTCGGCGATCACGTTGTTCAATTCGGAACCGAGGGCGATCAGGGCGTCCGGGGCGGCGGTGGGATCGGCCATGCTCTCGTGGAGTTGCTTTTCCTTCTCGTCCAGCTTCAGCAGGGCACGCTCGAGTTTCTGCAGCTCCTTGCGGGCAGCGCGCTCCTGCGCGCCACTGCGCGCCGGGGCCGACGCAGCGGGTGTGGCCGGGGACCCGGCTCCCGCCGCAACCAGGCGCGCACGCCGGCGCAGGTAGTCCTCGATGCCTCCGGGCAGGTTGGTCAGGGCGCCGTCACCGAACAGTGCCCACGTGGAGTCGCAGACCCGCTCGATGAGGTACCGGTCGTGGCTGATCACCACCATGGTTCCCGCCCACCCGTCGAGGAGATCCTCGAGCTGCTGGAGAGTGTCGATGTCGAGGTCGTTGGTGGGCTCGTCGAGCAGCAGCACGTTGGGCTCGGACATCAGCACGCGGGTCAGTTGCAGGCGACGCCGCTCACCACCGGAGAGATCACCCACCGGGGTTCGTTGGCGGGCCGGGGTGAACCCCAACCTCTCGGCCAGTTGACCAGCGGATATCTCCTTGTCCCCCAACTGGATTCGCTCGGCGACGTCCTTGACGGCGTCGAGCACACGCATGTCGGTGGGTAGGTCGTCGAGTTCCTGCCGCAACCATCCGATGCGCACGGTGGTGCCCTGGATGCGACGTCCGGCCGCGGGCTCGAGCTCGCCGGCGAGTGTGCGCAGCAGCGTGGTCTTGCCCGATCCGTTCACCCCGACCAGACCGACGCGCTCCCCCGGCGCCAGGCGCCACGTGAGGTCGTCGACGAGGGTGCGCCCGTCCGGGGTCTGGAGCCGCGCGTCCTCGAGTTCGATGACCAGCTTGCCCAGCCGTGTCTGCGCGAACCGCGCGAGCGCCACCGAGTCGCGAGGTGCCGGTACGTCGGCGATGAGCGCCTCGGCGGCCTCGATGCGGTAGCGCGGCTTGGATGTGCGCGCGGGCGGGCCGCGGCGAAGCCACGCCAGTTCCTTGCGGGCGAGGTTGCGACGGCGGTCCTCGGCGGCGTCGGCCTGCCGGGCGCGTTCGGCGCGCGCAAAGATCCAGTCGCCGTAACCGCCCTCGTACGATTCGACGTTGCCACCCACCACTTCCCACGTGCGGGTGGCGACGGTGTCGAGGAACCAGCGATCGTGGGTGACCACCACCAGCGCCGAGCGACGTGCGAGCAGGTGCTCGGCCAACCACTGCACACCTTCGACATCGAGGTGGTTGGTGGGCTCGTCGAGCACCAGCAGATCGAGGTCCTGCACCAGGGCGGCCGCCAACGCGGTGCGTCGACGCTCGCCGCCGGAGAGGTCGGCAACCTTGGCGTCGAGACCCAAACCGGTGATGCCGATGCCATCGAGCACACCGCGTATCCGCGCATCGCCCGCCCACTCGTGTTCGGCCACACCCAGCGGCGCCAGCACCACGTCGCCGACAGTGGCGCCGTCGGGGAGCACTCCGCGCTGGGTCACGACGGCCATCCGCAGTCCACCGACTCTGCTCACGCGTCCCGAATCGGGGTCCTCGACACCGGCCAGCACCTCGAGCATCGTGGTCTTGCCGCCGCCGTTGAGGCCCACCACGCCGATGCGTTCGCCCTCGTCGACACCCAGGGAGACGTTGTCCAACAACGGCTTCACGCCGAACGACTTCGAGACCTGCTCGAGATTGATCAGGTTCGCCATCAGCTGTGCCCACCCCGATTGGCAGGGTCGAGCACGTGGGCGCCCGGCACGGGTCCCGACGCCACCCGGACGGTGCGGCACACCCCGGCCCCGGCGAGTTCGGCGCCGACCTGCACGGCGCTGTCGGCGTCGGCGCACAGGAACGCGCACGTGGGGCCGGATCCGGAGACGATGCCCGCCAGCGCACCGGCATCGACCCCGGCACGCAGGGTCCGACGTAGCTGCGGTGCCAGTGACACGGCGGCGACCTGCAGATCGTTGCCCAGCAGGGGTGCCACGCGGTGGGCGTCGCCGGATGCCAAGGCACGCAGCAGCTCGTCCGACGACCCCAGTCGGGGCGGGTCACCCTTGGCGCGCAGGGCGTCGAGTTCCGCGAACACCGTGGGCGTGCTCAGCCCACCCTTGGCGAGCGCGAGCACCCAGTGGAAGCTGTTGCGGGAGAGAACGGGAAGCAGCTTCTCGCCGCGCCCGGTACCCAGGGCGGTACCCCCGGTGAGCGAGAACGGAACGTCGCTGCCCAGACGCGCCGCGAATTCCAGCAGCACCTCGCGCGGGAGGTCGAGCTCCCACAGCGAGTCGACGGCGATCAGCGCGGCCGCGGCGTCGGCGCTACCGCCGGCCATGCCCCCGGCCACCGGGATGCCCTTGTCGATCGTGATCGCGACGGCCGCGTCCCGGCCGACGTGCTCGGCCACCATCGCCACCGCCCGCCACGCCAGATTCGAGGAGTCGGTGGGAACGGATCGGTGGTCGTCACCGATGACGGTGAGGCTCATCTGCGCAGCCGCGACCACGGACACGTCGTCGCTCAGCGACAGGGCCTGGAACACCGTCTCGAGCTCGTGGAACCCGTCGTCGCGCAGGTCACCCACCGACAGGTGCAGGTTGATCTTCGAGGGAGCCCGCACCACCACGGGTGTGGGAACGACACTGAGCACGGTGATAAACCCTAGTCGAGGGGATGGGCCCCACCTGCCGCACGCTCAGCCATCTGATCGGTAATCACGGTCGAAATGCGCGCCGAAGCCCACTTCGTCCAACCCTGTCGCCGTGATCAGCGGGCGGGGGACCGCGATCAGCGGGCAGGGGGACCAACCAGGCGCACGAAGGCCGCGACGTCCAGCGTCTCCCTCGCACCGGTATGGGACCGGGGTCAGCACCCTTGGCTGATGCCCCACCAGAATGCGCCGACCGCCGCACCTGCAGCTATGCCGGCCGGTCCTCCCAACGCTGCACCCCACAGAGCGGAGTGAGCAATACCTGCGATACCGGTCGCTACGTCGCATCATTGGTGAGGCTTGATCGTAGTGGGTCGGCGGCGCCATTCGCCTGCAGATCGGATACGAGGAAACTGTAGTTCTCACCGTTCGACGCGCTCAGTCGGATTGTCCCCTGCTGCTGGAGCAGGGTCACCTCTACGACCACACCATTGTCGAGGGTCACAGTTTGCGATAGCGCGCCATCCGGCCCCGTCGCAACAGAGCCTTGTGACGCGATCTGGGACCCGCCCACGCCGAGGACAACTTCCGAATGCTGTGACTGCTCTTGCTGCGTGGGCGATGCGTTTGCCTGGCCCACTGCGCTACTCGCGACCACAGCATAAGCGAGCGAGCAGACTGCACCCTTCGCGTACTTGTTCATGTCGCTTCTTTCCAATCGGGACGGATGACTCGCACTTTCGATCGACCACTAGCCAATGAAGGGGTGCGCTCGGCCAGCGGTCGAACAGTGATGGCGGGTAGGACGTTGACTCGGCGGTTGAGCCGCAAGAACATATGCGTGATCAGAAAGAAACTTGTCTCACACAACGAGACTGAGAATCGCGAACAATCCAACGGAGGTCAATGCACCGTTGGCGATCAATGAACTCGAAGAAACACTTGTTCCCCGTGCTTTACTTACTGCCCGCAACACCAGAGAGCTGAGTGCACCCACTGCGACGGAAAAAACAACGATAGAATTACCTACCAAATCTGTCAGGTCGAAAGCGACACTGACCAGGATGACCAAACCAGCCACGCTTGCGCACCCGATCAACCCGTACGCGACCCCTCGTGACCTCGACGATTCGATACTTGTTCTCACAAGGAGTATTTTCCATAGCGGCACGGCCCTGACAAGGCTTCAACAGATCTCCCCGGTGACGGGTGCACGAGACAGCAAGCCCGCTGGGCCCTGTCACCGTGATCAGCGGGCAGGGGGACCAACCAGGCGCACGAAGGCCGCGACGTCCAGCGTCTCCCCCCGCGCCGAGGGGTCGATACCCGCCGCGACGAGACGGCGCTCGGCCTCGGCCGCCGAACCCGCCCAGCCCGCGAGCGCCGCGCGCAGCGTCTTGCGGCGCTGGGCGAAGGCGGCGTCCACCACGGCGAACAGTGCCCGGCGGAACTGCTCGTCCATCGGCCACGGCGGCTCGGCGTAGCGGTCGATGCGCACCAACCCCGATTCCACCTTCGGCACCGGCCAGAACACCGAATTGCCCACCGCACCGGCCCGCCGAACGGAGCCGAACCAAGCCGCCTTCACGCTCGGAACGCCGTAGATCTTGCTGCCGGGCGTCGCGGCGAGGCGATCGGCCACCTCCGCCTGCACCATCACCAACGCCGTCCGCACCGACGGCAGCAGCGACATCAGGTGCAGCAACACCGGCACCGCCACGTTGTAGGGCAGGTTGGCCACCAGCGCGGTGGGTGGGCGGCCGCCGGCGAGCACCTGCTCGGCGCTCACACGCAGGGCATCGGCCTCGATCACGGTGAGCCGGTGCGCCTGCGCCGGCGCCCGCTCGGCCACCGTTGCGGGCAGGCGCGCAGCCAGCACGGGGTCGATCTCGACGGCGATCACGGCGTCCACCACAGCGAGCAGGGCCAACGTCAATGAGCCCAGCCCGGGGCCCACCTCGAGCACCACGTCCGAGGCGTCCACCCCGGCGGAGGTGACGATGCGGCGCACCGTGTTGGCGTCGTGCACGAAGTTCTGGCCGAGAGTCTTGGTGGGCCGAACGTCGAGTTCGGCGGCGAGGGCGCGCACCTCGGCGGGACCGAGGAGGGCCACCTCACGTGAGGCGGCCGAGGAGTCCGGCCGATCGATGGTCAGCGCAGACCCAGCCGCGAGGTGCACGCGGGCCACGCCCCCCAGCCCTGACGAGCCTGGGTGATCGACGCGATGGCAATCTGCTCCTCGCGGGTGGCGAGGTCCGCGCGCGGTGCATACCGCAGGCCGCCCTGACGCTCCCAGGTGTTCTGGTCGAACTGGACGCCGCCGTAGAAGCCGTTGCCGGTGTTGATGGCCCAGTTACCGGTGGACTCGCACTGAGCGAGCGCGTCCCAGGTGGCACCGTTCTGTACCGGCGGCACCTCGGTACCGGGCTTCGCGCCCACTCGCACCACCTTGGGCACCGGCGGTGTGATCACGTTGGCCGTCACCAGGGTGCGACCGGTCTCGACGCCGTTGGTGGTGGTGACGGCGTAGGTGGCGTCCTGCAGGCCGGGGGTGCCCGCGCTCTCCTGGACGGTGCGGCTCATGTTCATGGTCGGGTCCTCGATGCGCTGGTCCGGGGCGGTGACCGGCTCGGTGACCTGCACGGTGCTGGTGCGCACTCGTGTGACGGTGATCGTCATGCCGTCGGCGAGCGCGGTCGTGGCGGGCGGGTCGACGGTGTCCTTGTCCTCGAGTGGACGATTCTGCGCGGCGAGGAGGTCCTTGACCGTCGGGGCGGCGAGGACGACGGGCGCGGCGGGCGCTCCGCCGTCGACCACGGTGACCGCCTTGGGCAGGACTACGTCCAGGGTTGCGCCGGTCAGCGGCAGCGGCTGATCCTTCGGTGCATCGACGTAGACGTCGGGTGCGAGGGAGAGCTGGGTCAGCGCCTCGTCGACCGTCGCGGCGGTGGTCCACTGCTGCTTCGGCTGCCCGTCGACCGTGACGGTGACCTCGCGGGCGCGCTTGAGCACCACGGTCTGTCCGTCGGAGACGGACGCATCGCGGGCAGGCGAGACGTCGTCACGCTCGGCGGGGGTGTACCCGGCCTCCTCGAGCACCCCGCTGACGTCGCTGGACATGGTGCTCAGTCGAATCTGCTGCCCGTCGACGACCACGGTGAGGGTCTTGTGGCGCACCACGGCCACGATCCCGCCCACGATGAGGGTGAGCAGCAGGGCAGCAACCGCGGCGTGCAGCAGGGTCGACTGGGCGCGGTTGAGACGTACGAGGTGGGACATTCGAGAAAACTTCCTGGGTAGCCGGTCACGAAACGGTAACGGAAATGGCGGTTCAGCGGCAACTTCAGCACGTCGAACGCTGTGGTCCGACCATGTGGTCCGACCACTTTCGCCATTCGTCGATTCGATTCGACGATCGGGCGTAACTTCACCGCCATGACCACGCGTGCCACTGCCGTCACCGTTGCCGTCCTCACCGCTGCCTCGCTCATCGGAACGGTTCAACCGGTCGCCACCGCGGCGCCCACCACGTACTACGCCGCTCCCGCCGGCAGCGGCACCGACTGCTCGCAGACACAGCCGTGCGCTCTCCCCGACGCCGTGGCCAAGGGCCCGGGAACCGTCGTTCTGCAGGGCGGCACGTACCGACTGACCCAACCGCTGACCGTGACGCGATCGGGCGTGCACCTCGAAGCCGCACCCGGCGCGCGGCCCGTGGTCGCGGGGTCCGTTCCCGTCACCGGATTCACCGTGGTGGACGCATCCAAGAACCTGTACCGAGCCCCGGTTCCCGTCGGGTCGGCAGCACGAGAGATCTGGGTGAACGACGTACGCGCCGTCCGCGCTCGCACCGACATCAACCCGGCCGGGTTCACCCGCACCGCAACCGGATTCACCAATCCGCTCGCGGGGTCGTCGGGGTGGCGCAACCAGAGGCAGATCGAAGTGGTGCGCAACAACGCGTGGAAGCAGATGCGGTGCCCGCTGCAATCGCTCACCGATTCGGCCGTCACGGTCGACCCCGCCTGCTGGAAGGCCAACTTCACCAACGTCACCAATGTGGGGTTCCCGTTCAACGGCGCCGGCCTGCCCTCGCTCGACGCGGTGAGTTGGATCGAGAACGCCTTCGAACTGCTCGGCCGACCGGGGCAGTTCTACATCGACGGCCCGGCAGGTTTTCTCTACTACACCCCGCGCCCCGGTGAGAACATGGCCACCGCGCGGGTGGAGATGCCCGTCACCGACAGCCTGCTCCGCTTCGTCGGAACGCCAGGACACATTGCCCCGGTCAACGACAACGACGCCGGCGCCACCTACACCGGCGACTGGCAGATCAATTCGCAGCGAGCGTTCGGCGATATCGGCAACGATGTGCACGCCGCCACCACCAATGGCTCGTCGGTGGAATACACGTTCACCGGCACCGGGCTCACGGTGCTCACCGAGACAAACACCGACGCCGGGACGGTGGACGTCTTCGTCGACGGCGTCAAGACCGGCACCGCGGACGCGTCCGGGAGCGTGCGCCTGGCTCAGCAACCGTTCGTGTCCGTCACCGGCCTCACCCGCGGACCGCACACGGTGAAGGTGGTCAAGACCGGCGGCCAGTACCTCACCATCGACGCCTTCGCGGTGATTCCCGACGTGATGGCGCCCATCACCGACATCTCCGTCCGCGGGATCACGTTCAGCTACACCTCGTGGCTGGTGCCGAACACCACGGGATACATCGACAATCAAGCCGGAATCCTGTGGGACCCGAAGACCCTGCAGCCCACACGAGTACCGGCAGCGCTGTCGGTGTTCCGTGGCTCCGGCGTGACGTTCACCGACGTGACGACCACGCACCTCGGCGGTGTGGGAGTGGATTTCGGCGATCAGACACAGAACGCCACGATCACACAGTCGAACATCACCGACACCGCCGGAAACGGAATCTCCGTGGGCGAGGTCGACGACTACTACAACACCGACCAGAGCCTGCAAACTCGCAACATCACGGTCAGCAACAACGTCGTCACCTTCCCCGGTCAGCAATACCAGGACGGGGTGGGAATCTTCGCTGGCCATTCGGTGGGCCTGAAGGTCGTCGACAACGAGGTCGGTTACGCCCCGTACAGCGGAATTTCCACCGGGTGGGGCTGGGGCTGGGCGTCACCGTGCGAATTGCAGGCCAAGCAGAACCTCCCCGTTCCGTGCCGACGCGGCACGATCTATACCGGCGACACCACCATCAGCAACAACTGGGTGCACTCGGTGATGGGTGTTCTCGACGACGGCGGGCCGATCTACACCAATGGCGGCTCTAGTTCACCGTCGGTGTTCTCCGGCAACGTGCTGGGCGAATGCACCAATGCGTGCAACGCGATCTACCACGACGAGGGCAGTTCGCGATGGACCACCACCGACAACGTGGTGCGCTACATCTCCAACAGGAGCAATTCCGAGTGGACACACTTGTGGACACCCACGATCTTCGACATTGCAATATCGCGGACCTACAGCGACACCGACCGCATCAACAACAGCGGTACGAACACCACGGCCGAACCGCCCACCCTGGTCACCGACGGCAACTGGCCGCCCGCGGCGCTGGCCATCATGAGTGCGGCGGGCGCCAAGCGGGCACCGGTGATCACCGCCGACGACGACGATCTGCGCATCGCGTACCGAGGGACCTGGTCGTTCAACGGCAACCGCGGGTTCGGCGACCTGTTCGACGGCGTGCACGCCACGCGTACCGATGGCGACCGGGCCAGCTACTCCTTCGACGGCTCGTCGATCAGCTACCTGGGAAGCAAGGCGCCCGACCAGGGGCAGGTCGCCGTGTCGATCGATGGACAGCAGGTGGCCGTCGTGGACACCGCAGCCCCGACGCGGGCGGCGCAGCAGCGCCTGTGGTCGACCACGAGCCTGCAACCCGGTCCGCACACCATCACGATCACCAAGGTCTCGGGCACCTACATGGTGCTGGACGGCTTCGTCTGATCACCCCCGAGGTCGGCGACCGTGCACATCCTTTACCTGCCGCGGGCATTTCCTTGACGTGGTCGGGGGCACTTCCTTGACAGGGTCGACGGCGGTGGACACCATCGATCGAAGAGTGATCTTCGTTACACCTACCTGATGGGGGCCCCATGACGATCGACACCTCGGCCATGACCGAGAGCCTCGCGAACTTCGTGCGAGTTCATGCCGACCGCACACCGGACGCGACAGCTCTCGTCTACGGGGACCAGCGGTGGACCTGGGCGCAGTGGGACGGACGTATCCGCGACCTCACCGCTGCCCTGCGTGCCGCCGGGATCGGCCGGGGTGACGTGATCGGCTTCCTGGACAAGAACCACCCGGCCTGCCTGGACACCGTGTACGCCGCAGCGGCCATCGGCGCCGCCGTCACCATCGCGAACTGGCGGCAGGTCGGCGACGAGTTGGTCCACGTGTTCACCGACTCCGGGCCGCGGCTGTTGATCGTCGGGGACGAGTTCGCGGACACCGTCGAGGAGATCGCCGATCGTCTCCCGGCCGTCGAACGGGTGGTGGTGGTCGGTGGCCACAACGATCAGTACGAGGACTTCCTCGCCTCGGCCCACCCGACCCACACCCCCGACGCGATCGGCGACGACGTCACCGCCGCCGACCCGCTGCTGGTGATGTACTCCTCGGGCACGACCGGCCGTCCCAAGGGGGTGGTGCTGAGCCAGCGGGCGCTGCTCGCGCACACGGTGAACGTGGCGCACTCGTTCCCCTTCGAGGACGGCGACATCTCCCTGGTGGCGATGCCGCTCTTCCACGTCGGCGGCATCAGCTACTCGATGTTCGGGGTGCGTGCGGGCGTGGCCACGATCATGACCCGTGAGCCCACCGCGCCGGCTCTGGCTGGTGCACTCGTGTCGGGGGCCACGCACACGTTCTTCGTGCCACCGGTGGTGGCCGGGTTCCTCGCGGCCGGCGACGCGGCGGTGGCCGCGATGGCGAACCTGAAGGTGCTCGGCTACGGCGCCGCTCCCATGCCGTTGCCGCTGCTGCGCCGGGCGCTCGACGCGTGGCCCGACATCGACTTCGTCCAGGTGTACGGCCAGACCGAGATCTCGGGCGTGGCAACGGTTCTCGCGCCGGAGGATCATCGAGACCCCGGCCGTGAGCACCGCCTGCTCTCGGTGGGCCGTCCGGTCGGCGGTGTCGAGGTGCAGATTCGCGACGTGGTCGACGGCGCGCCCGTGCCCGCGGGTGAGTCCGGGGAGGTGTGCCTGCGCACCGAGCAGGCGATGACCGAATACCTCGGCCGGCCGGAGGCCACCGCGGAGACGCTCGTGGACGGCTGGATTCGCACCGGCGACATCGGCCGGATGGATGCGGACGGCTACGTCTACGTCGACGACCGGCTCAAGGACATGATCATCACCGGCGGTGAGAACGTCTACGGCCCCGAGGTCGAGAGAGTGCTGCTCGATCACCCCGATGTCGCCGACGCGGCCATCATCGGCGTTCCCGACGAGCACTGGGGCGAGTCCGTGCTGGCGATGGTGGTGCTCGCCCGCCCCACCGAGACGAACGGGATCATCGCGTTCTGCCGCGAACGTCTGGCCGGGTACAAGTGCCCGCGCGCGGTGTCGGTGGTGCAGGAGCTTCCCCGCAACGCCAGCGGCAAGATCCTCAAGCGCGAGCTGCGCGCACCGTACTGGGAGGGCCGCGACCGTCAGGTGTGACCGGTCACAGGGGCGCGTCCGACCCGCAATCGTTTCGTTACGTACGACGGCTAACGGAATTGGTGTGATCACCGACACTCTTCTCGAGCGACCAGAACGGTCGGTCCGCATACGAGGAGGACCGGTGAACACATCCACCACACGCACCCTGCGAACGACCATGTCCCTGGCAGCAGCGGCGCTCGCCGTCTGCGCCGCGGGCGCCTGCGGGTCGCCGACCGCACCCGACCCGGCAGGGACCGCCCTGTCGCCCGATGCGACCAGCACCAACTTCCCGTCCGTACGCAACCCCGCGGTGGCGAACCCGTCGGTGGGCAGTACTGCCGCAGGCGCCCCGCCCGCAGCTGTCAGCCCGTCGGCGGCGACAGCATCGGGCCCGGGGTCGCAGTGGGACAGACCGGTGGGAAATCGGGTGGTGGTCCCCTGCGTCGATCCGACCTCGACGGCCGTGCGTGCGGCCCTGGCCAGTGTGGGCACCGATTCGAACGGGGGCGCTTTCGAGCCGTACCGCTGGACTCCCGGCAGTAGCGACCAGGGCTGCCCACAGCTCGAATGGCTGATCGCCAACGGCCGCGGAATCATGGACGCGACCTACCAGTCGCACGTGTTGTTCTTCCGCAACGACGGCGTCTACCTGGGAACGGCGACACTTCGACCGCAGAGCTACACCACCGTCGTCGGCGCCACCGACACCAGCGTCTCCGTCGACTACCGATGGCTGGGAGCCGACGATCCCTTCTGCTGCCCCCAGGGAGGTCCGACGCGGGTGACCTTCAGCCTGGGCCCGGACGGTCGGATCGTGCCCACCGGCACCTTCCCGCCCGGAGCGTGAGTCAGACCAGGCCGTACACCCGTTCGGCGGTCGCCGTGGCCAGAGCCGCCACCTCCTGCGGGTCCTGTCCGCGAGTCTGCGCGAGCGAGCGGGCGGTGTACGGCAGACAGTAGGACTCGTTGGGAGCGCCGCGGAACGGGTGCGGGGTCAGGAACGGTGCATCGGTCTCGAGGAGGAACTGATCGTTCGGAACCAGCACCGCGGCCTCGCGCAGGGCACGCGAGTTGGTGAAACTCACCGTCCCGGAGAAGCTGAGCACGTACCCGGCCTCGATGCACCTCCGCGCCATCTCCGGACCCGACGAGAAGCAGTGGAAGATCACCGTCTCCGGCGCACCCTCCTCGCCGAGCACCGCCAGGAGGTCGTCGTCGGCCTCGCGGTTGTGGATCATCAGCGCCTTGCCCACCCGCTTCGCCAGGTCGATGTGCCAGCGGAACCCCTCGGTCTGCGCCGCCACGTCGGCGCATCCCTCCAGCTTTCCGGGCCAGTAGTAGTCCAGGCCCGTCTCCCCCACCGCCACCGTGCGCGGATCGCGTGCCAGGCGTTCGATCTCGGCGCGCACGGCGTCGTCGAGGACGTGGGCGCGCGTGGGGTGGATCGCGGTGGCCGCGAACACCCGCTCGTCCCAGTGAGCGGCGTCGACGGCGAAGCGAGCGGCGTCGAGATCGTCGGCAACGGTGACCACCCGGCCCACCCCGACCGCCTCGGCCCGGTCGAGCACGGCCGACACCGACGCCGCGTCATGGGCGCCGCAGGCGTCGAGGTGGGTGTGGGCGTCGATCAGCGGGCTCAGCGGCGTGGGCGGCTCGGGCGCAGGGCGCTTGGAACCCGGTCTGGGGGCAGGATCGTCGGTGGCCACGAAAGATAGAGTAAGTCGCACCATGACTGACACGCCCGCGACCGACACGCCCGCGACCGACACGCCCGGATCCTCGTTCTACATCACCACGGCGATCGCGTACCCGAACGGCGAACCCCACATCGGGCACGCGTACGAGTACATCGCCTCGGATGCGATCGCCCGGTTCAAGCGCCTCGACGGCGTCGACGTCCGGTTCCTCACCGGCACCGACGAGCACGGGCTGAAGATGGCGCAGACGGCCGCGAAGGAGGGCGTGAGCACGGCGGACCTCGCGCGCCGGAACTCCGACGTGTTCGAGCGCATGCAGACCGCCCTCGGCATCAGTTTCGATCGCTTCATTCGCACCACCGATACCGATCACATCGAGGCCTCACGAGCGATCTGGCAGAAGATGGCCGACAACGGTGACATCTACCTCGACTCGTACTCCGGGTGGTACTCCGTGCGCGACGAGGCGTACTACGCGGAGGCGGAGACCACCGTGCGCGACGACGGCACCCGCGTGGCCACCGAGACGGGAACCCCGGTCGAGTGGACCGAGGAATCGACGTACAACTTCCGCCTGTCGGCCTACCAGGACCGCCTGCTCGCCCACTACGAGGCGCACCCGGAGTTCCTCGCGCCCGCAACACGATTGAACGAGATCGTCAGCTTCGTGCGCGGCGGTCTGAAAGATCTGTCGATCTCGCGCTCGACGTTCGACTGGGGGGTGCCGGTGCCGGGCGATCCCGACCACGTGATGTACGTGTGGGTGGACGCGCTGACCAACTACATCACCGGCGTGGGGTACCCGGACGTCGACGGCGCGGACTTCCGCCGCTTCTGGCCCGCCGATCTGCACATGATCGGCAAGGACATCACGCGATTCCACACCGTCTACTGGCCGGCGTTCCTGATGTCGGCAGGCCTGGAACCGCCCAGACGCGTGTTCGCGCACGGGTTTCTGTACAACCGGGGCGAGAAGATGTCGAAGTCGGTCGGCAACGTGGTCGACCCGTTCGCCCTCGTCGACACCTATGGTCTCGACGCTGTGCGGTTCTTCCTGCTGCGCGAGGTGTCCTTCGGTCAGGACGGCAGCTACAGCCACGAGGCGATCGTCGGACGCATCAACACCGATCTCGCCAACGAATTCGGCAACCTCGCCCAGCGCTCCCTGTCGATGGTCGCCAAGAATCTCGACGGCCTGCACCCGACGCCCGGCGAGTTCTCCGACGCCGACACCGCGCTGCTCGCGCTCGTCGACGCGCTGCCCGACGTCGCCCGACGGCACGTGGACGCACAGGAGTTGACCCTCTACGTCGACGCTGTGTTCTCGGTGCTCGGCGAGACCAACCGGTACTTCTCCGCGCAGGAACCCTGGGTGCTGCGCAAGACCGATCCTGCTCGCATGGCCACCGTGCTCTACGTCACCCTGGAGGTGGTGCGCGCGGCAGCGGTGCTGCTGAGCCCGGTCATGCCGACCTCGTGCGGGCGGCTGCTGGACCTGCTGAGCGTGTCCGACCGCTCGATCGCCGCACTGGCGCACCGTGCGGTGCCCGGGACGACCCTGCCCGCACCGACGGGCGTCTTCCCACGCTACGTCGAGCCGAAAACCGACTGACCTTCACCGATACCGCCCGAAAAAGGTCACGGAGTTGCACCGGTTCGGCTCATCAGGCATGTCGGTGTGACTCCGATTACACATTTTTCGGGTTCAGGTGTTTCACTTTCGTTAACTGGGGCGATACTCAGCGGATAGCGAAACCAGCGCGAAGGCGCTGCCGACCGAAAGTGAGGGACATGGTCACCGTGTCCGCTGTACGACCCAGCCGCGGCCTGCCCGCCGATCAGGTCGCTCCCACCGATCGGTCCGCCACCGTCACCGCCGCTGCAACCGCCACCCGGCTCGACTTCGACTCGGTGAGCGTCCAGTCCAAGGTGCTCGCCTCCACGCTGCGCAGGACGATTCGGCCCGTGCTCTCGCTGTGGGCACACACACCCGATCTGCCCTGGCCCAAGCATCTCGTCGACCAGGCCGGCAAGTTCGTTCCACCCATTCCGGGCACCGAGTGCACGGGGATCGACCTGACCCACTGCCGCGCCGAGTGGGTGCGGCCGGAGCGTCGAGCGCTGCGCCGAGCCGATGCCGACCGCGTGGTGCTGTACCTGCATGGCGGCGCGTTCCTGTTCTGCGGACTCAACACCCACCGTCGGCTGACGTCCCGGATCGCCGAGGCGGTGGGCGGCGACGTGCTCTCGGTGGGCTACCGGATGATGCCCGCCCACACCATCGACGACGCGATCGCCGACGGGATCGACGGCTACCGGTACCTGCTGGACATGGGATACGAGCCCGAGCAGATCGTCATCGGCGGCGACTCCGCGGGCGGCTGCCTGGCCCTTGCCATCGCCATCGCCGTCGGCGCTGCCGATCTGCCCGTTCCGGGCGGGGTGTTCGCCCTCTCACCGCTGACGGACTTCGATCCCGCGTCCAAGCTGGCACACCGCAACGCCGACCGCTGCGCGATGATCCCCAGCACGGGCCTGAGCGCGCTCGCCACGATGACCGAGCAGGTGGACGCCCGGTGCGGCATCACCGAGCACCGATGCTCCCCGATCGACGCCGATCTGAGCAAGATGCCCCCCACCCTGATTCAGGTGGGCTCGGACGAGATGGTCTACCCGGACGCGGAGTTGATGGCGCAGCGCCTGGCAGACGCCGGGGTCGACTGCGAGTTGCAGGTGTGGAAGGAGCAGGTGCACGTGTTCCAGGCCATGGATTTCCTGCCCGAGTCCCAGCGTGCGATCGACGAGATCGCGGACTTCGTCGAAGCGGTGATCGCTGCCGGCGTCACACGCGGCGCACCCGGAGTCTCTCTGGTCCGCTAGGTTCTGGCCATGGCAGTCAACGGATCCCGAGAAATCGTCATCGAGGCACCCCGCGAGAGGATCGTCGACGTGATCGCCGACGTCGAGTCCCTCCCCACGTGGTCTCCGATCTACAAGAGCGTCACCGTGATCGACCGTCACGACGACGGCCGCCCGAACCGCGTCGAGGCGAAGGTGTCCCTGGCCGGCATCAGCGACACCGTGGTGCTCGACTACACGTTCACCGACACCACCGCCGGGTGGACCCTGGTCTCGGCGACACAGCAGCGTGCACAGCAGGCCACGTACACCTTCGCCGAACACGAGAAGGGCACCCTGGTCACGTTCGACTTCTCGATCGACCTGGTGGTGCCGGTCCCCGGCTTCATCCTCAAGCGCGGCACCAAGGCGATCCTCGACAACGCCACCGAAGGTCTGCGCGATCAGGCGACCCGCTGACCGATCAGTTCGTGAGCACACACCCGCCGAGCCCTACCCTGTCCGCCACCGAGATCGAGACCTACCGCTACCTGCGTATCGGCCTGGTGGTGCTGGTGTTGCTGTTGGCCTTCGCGGTGATCGGGGCGAGCGTGACGGCCGGTTGCACGCAGCCCTCGATCAGCGGTTACTGGTACACCCCGGCGCGCTCGGTGTTCGTGGGCGTGCTCTACGCACTCGGCGCCGCGCTGGTGGTCTACAAGGGTGACTCCACCGCCGAGGACGTCCTGCTGGACGTCGCGGGATTCGCCGCCGTGGTGGTGGCGACGGTCCCGACGGCGGTGAGCCTGCCCGCGTGCGGCCCGATCGATCTCACCGATCCGGCGCCCGGGGTGAACATCGCGATACCCGCGATCGCGGCCGCCGCCATCATGGCGGGTGTCCTGATCCGGCTGCTCGGCGGTGGCGCGGGCGGCATCGCGCTCACCGTTCTGGGCGCACTCACCCTGGCGGCACACCTGCTCGTGCGCGCCGCATTCCTCGAACGTGCCCACGCGGTGGCCGCGGTGATCCTCTTCGGGGCGATCATCGTGGTGGTGTTCGCACAATCGGCCCGCTCCGACTCGCGCGGCTATCGGCTGGGGTACATGCTGGTCGCCGCTGCGATGGCCCTGACCCTGCTCGCCACCGTCGTCGCGCACCTGACCCTCGCCACCGGCGGTTCATTGCTGCTGATCGTGGAAACCGTTCTGCTGGTGGAGTTCTCGATCTACTGGATCCTGCAGACCCGCCAACGCTGGAGCACCTGAGACGCACGCCGACGCCACAGGGTCGACGGGCGTCAACGGGTGTCCGCCATGAGCCTGGCGACATGCAGGGCCAGGTAGGTGACCTCGTCGGCGGTGAGATGGGTGTCCAGACGCAGCTCGAGCAGCGACTGCAGTCGCAGCGCCGCCTGGAACGCCTCGGGACGCGCGGAACGGATCGCCTCGCCGGTCGCGGACATCCCGTCGTCGAGCTGGGTGCCCGTGGCCGCGCGCACCACGAAATAGCGCAGATGTGTGACGAACCGCGCGGCGTTGATCGATTCCCGCGGGATGGCCCGGCCCACGAGCTGTTCGAGAACGTCCAGCAACTGCGTGAACAACCCGGTCATGCGGTAGGTGAGAGTGAGATCTCCCGTGGTCAGACCAGCGTTGACCAGGTGCAGCGCCACGGCCACTGCCTCGTCGTCGGACAACTCCAGGCCACCCTCGCTGCTGACGTACGAGACGATCCTGCGCGCGGTGGCCAACTCGTCGGGGTACAGGTGCGTCACCTCCACCCGCAGTGGGTGCGCGGCGTCGTCCCGACCGCGACGAACAGCGGCGAGGGAGAGGTGATCGGCGATCGCGATCACCGTCGCGGAGGGCACCGCGAGCGAGAGCGACGCGACTGCCCGCGCCGCCAGGTCGAGGTAGGGCTGGGGGATCGACGCGACGACGGCACCGAGGTTGTCCGGGTCGCGCCCGTTCTCGGGCACGAACACCTTCACCACCCGGTCGCCGTCCACGGCATCACCGGGCCGCACCCCGAACCCGACGCCTCGACCGGTGAGGATCACCTCCCCACGGTCGCTGTCTCGGGCCAACACCACATTGTTGTTGAACACCCGAAGCACTCGGGTTTCGTTCATCCGAGACCCGCACCGCGCGTGGCGATCACCTCGCGGTACCAGTGGAAGGACTTCTTGCGGGTACGGGTGAGGGTGCCGGTGCCGTCGTCGTTGCGATCGACGTGGATGAACCCGTAGCGCTTGCTCATCTGCGCTGTCGATGCGCTGACCAGGTCGATGCATCCCCACGTGGTGTAGCCCAGCATGTGGACACCGTCCTCGATCGCTTCTCGAACCTGCGCCAGGTGCGCGGACAGGTACTCGATGCGGTAATCGTCGACGACGGTCGGCTCGCCGTCCACCATCACCACCTCGTCGCGCGCACCGAGGCCGTTCTCGACGATGAAGAGCGGTTTGCCCCACCGCTCCCAGAACGACGAGAGGATGACGCGCAGACCCTGCGGATCGATCTGCCACCCCCACTGCGACGACTCGAGCGTGGGGTTGGGCACCCCGCCCATGAGGTTGCCCCGGCCTGCGGAGGCCTCGGGATCCGCGCTCGCGCAGGCACTCATGTAGTAGCTGAGCGAGACGAAGTCGACGGTGTTGCGCAGGTCCTCACGGTCGGCGTCGGTGATGTCGAGTTCGACGCCGTTCTCTCGCAGCCACCGCAGGTGATATCCGGGATACTCACCGCGACAGTGCACGTCGCCGAACGCCAGGTTGGATCGTTCGGCGATCATTGCTGCCACCACGTCGTCCGGATCGGGGGTGAGGGGGTAGATCGGGATGGCGATGAGCATGCACCCGATCAGCGCACCCGGCATCATCTCGCGAGCAAGACGCGTCGCCCGCGCCGACGCCACCAGCTCGTGGTGGACGGCCTGGTGAAGATCGGTGGCCGAGAGCTGCTCCTTCGGCGTCGGGATCGCCCCGGACATGAAGGGCACGTGGATGATCGAGTTGATCTCGTTGAACGTCAACCAGTACTTCACGCGATGGCCGTATCGGGCGAACAGGGTGCGGCAGTACCGCTCGTAGAACTCGATCAGGCGTCGGTCGGTCCACCCGCCGTACTCGCGCGCCAGGCGCAGCGGGGTCTCGTAGTGACTGATGGTGACCAGGGGCTCGATCCCGTGCGCCTCGAGCTCGTCGAGAACCCGGTCGTAGAAGGCCAGGCCGGCCTCGTTGGGCTCGGCGTCGTCGCCGTTGGGGTAGATCCGCGACCAGGCGATCGAGAACCGGAAGACGGTGAACCCCATCTCGGCGAACAGCGCGATGTCCTCCCGGTAGCGGTGGTAGAAGTCGACGGCCACGTTCTTGAGGTTGGCGTCGGTGGGCCCGTCGGTCGGCGGCGACATCACCCCGTCGGGGCTCACGTCCTGGATCGACAACCCTTTGCCGTCCACGTCGAACGCCCCCTCGACCTGGTTCGCGGCGGTCGCGCCGCCCCACAGGAACTCGGCGGGGAACGCTCTCATGCCGACACCTCCGATTCCCGATGGGCCGGTGCGACGGTGAACAGCGGCTCCGAGGTGCCCACTGTTGCCGGTGCGACGGGCACCACCGGTCCCAGCGACGCGGCGTTGGTCACCACCACGATCACGGACGCGTCGTAGCCTGCCTCGGCGATCACCGTGAGGTCGACGTCGACCAGCGGGGTTCCCACCTGCACGCGATCCCCACGTCGAACCAGGGGTGTGAACCCGCGCCCCTCGAGCCGAACGGTGTCGATACCCACGTGCACCAGCACTTCCACGCCGTCGTCGGTGGTGATCCCGTAGGCGTGGCCGGAGGCGGCAACCACCACGACCGTGCCGTCGACGGGCGAGAGCACGTGCCCGGACGAGGGCCGCACGGCCAGGCCCTTGCCGAGCGAGCCGGAGGCGAAGACCCCGTCGGGTACCTCGGAGAGGGCGACGACGGTCCCGGCAACCGGCGCGGCGACCGTGTGGACCGCGGACGCCGCCGGATGTGTCTCCGAGGTGTCGACGGAGCGATCGGGCTCGGAATCGGCCGGGGCGTCCTCACTTTCGCGGTCGACGAAGACCGCCGTGAGCCCGAAGGAGACGACGACGGCGGTCACCGTGCCGATCGCGAGCGTGGTGACGTTGCCGATGGCCGTGAATCCCGGCACCGAGAGCAGGGAGGGGAAGACGAGCGCATTGATCGCGGTGCCGCCCGAGGCCACGATGGCCCCGCCCACAGCTCCGCCGAGCATGCCGAACGCGAACGGGCGCCGCAGCGGCAGGTTCACCCCGTAGATCGCCGGTTCGGTGACCCCGGCGAGCAGGCCGGAGAACGCGGCCGGGCCGGCGACGCCCCGACGACGGGCGCTGCGGGTTCGAATGAAGACCGCGAGGGTAGCCGCGGCCTGCGCGAGGACGGCGGGCAGCAGCGGCCCGCCGATCAGCGAGGACCCTGTGGTGGCCAACTCGTTGGTGATCACGGGGATGAACGCCCAGTGCAGGCCGAACAGCACGAGGAACTGCCACAGTCCGCCCATCACGGCACCCGCGATCCACGGCACGGTCTCGAAGATCGACTTGACCCCGGACGAGAGCGCCTCGGCCACGGTGGTCGTCGCGGGTCCGATGGTCAGCAGGACCAGGGGCACCATGATCACGATCACCAGCAGTGGCACGCCGAAGTTCTTGATCGTCTCGGGTAGCCACGCCTTCAGCCGCCGTTCCAGGTGACTCTGCACCCATACCGCGAGGATCATCGGGATGAGCGAACTGGTGTAGTTGAAGGTGATCACCGGGATGCCGAAGAAGTGCACCGGGGTGTCGGTCTGGGCGAACGCCACGATGGACGGGTAGACGAGTGCGCCACCGATCGCCATGGAGGTGAACTCGTTGGCGCCGAACCGCCGCGCCGCCGTCACCGCCAGGATGATCGGGAGGAAGTAGAACAGGGAATCGGCCGCCGCCGCGAGGATCACGTACGTGGAGTCGGTGGCCGTCATGAGGTCGAACTGGATCGCGGCGGACAGGAACGCCTTGAGCAGCCCCGCCCCGGCCAGCGTCCACAGGATCGGCGACAGCAGTGCGGAGATCAGTTCCATCGCCGCCGCCAGGATCGCTCGAGGTCCACGGCCCTTCGGCGTGGCCGCGGTGGTCTCCGGCGCGCTCGATCGTCCGATCAACGGCGCGAAGGCCGCGTAGAGATCGGGGACGGTGGTGCCGACCACCACCTGGAACTGCCCGCCCGCGCGCACCACGGCCAGTACACCGGGGAGTTTCTCCACCGCAGCGGTGTCGGCCAGGGTGTCGTCGCGCAGTTGCAGCCGCAACCGCGTTGCACAGTGAGCTGCCCCTGCCACGTTGTTCGCGCCCCCGACGGCGTCGAGTATCCGTTGGGCCTGCGTTGTGACGTCCGGTCGCGTCATCGTCGCTCTCCTCGAGGTGTGTGAGGGGGAGTGCGGCTGGGCCCGGGCACAAAAAAAGACCCGGGCACATCGGTGCCCAGGTCTTGCCTCGCTCGGGTCGAGTCACAATCCTGCGGGCCGCCGTGGCCCGTCCACCAGAGTAGGTGTGGTGCCCGTCACACGCAAGCAGGTTCGACCCACCGGCCATCACCCCTGCCGCGCTGCCAGCACCGCCTCGTAGAGCTCGCGCTTGGACACCGAGCCGGGGGCACCCGCTGCGACCTGCCCGCACGCGTCCTTGAGCCCCAGACCTGCGGCCAGCAGTTCCTCCACCGCACTCACCAGATCCGCGGGTTCGACGGTACGGGGCGCGGCGCCGGCGAGAACGACGGTGATCTCGCCGCGCACCCCCTCGCTCGCCCACTGCGCCAGTTCCGCGAGCGTCCCCCGCCGAACCTCCTCGTAGGTCTTGGTCAGCTCCCGGCACACCGCGACGCGGCGATCCGGGCCCAGCACCGTCACCGCGTCGGCGAGGCACTCGGCGAGCCGGTGCGGCGCCTCGAAGAACACGCACGCACGCGGCTCGTCGAGCAGGGTGGTCAGCCACGCGCGCCGCGGCCCACCTCGACGCGGCGGGAAGCCGTCGAAACAGAAGCGCTCCACGGCAATTCCGGACAGCGCGAGGGCGGTGGTCACCGCGGACGGGCCGGGCAGGCACGTGACGGGTAGATCGGCGTCGACGCATGCCGCCACCAGCCGGTACCCCGGGTCGCTCACCGACGGCATCCCCGCGTCGGTGACCAGCAGCACCGTCAGGCCCGAGGCGATGTCGGCCACCAACGCGGGGGTCCGCTCGTTCTCGACCTGGTCGTAGAAGCTCACCACGCGACCGGAGATGCCGACCCCGAGAGCTGTGGCGAGCGAGCGGGTGCGACGGGTGTCCTCCGCGGCGATCACATCGGCGGTGGCGAGGGCCGCTCGCAGCCGGGCCGACGCGTCTCCGACGTCGCCCATCGGCGTCGCGGCGAGAATCAGCGATCCCACACTCCACCCCTTCCGCCGCGCTCGTCGGTGTCACCTGTCGCACCGAGCCTACGATCGACGTGTGACAGCAACCGACGTGCGCCCCGGCGCAGCTCGCGACGACGAGGTGCGGGAAGGCTGGGCGCGAGAAGGTCGGGCGCCCGCCCACCGCACGAGCCCTGCCGATCTCGTCGACGCGGGTGAGCCGTCGCCGACCGCCTTCGGGCCCACCGACAGGCTGCGCGGGTGGATCGCGACGGCCGTGGTGACCTTCCTGGCCGCCGTCACCCGGTTCACCATGCTCGGCTACCCCACCGACGCCGGCACCCCCGTCTTCGACGAGAAGCACTACGCGCCCCAGGGATACCAGGTGCTCACCGGCGGCGGTATCGAGGACAACCCCGGGTACGGACTCGTCGTGCACCCCCCGGTGGGCAAACAGCTGATCGCGCTGGGTGAGGCCATCTTCGGCTACACCGGGTGGGGGTGGCGCTTCGCGGCCGCGGTCTCGGGCACCATCATCGTCCTGCTGACGGTGCGCATCGTGCGACGCATGACGCGCTCGACACTCATCGGCGCCGTCGCGGGTGTGCTGATGATCGGGGACGGGGTCCTGTTCGTCAGTTCCCGCATCGGGATGCTCGACATCTTCCTGGCCCTGTTCGTGGTGGCGGCGTTCGGTGCACTGATCCGCGATCGCGACGACGTGCTCGAACGTCTCGACCGCGCGCACCGCGCCGGCCGCGTCGAGATGACGGCGTGGGGCCCTCGACTCGGTGTGCGGTGGTGGCGCTTCGGTGCGGGTGTGCTGCTGGGGCTGGCCTGCGGAACCAAGTGGTCGGGCGTGTACTTCATCGTGTTCTTCGGGCTGATGAGCGTGGCCTTCGACGTCGCGGCCCGCCGCCGTTACGGAGTGTCCCGCCCGTGGATCGGGACGGCGATACGCGATATCCCGGCGGCGCTGTACGCGCTGGTGATCATCCCGATCCTGGTGTACCTGGCCTCGTATGCGGGGTGGTTCCGCAGCGAGAACGGTGTCGATCGCAACGCCGTCGGCGACGAGATCGGTACGGGCGGGCCGTTCTCGTTCGTGCCCGGCGCGCTGCGCTCGCTGTGGTACTACAGCGGCAACGTCCTGCAGTTCCACGAGGGACTGACCAACTCCGCGGGCAACCGTCATCCCTGGGAGTCGAAACCCTGGACCTGGCCGATGGGCCTGCGTCCCATGCTCTACTACTACGCGGACGGCGCGGGAGTGGGTGGATGCGGGCAGTCCGACTGCGTGCGAGCGGTGATGCTGGTGGGCACACCGGCGCTGTGGTGGCTCGCGCTGCCGATGCTCGGGTGGGCCCTCTACAGCACCGTCTTCCGCCGCGACTGGCGCTACGCGGCTGTTCTGGTGGGTTACGGCGCCGGCCTGCTGCCGTGGTTCCTGACCCTCGACCGTCAGATGTACTTCTTCTACGCCGTGGTGCTGGCGCCGTTCCTGATCATGGGGCTGGCGCTGGTGATCTCCGACGTGATCGGCACCGGCCGACACCGCGAACGACGAACATTGGGTCTGGTCGTCGCCGCGGTGTACGTGGCCGTGGTGATCGCGAACTTCATCTGGCTCTACCCGATTCTCACCGGCGGTTCGATCACGCCGCAGATGTGGCAGAACCAGCTCTGGTTACCCAGCTGGCGTTGACACCGGGTCTCGAGTCGACGCGCGTCCGACTCAGGCCGCGACCGTGCTCAGGTCGCGATCCTGCGCGGGTCGCGCCTTGCGAAACCGTCCGAACACCACGCGGTCGAGGCCGAACGCGCCGCTTCCGACCGCGGCGATGAGCAGCGAGGCCACCCCGAGCGTGCCGACGAGCTCCCATCCGCCGCCGTCGACGAAAACGCCGTTGCCGGAGTGCACGTAGAAGAAGGCGCCGACCATGTTGACGAACAACAGGATCCCGACCAGGGGCACCGCGAGCCCGACGATCAGCAGGCCACCGCCGATGAGCTGGGTGAACGTTGCGAAGTAGGCCGACACCTCCGGAGCCGGGATGCCGAGTCCGCGGAACGATGCGGCGGTGGCATCGAGTCCGTTGGTGCTCAACTTCTGCCAGCCGTGGGCAATGAAGACGATTCCGATGACCACACGGGCCACCAGCACGGCAAGGTCGCGGGGCAGTTCTTTACTCATGATGTGTCCTTCGTTTGGGCAGGCATGACCTTCTCCACAGTGCCAGCACACTGTTGAAGCGTCAACCGACGTGTGCGGTTGAAGCATCAAGTGAGTGCCCGGCAGAGTCCTCGCCCAAACCCATCCCGGTCAGTCGCCGGCAACCTCGTTCAGCGCCGCCCGCACGAACTCCATCGCATCCTCACCCGGCACCCCGAGCCGTCGGATCAACCGGACGTACTCGGTCGCGGCGCGCTGCGCGGACGCACGAGCCGGATCACCGACCGCCGCGATGAACGATCCGGAGCGCCCCTTGGTCTCGATCACCCCGTCCTGCTCGAGCTCGCGATAGGTCTTTGCCACCGTATTCGGGGCGATCCCCAAGAGCGAGGCCATGTTTCGGACCGTAGGTATCCTGGTGCCCGAGATCAGCCGCCCACGAGAGACCGCCTCGACGATCTGGGATCGGAGCTGTTCGAACGGGGGGACCGGCGAGCGGTGATCGATCGAGAATTCCATCACCGTCGACTCTAGACCCCAGCGTCGGTTTCCGGTGACGTCGGCGGCGGTTGCCGGTTGGGTCAGCCTCGGTCCCTCGAGATCGGACACGACATGCAGCGCGGCCCACCTCGACCCGAGCCGAGCTCTGATCCCGAGATGCGCAGCACCTCGATACCCGAATCCTCCAGTCGCGCATTGGTTTCGACATTGCGCTCATAGGCCACCACCACTCCGGGAGCCAGCGCCAGGGTGTTGTTGCCGTCATCCCATTGCTCACGCTCGGCGGTCACCGAATCGAGTCCGGTATCGATCACTCGCAGCCGGTCGATACCCATCGCCGCGGCGGCGGCCTCCAGGAAGGGCGCCGGGCCGGCGATGCTCACACCGGCCTCGGACACTCCAATCGTGAACGCGCACAACTTGTCCCGAACTCCGGGATACATCACCACGGCATCGGTGTCGACCATCGTCATCACTGTATCGAGATGCATCGTGGCACGCTGCTGCTCGATGGGGACCACCAGAACGGTGTGGGCCAGCGAATCCTCGAACAGACTCCGCGCCAGCACCTCCGCCCCGGCCGGGGTGGTCCGCTCCCCCACCCCCACGGCCACCACACCCGGTGCGAGCAGGATCACGTCGCCGCCCTCCACCGGGGCCGTGTGCGACTCGTACGCCCGACGCACCCGAAGAAATCGGGGATGGAACGCGTAGATCAGATCGGTCAACGACGTCTCACGCACCCGTGCGGTGAGGGCGAGCGACGTGATCGCCACCCGGTCCCCGATCCAGAAGGACGAGTCTCGTGTGAACAGCAGATTCGGCAGGGGGTCGATCACGAAGTCGGCGCCGTTGTGCATCCGACGCACCAGCGAGGTGCCCCCGACATCGGGCACCGGTAGTTCGTCGAAGGTCATTCCCGCAGTGAGGATGTGGGCCAACTCCGGGGCCGGCAGCACCCGCAGGTGCACTGCCAGCGCCTCCGCCAGCCCGTGTCCCAGCCGAGACGAGTCCACCGCTGCGGCCACGCCCTGCACGCGGGCAGCGCTGCTGGCCGCCATGGTCTCGGTGAGAAGATCACCGAGCAGCAGAACCTCGACGCCACGCCCGGCCAACAGAGAAGCGAACGCGTCGTGTTCCTCCTGTGCCCGCTCGAGCCACGGCACCCCGTCGAAGAGCAGTTGATCGTTGTTGCGCGGGGTGAGCCGCCGCAGTTCGTCGCCCGGTCGGTGCAGCAGAACCTGGCGCAACGCTCCCACTTCGGAATCGGCGCCGAGTGGCGGGGGCGCTGGGTCGGTCATGCCCGCCACGCTATCTCAGGCGCGCGGGAGGAGCAGACCCGAGAACTTACGGTTGGCCACGCGCATGACCATCTCGTACGGCCACGCGAACTTGCGCTTGAACCAGTACCCCACCCGCACGTCGCGGGAGGTGTAGATGAGGAACTTGCGACGCGTCATGCCGCGAATGATGGCGCGGGCTGCAACCTCGGGTGTGACCGCGCGCTCGGCGAAGCGCTCCTCGACCGCCAAGACCCGCGGATCCTCCCGGTCGACACCGGCGATGTGCACGGTGTTGACCAACGGGGTGCTGATCCCGCCGGGAGCTGCGAGGCTGACGCAGATCCCGTGGCGTTCGAGGTCGAAGCGCAGCACCTCCGAGATCCCCCGAAGGCCGAACTTGGTTGCGCTGTAGGCCGCGTGCCACGGCAGCGCCAACAGACCTGCAGCGGAGGAGACGTTGAGCAGGTGGCCACCGCGCCCCGCCGCGATCATGGGCGGGACGAAGGTCTCGATCACGTGGATCGGCCCCATCAGGTTCACCTCGACCAGTGCACGCCAGTACTTGTGCTCGAGGTTCTCCACCGTGCCCCACGCGGAGATACCCGCGACGTTCATCACCACATCCACCGCGTCGACGTCGGAATGGATCCGCTCACCGAACGCGACGACTGCGTCACGGTCGGTGATGTCGAAGGCCTCGGCACGAGCGACCCGACCGCCCGCGGACTCGATGTCGGACGCCGTGGCCGCCAGCCCGTCCGCCGCGATATCGGTGAGGTACATCTGGGCGCCCTCGGCAGCGGCGAGCAGGGCACACGCACGGCCCAGACCGCTCGCGGCACCGGTGATGAGCACCCGCTTCCCGGACAGGTTGGTCACAGCCATGGGCGAAGACTACGCACACGCCGGCACACGAGGTCACACCGAGGTGGCGGCAACCTCACGATCGCGCAGGAAGCTGGTGAGGCTGCGGGCGGCGAACTGGCGGAAGTACGAGAGCTTCTCCGGTGGAACCAGCGACGGCAGGACGGTGCTCCACACCCTCTCCATGCGGGCGGGCGCGGTGTCGAGGTTCCCGGTGCCCTCGGCGACCATCAGCACACCGCTGAGTAGCTCGGTGACGAGCAGGGCCGCAGTCTCGGAGTCGAGGGTGTCGATCACGTCGCCGTGGTCGATCGCGCGGGCGAACAGCTGCTCGAACAGGGCCTGCCACGTGCCGAAGACGCTGCCGCGCGCCGGGTCGCCGCCGTCGACCTCGAGCTGCAATCGGTACATGATGCGTACGAGGTGGTCGGTGTTGGCGAGTTCGAGCACCGAGTACGAGATGCCGATGATCGATTCCAGTGCCGGGGACCGGTGGTCGACGAGATTGGCGCACGCGGCCGCTACACGCTCGCGTCCCTCGTCGACGAGTGCGCGAGAGAGTTCTTCCTTGGATGCGAAATGGAAGTAGAGCGCGCCTTTGGTCACACCGGACTCGGTGGACACCTGACTGAGGGTCGCGGTGGCGTGTCCCACCTCGAGAAACAGATTCGCAGCCGCATGAAGAGCTGCCGATCGAGTTGCTTCCGCCCTCAGTTGTCGTGCCATTAGTGTGCTCCGATCCGTGTGCATTCTCGTTGACCAGGACGACCCGCCTGAAAGGCGAGTCCGGTGATGGTCGAGCCCCCGACCCTCACACCGCGCCGGAGTTAACCGCGCGCACAGTCCGATCATAGGCGCACTCACACGCAAAACGGGTGTCGGAGCGGCGATTTTCAATAATTCCTATCGCGTCGCCACACGAAAGGAGATCACCGATAGGAAGAACGGGCCATAAACCAACTCCGGGTCGGATTTACCCGCCCGTGGATACCGTGAGTTCTCCGAATCGATATCAGCGCAAACGAACGGGGAGCCACAGCTGTGTTCCGTCGACGCCACGGTCGACTTCGAAACACGCACCCACCACGCGCTCGACCTCACCGGCCAACTCGGATGCATCCGCCGCCGTCCACAACTCGTCCACCGGGTCCCGGCCACCGGACTCGACCGAGAACACCGCGTAGGTGCACGGTGCGAGGCTGACGTAGACGTCGCCGACGGGAATCCGATCCGGCTCATCGCGGCGCACCCCGACCACGGCGTTCTCCGCACCCCCCTGATCGGGGACGTACACGGTGAACACCGGCGCGGCAGGGCCCTCCCGCTCGACAACCCTCTCCCGCAGGTAGCGCACCAGTTCCGACCGGGAGGACTGCGCGCTCGCACCGAGCCCCGGCGCCGCGAAACCGGCTACGACCAGCGTGCCCGTCGCGGTGATGACCGGGCTCACCGACTGCCGCCGGCGAGGGGTACGAACAGCTCGATCTTGTAGTTGTGGGGGTACACCTCGAACTCGCCGGTGCGCGCGCGAACCAGATCGCCGGACTCCTCGGCGCGCGCGAGGTCGCGCCACACGGTCAGAAACAGGTCGGGGAACGATCCGACTGCCGAGAATCGGGCGTACCTCCCGGCCGGGACCCGGCCGACCAGGTGACCCGGCGCCACCACGCCGTCGGTGACCCGATAGCCGACGATCTGAGTGTTGTAGGAACCGACCGCCGCGCTGTAATCGGTGTACAACGTGGCGTAGGGGCCGTGTGCGTCCTGGTGTAGGAGAGCGGACCACGCTCGATCGACGGCCGGGTCGGCAACTTCGCCCAGAGCCCTGCGCGGACTGCGCACGGGCAGACCGGCGATATCCGTCTCGTCGAGATCGACGATATCCAGTGACACGGCAACTCCAGAGATTTCCACGGTCGAACCTCGTTCATGCACGGTGAAGTTCGACCCCGTAGAAACCACACCAACGACCATGGTCGCTGCGCCGTCGAGTCTACTGGGATCCCCACTCGGTGTCCGGGTGGGGGATCGACGAGTTGTGGGGGGTCAGGCTGCGGATCGGCCGCTGAACGGAACCGGGTGGGCGCCCACGGAGGCTCCCGGCGCACGCCACTGCCGGGCGATGCCCGACAGTTCCTCGGCCGAGAACAGGCCCGAGCCGGCAAGCGCCTCGAGCCGATCCAGCGTCTCGTCGATGTCGGTCGAGGCATGCGACCGGAGGTCGACGCACGTGTCGTCGAACTCGCCGTCGAGTACGGCCTCGACCAGGTTCCAGGTGGAGCTGTTGATCGTGCTCATCTTCGTCACCCCGCTGTCCGGCCGTACGGTGCTGTGTGGCCATAGGTTGCTGGAAAAAATTCTGGAGAGATGTGTAACGCGACACGCGTGCCGGGCGATGGTCAGTTGGGAGAGCTCTAACTTGGCTCCCTCACGCGAGCTTCACCTGGGAATTTACACTTCGAGTCTGTTTTGTGTCGGCCGAAGTGACGACTGTCATGAGACCGTAACGAACAGACCTATTGGTCTTGCATTCTGGCCGACCGTCCGGGATCGCCGACCGTGCGCGGCGGTGCGGGCGCGATGGCAGTCTGGTCGTATGCGCGACCGCCTCGCCCGGCCCGACCTGACGCGTCGATCCGTGCTGTTCGACGGCGCCCTGGGCGCTGGGCTGGCCCTGTATGCGGTCGGGTCGGCGGCCGAGGTCAGCGGCCCGGCTGTCCAGATCATGGCGCCCCTGCTGATGGCGATCGCAGTGGGCACCCGACGACGAGCGCCCACGGTGATGATCGGTGCCGCCGTCGCATCGATACTGCTCCAGATCGTCACCGACCACATCGACTACGTAGCCTGCCTGGCCCTGTTCCTGCTCGTCCATGCCGGGGCGGCGCACCCGAGCCGGTGGATGCGCCGCGGGGCGGCCATTTCGGTGGTCGGACTGTCGGTCCTGGGAGCCGCCGTTCTCCCGAGCGTCGTCGTCGATGAGCCGACGGTGCAGACGGCGCTGCAACTCGGTGCGGTATCGGCCGCGTACCTGCTCGTCGCGTGGGCGTTCGGAACGGCGGCCCACCAGCGCCAACGCGCCGAGCAGGCTCGGGTGGAGAGCAGGTTGGCCGAGGTGGAGCGACGCCGTCTGCTCGAGAAGTTCGATCAGGAGAGCGAACGCAACCGCATTGCGCGCGACATGCACGACGTGGTGGCGCACGCGCTGGCGGTGGTGGTCGCCCAGGCCGAGGGCGCGCGGTACACGTTCGACGCGTCACCGGACTCGGCACGCTCGGCTCTCGACGTCATCGCCACCACCGCCCGGACGTCGCTGGCCGACGTGCGGATCATGCTCGAGCAACTGCGTCACAGCAACGTCGACGCTGCGTTCGAGGACCCCGCGGATCAGCAGCGGCGACTTCTCGAGCGTATGCGCGCCGCGGGCATGACGATCGACATCACCGCGATCGGGGAGCCCGATCCGGCCGCTGGGATGTCCGAACTGACAGCCCACCGGCTGCTCACCGAGGCGCTGACGAACGCGCTCAAGTACGGGGACCTCAGCGTGCCCGTGCGGGTGCGGATCGAGAGATCCCATGGCATCACCATCGACGTGCGCAACCGTGTCGCCACCACCGATGCGGATCTCGGTGGAACCGGCCACGGCCTGATCGGTGTGGCCGAACGAGCACGGTTGGCCGGCGGATCGGCCGCCGCGCACGCAGACGGGCGAGGAGACTGGGTCTTCGCGGCCGCCCTTCCGAGCCACTCCGCCGTGGAGGTCGGCTCGTGATCGCGGTGGCGCTGGTCGACGACCAACCCCTCTTCCGCGCGGGCATCGCGATGGTGGTCGAGAGCCAACCGGACATGGCGGTGGTGGCGCAGGCGTCCTCGGGCGACGCAGTTCCAGCCCTGGTCGAGCAGTACGCACCGGATGTGATCGTGATGGACGTCCGCATGCCCGGCACCGACGGCATCTCCGCCACCGCTGCGTTGCGCGCAACGCTTGGCGATCGCAGCCCGAAGGTGTTGGTACTGACCACCTTCGACGTGGACGAAGCCGCCGTGTCGGCCATCGAAGCGGGTGCGAGCGGATTCCTGCTCAAGGACGCACACCCGGAGTTCCTGCTCGCCGCGATCCGCGCCGTACACAGCGGCACGCAGGTGGTCTCGGCCACCGCCACGCGACGGATCTTCGAGAGCTACCGTGCTCGCAGCGCGGACGGCCCGGGGCCCGAGTACGACGCCCTGACCCCGCGCGAACGTGAGATCCTGGTGATGGTGGCCCGTGGGCTCTCCAACGCGGAGATCGCATCCGAAGCAGTGCTCAGCGAGGCGACGGTCAAGACTCACGTCTCCCGAATCCTGACCAAACTCGGCGCACGTGACCGCGTGCAACTGGTGGTGTACGCGTACCGCACGTCCCTGGTGTAGGGCCGCGGTACGGGGTCGAGAACCGGCGTGTACATCTCGAGATGTACGCCAAGATGGGCATCCTGGCCGATGCCCGAGACCCCCTGTCGTCAATACCGTTTCGGGTATGACGAATCCGATGCACAACCTCCCGCACACACCCGCAACCGCGCCGGCGGTCTCCCTGATCGGCGTCAGCAAGGTCTTCGGAGCCGAGACCAACCCCGTGCACGCGCTCCGGAACGTCACCGTCGACCTCGGTCGCAGTGAGTTCACCGCCATCATGGGGCCCTCGGGCTCGGGCAAGTCGACGCTGATGAACGTCTGCGCCGGCCTCGACGACGTCACCTCCGGCCGCGTGATCGTGGGCGGAGCGCCCATCGAGAACATGACCGACACCGAGCGAACGGTGATGCGCCGCAGAAACATCGGGTTCATCTTCCAGTCGTTCAACCTGGTTCCGACCCTCACCGCGGACGAGAACATCATGCTGCCGTTCCTGCTCGCCGGTGCCGAGCCCGATGCTCACACCACGAACTGGATCAACCATCTGGTCGACACGCTCGGCCTGCGCGACCGCCTGACCCACCGCCCCGCCGAACTCTCCGGCGGGCAGCAGCAGCGCGTGGCCATCGCGCGCGCACTGGCCTCGCGACCGGCGATCATCCTCGCCGACGAGCCCACCGGAAACCTCGACACCCGTTCGGGGCGTGAGGTTCTGCAGCTGCTGACGGTGGCGGCGCGGCAGTACGGTCAGGGCATCGCCATGGTGACCCACGATCCCGTGGCCGCCGCTCACGCCGACCGCATCCTCGTGATCGCCGACGGGGCGATCGCCGGCGAGTACCGCGGTCTCGACCCACACCAGATCTCCAACCTCCTCATCAACCTGGAGCGTGCATCATGACCAACTCGACGCAGGCCCTGCGATCATCGATCACCACCCAGAAGACCATGTCGCGCTTGACCATCGGCTCGCTGCGCGAACTGGACACGGTGGCCGTGATCGCTGCACTGGCCGCCTTCTACGCCGCGGTGCTGCTGATGGCCACCTCGACGCTGTCGACCTACATCGAAAGTCTCGACGAGTCCGAGTCCGGGGCGATGGGCGCGCTCGCACCCGTCGCGTCCGGGTTCATCCTGATCGCTCTGTTCGTCGCCGCGGTGACCATGGCCAACGGTGCCACGGCGGTGGTGGCCGGCCGAGAGCGCCACATCGGTCTGCTGCGTCTTCTCGGGGCCAGCAGCGTGCAACTGCGCACCAGCCTGGTCCGCTCGGTGGCCGCCGTGGCCACAGCCGCCGCGGTGGTCGGCACGATCGCCGGTGCCCTCGCGGTCTCGATGGTTCGCGACATCCTGGTGTACCGGGGCACGATTGCGCGACTGGACTACGCACTGGTCTCACCGCTGCTGCTGCTCTCGATCGCCGCGGTCGTCTACACCGCGGTGCGGGCAGCGCGATCGGCGTCCAAGCGAACTCTGGAGGCGACGGCGATACAGGCCGCGACCGGTCGGACGGCGTCGAAGGCGCGACCGTTCCTGCGCGCCCTGGTGGCCAACACCTTCGTGCTGATCGGTGCACTACTGATGGTGTACGGGGCCGGCGAGGGCGAGAACCCGGCCTCGGGGATGGGCTTCGTCGCAGCACTGCTCGGGCTGATCGTGATCGCGGTCGGCTGCCTGATCGGCGCCCGGCTCGTGATTCCGCGTGTGGTCTCCGCCGTCGGTGCGCGGCTCGGCTCCGATCCGGCTGCGATCGTGGCACGCCGAAACGCGACACTCGACCCGATGCGCACCACCCGGCTGACCGTGAGCATCATCTTCGGCGTCACCATGGTCGCCACCATCGCGACCGCGATGGGTGCGTTCCAGCGAACGCTGGAGTTGACCGGTGACGAGTTCAACGAGGCAGGCTTCGTCTCCACCGTCACCTGGGTGCTGTACGGGCTGATCGGCATCTCCGCCGTCATGGGTGCCGTCGGCTTCATCAGCACGATGTCGCTGACCATCACCGCCCGAACCCGGGAGATCGGACTGCTCCGCACGCTCGGACTCACGCGGTCGGACGTTCGATCGATGATCGTCAAGGAGGCCGCAGCGCTTTCGGCGACCGCCACCGCCATCGGCCTCGTCCTGGGCCTGGTACTGGGAACGGTCCTCGCGCAGTCGATCGTCGGTGCGCTGGTGACCGGCCCGATGATCGCGGTGCCCTGGGGCGCTCTGATCGTGATCTCGCTCGCCGCCGGTCTGGTGGTGCTCGCATCCTCGCTGGTGCCGGCACGCAAGGCCATGACGGTCAGTCCCGTCGAAGCCATGGCGCACAGCTGAGACAGCGTCGAAGCCATGGCGCACAGCTGAGACGGCGTCGAAGCCAGTGTCACAGCTGAGACAGCGTCGCCGCCGTCGGGTCCGAGGATGTGCTTCGGGCCCGGCGGTTTCGCCATGGCAGGATCCGGTGCGGGGTCCTAGGGTCGGTGTCATGCCGCAGTCGCGTCGGGGAGCGCCGATCATCAGTGCCCTGATGGTGACCCGCGTCGGCGGTTCGAGCGCCGAGGTGCTCGACGAGATCCGGCGCGCCATCATCGACGGAGGGGTGCCACCCGGCACGCCGATCCCGTTGGCCGAGGTGGCCGACGCCTTCGGGGTCAGTCCCACTCCCGTGCGTGAGGCACTGAAGATCCTGCAGGGCGAGTCTCTGGTTCAGCACTCCCCGCGCGGTGAGTACACCGTGGCCCGGGTGTCGGCGGAGGAGTTACGCGAGTTCTACGTGGTTCGTCATTCTCTCGAGCGCGCGGCCATGCTCGCCTCGGTGGCGGTGGCCACCGATCTCGACATCGCGGCCGCGCAGGACGCGTACGACGCGCTCGATCGCGCGCTCGAGTCCGGGGATTCCACCGCGTATCAGCATCTTTCGCGGTCGTTCCACATGGCGTTGGTGAAGCCGTCGCGGATGCTGCGGCTGCTGAACATCCTCGAGCGTGCCTGGAACGTCACCGAACCCGTACAGCCGATGGTGCACATCAGCGACGAACAGCGGCGCGAGCTGCATTCCGATCACGCCTGCATGCTCGACGCGTTCAGCCGCAGGGACGGCGAGTCCCTCATCGCGTCGGCCCATGTGCACGATCAACGGCTCGGCAAGGCCATCACGAGCATTCCACCGGATCTGGGTCTGCTGGCCAAGTAATTCGCAATTCGATCGAGTTCGTGGATATATCCACATCGAAACACCGGCGCAATCTCCGGTGATGCCGAGGCAACAGCCCGGTTCTAGCGTTCGCGTTCATTCCGGAACTCCCCATCTCTCGGACACCAGAATGGACACGCCATGACCAATCTCGCCGACGACCCCGCTGTGACCAGCGCGCCGCTCGTCCACGCCGACAGCCCGGCGCTGATCAAGGACACCTACGATCCGGCCCTGACCAACGAGGACCTCGCGCCGCTGAAGAAGCAGACGTGGTCGAGCTACAACATCTTCGCCTTCTGGATGTCCGACGTGCACAGCGTCGGTGGCTACGTCACCGCCGGTTCGCTGTTCGCGCTCGGTCTGGCCAGCTGGCAGGTGCTCATCGCCCTGCTGGTCGGCATTCTCATCGTGTTCTTCTTCTGCAACCTCGTCGCCCGTCCCAGCCAGGCCACGGGTGTGCCCTACCCGGTGATCTGCCGCTCGGTGTTCGGGGTCAAGGGCGCCAACATTCCCGCGATCATCCGCGGACTGATCGCCGTCGCGTGGTACGGCATCCAGACCTACCTGGCCTCGGCTGCACTGGACGTGGTGCTGATCAAGCTGTTCCCGTCGCTGGCCAAGTATGCCGTCGTCGAGGACTACGGGTTCCTCGGGCTGCCCCTGCTGGGCTGGGTGTCGTTCGCCTTCCTGTGGGTGGTGCAGGCAGCGGTGTTCTGGCGGGGTATGGAGGCCATTCGCAAATTCATCGACTTCTGCGGCCCCGCGGTGTACGTGGTGATGTTCATCCTCTGCGGCTACCTGATCTCCAAGGCCGGCTGGAGCGGGATCAACTTCGACCTGGGCGGTCTGCAGGGCACCGACGGCCCGCAGCAGAACTCGCTCGTGGTCATGCTCGGCGCCATCGCCCTCGTCGTCTCGTACTTCTCCGGGCCGATGCTCAATTTCGGCGACTTCTCCCGCTACGCGAAGTCCTTCACCGCGGTGAAGAAAGGTAACTTCCTGGGCCTGCCCGTCAACTTCCTGGTGTTCTCGGTGCTGGTCGTGGTCACCGCGTCCCTGACTGTGCCGGTGTTCGGTGAGCTGATCACCGACCCGGTGGAGACCGTCGCCCGCATCGACAACACCTTCGCCATCGTGCTCGGCGCGCTCACCTTCACCATCGCCACCATCGGCATCAACATCGTGGCCAACTTCATCTCCCCCGCCTTCGACTTCTCCAACGTCGACCCCCAGCGCATCTCCTGGCGGGCGGGCGGAATGATCGCCGCCGTGGGCTCGGTGCTGCTGACCCCGTGGAACCTCTACAACAACCCCGAGGTGATCCACCTGACCCTCGAGACACTGGGCGCCTTCATCGGCCCGCTGTTCGGTGTCCTGATCGCCGACTACTACCTGGTGCGCAAGCAGCACGTGAACGTCGACGACCTGTTCACCCTCTCCCCCACCGGCTCGTACTGGTACCGCAAGGGCTACAACCCCGCCGCGGTGTACGCCACCGTCGCCGGTGCCCTGCTGGCCATGTTCACCGTGCTCTTCAACGGCAAGGTCACCTTCCTCCCCGCCATCACGGGCATGTACACCGCAGCCTCCTACAGCTGGTTCATCGGCTGCGGCGTCGGATTGGGGGTCTACTACTACCTGGCCACCCGAACCTCCCTCGCCGTCACCAACTTCCCCACCCCCGCCCCCAGTACCCCCTGACACCCCACACCCCCTGTACCCAATGTGACATTTGGTCAGCCCCGCTGACCAAATGTCACATTGGGTACATACGTAAGCGGCAGCGGCAGCGGGAGGAGGGTGAGATGCGGATTCGGGTGATCAACCCGAACACCACGGCGTCGATGACGGCGCTGATCGGGGCGTGCGCGGAGCGGGTGGCGGGTGTGGGGACGGTGGTGGAGGCGGTCAATCCGGAGATGGGTCCGGTGTCGATCGAATCGCACTACGACGAGGCGCTGTCGGTACCCGGTCTGCTCGCCGAGATCGCCCGCGGAGAGGCGGCCGGGGTGGACGGCTACGTGATCGCGTGTTTCGGCGACCCGGGGCTGGACGCCGCTCGGGAGTCGGCGACGGGCCCGGTGATCGGAATCGCCGAGGCGGCCATGCACACGGCCAGTTTCCTCGGCGGACGGTTCTCGGTGGTGACGACGCTGGCGCGGACCATCGGGCGGGCCGAGGAGCTGGCGCTGCGATACGGGATGGAGCGCTTCTGCGGGGGCGTCCACGCGTGCGAGATCCCGGTGCTCGAGCTCGAGCGCGACCCGGAGGCACGCAAGAAGATCACCGAGGTGTGTCGCCATGCGCTCGAACATGATTCGAGCAGTGCGATCGTGCTCGGATGCGCAGGCATGGCGGATCTGTGCGCCGAGATCTCCGCGGACATCTCGGCACCGGTGATCGACGGGGTGGCTGCGGCGACGACCCTGGTGGAGTCGATGGTTCGCATGGGTCTACGCAAGTCCGGTCGGGGCGAGTTCGCGTCCCCGCCCGGCAAGCCCTACACCGGGCTGCTCGAACCTTTCGGAGGGTGAACTCGGCGCCAGTGCCGGGCGATGTCGATTCGTCGCGCTATCCACACATCATCATGTGCGAGAACGTGATCGAGGAACCGCTCGAGCGCTGCGGCGCGCGACGGCCGACCCACGATGCGGCAGTGCAGCCCCACGGACATCATCTTCGGTGCACCCTCGGCACCCTCGCGGTAGAGCGTGTCGAACGCATCGCGCAGGTGCGCGAAGAACTCGTCGCCGTTGGCGAAACCGGCGGGCGAGGCGAACCGCATGTCGTTGGTCTCGAGTGTGTACGGAACCACCAGGTGATCGACTGCGCCGCCAGCGGTCTCGACCGTCGTCCAGTACGGCAGGTCGTCGGCGTAGGAGTCGGAGTCGTACTCGAAACCGCCGTGCTCGACGAGAAGCTGCCGGGTCTGCGGTGAGTCGCGCCCGGTGTACCACCCGAGCGGGGCGGAGCCGGTGAGTTCCTCGATCATCGACACCGCCCGCGCCATATCCTCGCGCTCGACGTGCGGGTCGATCAACTGGTATGAGCGCCAACGCAATCCGTGGCAGGCAATCTCGTGCCCGAGCTCGCCGAACGCCGCCACCGCCTCGGGATTGCGCGCCATCGCCACCGCCACCCCGAACACCGTCAGGGGCAGGCCGCGCCGCTCGAACAACCGCAGTATGCGCCACAGACCCGCTCGCGAGCCGTACTCGTAGATCGACTCCATGGACAGGTGCCGGTTCGGAAACGGCTCCGCCGGAGTGATTTCCGAGAGGAACACCTCCGAGAACCGATCGCCGTCGAGCACACAGTTCTCGGCCCCCTCCTCGTAGTTGAGCACGAACTGCACGGCCACCTTCGCCGCGCCGGGCCACTGCGGATCAGGTGTGTGGCGCCCGTACCCGACGAGGTCGCGTGGGTACTGCTCGCCGGTCACGTATTCCGAAATCGGTCCGCTCACCGGCCAAGCCTAAGCGCCCTCGAGCCACCTTCGCTCGATGAACTGCCTGCCACGATCGGTGAGATCACCGAACAGTCGCAGCCGCCCGAATCCCCCGTCCGGGTAGATGTCGACCCGCACGTCGGTGGCCGGGGACGCCCCGTCGACGACGAAGCGGTGCCGGGTGTCGGGCTGCAGCGGGCGACGGGTGAGGATGTCGAACCACGCGCCGTCGTCCACTCGGCCGCGGACGGCCACCTCACCGGGGCTGTTGCCGACGAAGTAGCTGGTGTCGACTTCAGCAAGTCGCACCACACCCTCACCGCCGAGGCGAACCTGCACCCAGTCGTTTCCCGCGTCCCGACGGCGGGCGGTCTCCCACCCGTCGCCCATCACCCGGGCGACGCCGGGGAACAGCAGGTTCTGCGGGGAGCTGTAGAACATGTTGGAGCAGCCCGTCACCAGTGCACCGTTCTCGATCGCCGCCAGGTCCACGGGCCCCACCGCCAGCAGCGACGGGTCCGCGACGCCCTCGCCGTGCACACGGAAGCGGGCGATTCCGCCGTCGGGATACATCGACAGCCGCAGATGCGTGTAGCGGGTCGACGAGGTGACGTCGTAGGTGTTGCGGGTGTCGCCGCGCGCCCGCGTGCGCTCGAGCAGCGGCTCCCACCCGTCCATGGCCGCGACCTCCTCACCACTGGGGTAGCCCTCGACGGCGATGCCGTCCACCGAGACCTGCGACGGGTAGTTGCCGGTGAACCACGCGGTGTCCACCACCACTCCGCGCACCACACCGGGCACTCCGAGTCGCACGATGGCGGTGTCGCGGTCGTCCGGGCCCACCCCGCGGCGACGACGAGTCTCCCACCCGTCGTAGATCTGACCCTTGTGGCCGAAGGTGGCCGTTTGGTACTTCGCCGGGCCGGGCTTGATGAGGTTCTCCTTCTCGGCGAACAGCTCGTCGTTGGCCCACACCACCGCGCCGCCGAGCGGACGCAGCGCCAGGTCCGGCAACACCAGCCAGTCGTCGGAACTCATGGGCCAACTCCTTCATCGGGTGTGTGCCCGGCCGGGTTGATCCGGCGGGCGAGGAGATCACCCAGCACCTGCGGGGTCAGGGCCGGGGCGACGGCGGCGACGTCGGCGGCGGTGAGGGTTCCGGAGAAGACCCCGCGCACCACCGACGCGGCCAGCGCCTGCGCCGTGGCGGGTTCGTCGACGACGGAGCCGCCGGCGCGGGCGAGATAGGCCTGCAGCCGAGGGCCCGCCGAGGCCAGTGCCGCGCGGAAGAACTGCATGGTGGCCAACCATCGGGTGATCAGGTGGCCGGGGTGCATGTCCCAGCCCTGGTAGTACCCGTGGGCAAGCGAGCGGGCGACCAGTCGGTGGTGACGGCGCAGCGCGGAGTCGACGGCGTCACCTTCGGGAACCACCTGGGTGGACCCGTCGGACACCCACACCCCGGTCTGAGCTGCAGCGGCCAGCATGACCGCTTTCGCGTGATCGGCGACGGCATGGTCGAGGGATTGGTGGGCCGAGGTGATTCCGCATGCCGCGGAATAGTCGTAGGTGCCGTAATGCAAACCGGTGCAGCGGTTCTCGGACAGAGCGATGGCACGGGCGACGGGTGAGCTGCCGTCGGTGTCGATGACGGCCTGCGGGCTCTCGATCTGCAGCTCGAACGTCAGGATTCCTGCCTCCAGATCCAGGGCGCGCTCGACGGCATCGCACATCAACACCGCCGCGTGCGCCTGCTCCGCCATCCGGATCTTGGGGACCGTGATCACGAACCCGGGCGGCACACCGCCCGCTGCGTCGAGGAGCAGCATCAGGGTGCGCAGTGACCGGTCCTTGTCGGTGACGGTGAGCCCCTTGAACCTGATTCCGCACGCCACCACCCCGGGCTGGGCGGCCACCGCGGTCAGCGTGCGCCCGGCGCGGGTGGCGTCGGCGTCCTCCTCGGAGTTCGGGCGGTACCCGTAACCGTCCTCGAAGTCGATGCGCAGATCCATGATCGGTGCGGTGCCGAGTCGACGGCGGACGGCGTCGAGTTCGTCCGGGCTCCCCAGATCTGCCAGTGTCGTCGGCGCGGCGTTCATGATCGACAGCGCCCGCTCGCCCCACTCCGCGACCGTATCCGCTTGCGCTGCAGAGGCTTCGACGTACACCGTGTGGGACGGCTGGCCGGTGTAGCGGTCACCGGGATATCGGGTGGACAGGTGCGCATCCACCTCGGACAGCAGGGCGTCGAGGGCGGGGGTGTCGAGCTTGCCCAACTTCATCGGACCATGGTCGCAGACCTGGCGTTCGGGGGCTCGCTCACGCGCTACCGGTTGTGCATGCTGCGCCCCCGTGGAGTCGGAGCCCCGACTGTCACTGCACCCCGACTGTCAGTGCACCCCGGCGGGCACCGTGATGCCGCGCGCATCGAGGATCGGGCGGACACCCTCACCGAAGTGATAGGCCTCCTCGAGGTGCGGATAGCCCGAGAGGATGAACTCGTCGAAGCCCGAGTCGTGATACTCGGCGATCAGGTTCGCCACTTCCTCGTGTGAGCCGACCAGCGCGGTACCAGCTCCCCCGCGGACCAGGCCGACTACCGCCCACAGGTTGGGGTAGATCTCGAGCGAGTCCTTCGAGCCGCCGTGCAGGGCCGCCATCCGGCGTTGGCCTTCGGACTGCGACGACGAGTGCAGTGCGTGCGCATCGGCCACCTGATCGTCCGGTAGCGCGTCGAGCAGCGCTTGCGCCACATCCCACGCCTGCGCGGAGGTGTCGCGGCTGATGGTGTGCAGTCGAATGCCGTACCTGAGCTTGCGGCCTTGCGCGTCGGCCAACGCCTGAACGCGCTCGATCTTCGCCCGCGCATCCGCGGGCGGCTCCCCCCAGGTGAGATACGTCGAGACTCGCTTGGCAGCCACCTCCAGAGCCGGGGCGGACGACCCGCCGAACCAGAACTCCGGCAACGGATCCGGAACCTCGGACACGCGTGCATCGGCGACGCGGAAGAACTCGCCCTCGTGGTCGACCGGACCCTCGGTCCAGATTCGGGTGACCAGATCGAGGAACTCGTCGGTGCGCGCGTAGCGGCGATCGTGGTCGAGCCAGTCGCCGAACCGTTGTTGCTCGACATCGTCACCACCGGTGACCACGTTCAGCAACAGCCGCCCCTCGGCGAATCGCTGCAGGGTGGCGGCCTGTTGGGCCGCCAGGGTGGGCGGGGTGAGTCCGGGGCGGAAGGCGACGAGGAACTTCAGCCGTCGCGTGCTCTGGAGTAGCGCCGCCGTCGTCAGCCACGCGTCCTCGCACCATGTGCCCGTCGGGGTCAGCACGCCCTCGTACCCCAGCCGGTCCGCAGCCTGCGCGACCTCGGTGAGATAGCGCAGCGTGGGTCGCCGGTACCCGGCGGGTTCGGACTTGCGGCCGGGTGCGTGCGACGCACCCACGATCGTGCGGCCGTCCCCCGCAGTGGGAAGGAACCAGTGCGGTTCGAAGGGGGCGAGCGCGCCGGCGCGGCCGCGAGGGGAACGGCTGGAATCCCTGGTTAAGCTGCGTAGAGGTTGGAGAACCCCTGCCCACGCCGCAGACCCCGCCGTCGCGCCGGTCGTGGTGGTTCCACAACCACGACCGACGCTCACCGCTATCTACTCCCGTGATCGAGTGGTGCGGTGGGTCAGCGCACTAGCCGGCGACGGGAAAGCCCAGACCCGAGTTCGCGCAGACCTGGTTGCGATCACCATTGACGTTACGGTCGGTGAAGGTCTTGCTGGTGAACGGGGACAGGTCGATCCACCCGTTCTGCCCCTCCGCAATGAACTGCGGCTGCCACGAGATCTGGTTCACGGCGCCCAGGTCGTTGGTGAACAGAATTGGCGCGGGGGTGATGGTGTAGTTGACCAGGAGCCGCTCGAGCCCCGGCCGAAGCACCGAGTCGCGCGACGCGTCCTTGTAGCAGTACACCGATCCCGTGGACACCCCGAGGGCGGATGCGGTGCCGGTTCCCAATGCCACCGCCGTCGACGCCGTGGCCCCGATGACGATCGCCGCTGCAACGCTACGAAACTTCAATGTTCTCCCCGATCCTTAGTAGGTGTCTTTACCGTAGGTGTCCAATCCAGGGTTCGCCACGACGATCGCATCACATCTCCGATCGGTCTGTTTTGATCAATTCGATTTCAGCCCAGCACATTACGTTCACGTTAAATGTTCGATACACCTTAGGTGACCGACACATCAGTGCACGGATGAATGCAACGAGGGCTGGTGCGACAGGGACTCACAGCGGCGGCACAGCGCACGCGAGGACGAACTGGTGGAGCTGAGGGGAATCGAACCCCTGACCTTCTCGATGCGAACGAGACGCGCTACCAACTGCGCCACAGCCCCGGAAAAACTACGTGGTGAACCCTAGCAGCCCGCGCGGGCGACCCGGAAACCGGTCACTGCCCGACGACCCGGCGCACGGGCTCGTCGTCGGAGGTGTCGACGGCCTGCTCGGGGTGATAGTGATCGAGGTGGTCGAACACCGGATCCTCGTCGTCGACCTCGAGCACCACCGCACCCGGTCGACGCAGCCGCTCCGGGGTCAGGCGCAGCTCGGCGTCGGTGCGGGACTCCACGCCCAGGCGAGACCGGCGCAGACGCTCGGAGCGTCGGCGCCGCACGTCCTCCTCGAAACGCACCTGGCGACGCAGGTACACCAGGTAGCCGGTGAGCCCGACGGTGACAGCGGCGAACAACCACCAGAACGCCGAGGAGAGCACGAAGGCCAGGGCGCCCGACATCAGGATCGCGAAGAACAGCGCCAGCACGGTGCGCTGACGGAAGCTGTAGCGAGCGTCACGGGCGAGGGCGTCGGCCTCGGGGTCGAATCCGCCGCGGCCGCGCCGGTGGGGGCGCGGCGCCTCGTCGAAGAACTCGTCCGATGCGGACTCGACGGGCTCCTCGGTGGTCGGCTCGGGCTTCCAGGTGGGATCACTGCGATGACCTGCGGCAGGGCCGCGCACGGGGGCCGGCTCGCCTCCTCCGCGGTGCAGCACCCGGGTGGCGAGGGCGACGTCGGTGGTGCGGCGGATGCGGGGACGGGAATTGACGAACATCGGCACCAGGACGAACAGCCACACGGCGACCAGGCCCACCCAGATCAGGGAATTCGGCATCGTGGTGTCCTCCTTCGCCATCCGCGCCGGCCCGCACGCGGACCCCAGTTGCGAGCAACGCTAGTGACGAGTCGGGGTGGAACCACGCAGGCGCGCCGATCGAGAATCAACTCGTGTCACATCCGTCACAGAGTGGGCAGCTCCGAGATCTCAGCGAGTCCAGGCCGCGCGGCCCGTGCGCACCAGCGCGTCGGAGGCCGAACCCTGCAGCTCGTCGGCGGTGATCGCGACCAGAAGGTGATCGCGCCATGCCCCGTCGACATCGAGGTACCTGCGCAGCAGGCCCTCCTCCCGGAACCCAACGCGGCGCAGCACCGCGCGGCTCGGCTGGTTCTCCGGACGCACCGTCGCCTCCACCCGGTGCAGCCCGACGGGCCCGAAACAGTGATCGAGGCCCAGGGCTACCGCCGCGGTGGCGACACCCTGGCCACCGGCATCCCGGCTCACCCAGTACCCGATCCACGCCGAGCGCAGAGCCCCCCGCACGATGTTGCCGATGGTGATCTGCCCGACGAACTCCCCGTTGAGCTCGATGACCAGCGGGATCATTGCGCCGCGCCGCGCTTCCGCCCGGAGCGAGGAGTGCAGCGGGGGCCACGACGCGATGGAATGCCTGAGCTCCCAGGGCATCTCACCCGTCGGCTCCCACGGCTCGAGGTGCGCCCGGTCGCGGGTGCGAAGACGCGACCACACCGCGGCGTCGCGCAGGCGGATCGGTCGCACCGTCACCGGGCCGGCCGGGATCATGATCGGACCCAGCTTCGCCGGCCACCCGGGATGGGACGACCATTTTCCTGCCATTGGTCAATCCTAGGCGGAGCGCATCTGCGCCGGCCGCGCGTGGCCGGGCATCCGATCAGCCACGCTGGGCCAGGAAGACCACGTCCACCTCGTCGCCGGTGCGCACCTCGGTGATCTCGGGGTCCACCATGACCAGGCAGTTCGCTTCGGCGAGCGTCGCCAGTAGGTGCGACGACGCCCCCGGCGCCCCGCCGAGGGCCTGCACCAGGTAGTCCCCGGTCCCCTCGTCGCGCATCAGCTGCCCCCGTAGGTACGCCCGACGTCCCTCGATGGAGGTGATGGGGGCGACCGTGCGGGCGGTGACGACGCGGCGCAACGGTTGACGGCGACCGAGGGCGATGCGCACCAGTGGCCGCACCATCACCTCGAACACCACGAGGGCGCTGACCGGATTGGACGGCAACAGGAAGGTGGGCACCTCGTCGCGGCCGAGCTTGCCGAAACCCTGCACGGACCCCGGGTGCATGGCGATGCGCTCGACCTCGAGGTCGCCGAACTCGGCCAGTGCCTCGCGCACCGTCTCCCCCGCCGCGCCGCCGACCGCCCCCGCGATCACCACGATCTCCGAGCGGATCAGTTGCCCCTCGACCACCTCGCGGAGCCGCTTGGGGTCCGAACCGACGATGCCGATCCGATTGACGTCCGCGCCGGCGTCGCGGCCCGCGGCGGCGAGGGCGTAGCTGTTGACGTCGTACACCTGTCCCTGACCGGGGGTGCGATCGATGTCGACCAGCTCCCCGCCGATCGAGATCACCGACAACCGCGGGCGCGGGTGCACCAGCACCTTGTCTCGACCCACCGCCGCGAGCAGACCCACCTGCGCGGCACCGATGATGGTCCCCGATCGAACCGCGACGTCACCGGGCTGCACATCGTCGCCGATGCGTCGCACGTAATCACCCGAGCGGACGGCCTCGTGCACCACGATGCGACTGTCACCGCCGTCGGTGTGATCGACGGGCAGGATCGCATCGGCCAGGGTCGGCAGCGGCGCGCCGGTATCGACACGCACGGCCTGGCGAGGCTGCAGGCGAATCGGCTGGCGCGAACCGGCGACCACGTCGCCGACCACCGGCAGGCTCACCACCACCGACTCACCGTTCTCGTCGCGGGCACCGGTGCCGGCGGAGACCACGTCGACACTGCGCACCGCATAGCCGTCGATGGCAGCCTGGTCGAAGCCGGGAAGCGGCCGTTCGGTGACCACCTCCTCCGCGCACAGCAGACCCTGCGCCTCGGAAATGGCAACCCGCACCGGTCGCGGCGCCACCGCCGCGGCCGTCACTCGGGCTTGCTGTTCCTCGACGGAGCGCATCGGGTCCTTCCGCTCGGACCTACTCGTAGGTTGTCAGCTGCGGCGCCCAGTCGTCACTGAGCCGCTCGTGCAGCCATTCGCGGAGCGCGGGCCCGTAGTCGTCGCGCTCCAGAGCGAAGTCAACCGCAGCGCGCAGGAATCCCCCGGGATTTCCGAGGTCGTGTCGAGGTCCGCGGTGCACCACCACGTGTACGGGATGGCCCTCCTCGATCAGCAGTGCAATGGCGTCGGTGAGCTGCAGTTCCCCGCCCGTACCGGGAGTGATGCGGCGCAGGGCGTCGAAGATCGCGCGGTCGAGGAGGTAGCGCCCGGCCGCGGCGTAGTTCGACGGCGCATCCTCGACGGCGGGCTTCTCGACCATGCCGTTGACCTTGAGCACGTTGGGATTGACGGCGTCGGGCACGATCTCGGTGTCGAACACCCCGTAGGCCGACACCATCGCCGGCGGCACCTCGATGGCGCACAGCACCGATCCGCCGCGCTTGGCGCGCACCCGCGCCATCACGTCGAGCACGCCGCGCGGCAACACCAGATCGTCCGGCAGGAGAACGGCGATGGCGTCCTCGTCGTCGTCGAGCACCGATTCGGCGCAGGCCACCGCGTGTCCGAGGCCCAGGGGCTCGGACTGGATCACCGATTGCACCTCGAGCAGGGCGGGGGCGACGCGCACCTTCTCGAGGAGCTTGAGCTTGCCGCTCGCTTCGAGCTTGTGCTCGAGCACGAGGTCCTCCACGAAGTGCGCGACCACGCCGTCCTTGCCGGGCGAGGTGACGATGACCAGGCGGGAGGCGCCGGAATCGGCAGCCTCACCGGCGACGAGCTCGATACCCGGCGTGTCGACGACGGGCAGGAGCTCCTTGGGCACCGTCTTGGTGGCGGGCAGGAAGCGGGTTCCCATGCCTGCGGCCGGCACCACCGCGGTGCGGAAGAGCGGCTTGCCGCCCTCCCCCGTCGTGGTGGGTCGGCCGGACGAACTGCCGGTCGTAGCGGCTGAATTCATTACCACACCCTATCGGAGTGCTGTTCGGACAAGATGGACGACAACTCGTGCACGACATCGCGTGCGCGAATCCGTGTGGGCGAAACCCTAGGGTTGTGCTCATGGATTCGCAGCACGAGGCGCCGCCGAATGCAGCGTCGCCGACCAAGATCACCTGGCGTGAGCGGATTCTTGCAGCCCGAGCGGCGCGGACGCCGACCGACCGCGCGCGAATCGACGCGCAGCTGGCCGCCGCGGTCGCCGCGCTGACCCGGCCCGGGGGCAGCGCGGTGGCAGCATACGTGCCGATCGGGCGCGAGCCCGGATCGACCGCGATGCTCGACGCGGCGCGCGCGTCCGGTCGCCGGGTGATCGTGCCCGTGACCCGCGGACGCGGCCCGCTGTGGTGGGCCGACTACACCGGACCCGACGCCCTCGCCCCTGCGGCGTTCGGCCTGCTCGAACCCACCGGCGAGGTGTTCGAGCCGAGCACCCTCGCGATCGCGGACCTGGTTCTGATCCCGGCGCTGGCCGTCGATCGGACCGGTGTGCGCCTGGGCCGGGGAGCAGGCTTCTACGACCGATCGCTGCCGTTGGCGTCGCCGTCGGCCGTGCTGGCGGCGGTGGTCAACGACGACGAGCTGGTGCCCAGCCTTCCGGCGGACCCGCACGATATTGCCGTGACCCACGCACTCACACCCAGCGGCGGCGCAACCCGCCTCGGCGGCTTCGGGGATCAGGCCCGCCACGGCGGCTCCGAGGATCAGCCCCGCCTCGGCGGCTTCGGGGATTAGCACTGTCGCGGGTAGAGTGCCAGAGAGGTCGGAGTCAGTGTCAGCCGGCCGCGAATCACTGTGAAGGATGGTCCCCATGCCTACCTACTCGTATGCATGCACCGAGTGCGACAACAAGTTCGACATCGTGCAGTCCTTCAGCGACGACTCGCTGACCGTCTGCCCGCAGTGCGACGGCAGGCTGCGCAAGCTGTTCAACACCGTGGGAATCGTGTTCAAGGGCAGCGGCTTCTACCGCACCGACAGCCGAGGCGGCTCGGTATCGGGCGACTCCGCCGCCGGCGAGAGCAAGTCCGGTGGCGAGAGCACGAGCGGTGACTCCGCGGCCACCTCCGGCGAGAAGAAGGCGCCCGAGACGAAGACCGCCGAGAAGAAGTCGTCCGAGAAGAAGACCTCCGCCACCAGCGCGAGTACGGGATCGTCGGCCGCCGCAAGCTGATCGGACGTGCCTGTGGATGGCGCCGAGCGTTGTCCACAGGCACCCCTGCGGTGGCAGTGAACGGACTCGACCGCGACCTACTGTTCGCACCATGCCGCCGAAATCGCTGTCACCACGCTGGTACGAGGTGTCCATCCGACCTCCCGCGTGGGTGTCCGCCCCCCGCACCCGACGGGTGACCGCAGCTGTCCTCGTGGTTCTGGCCGCGGCGGTTGCCGTGCGCGAGGATCCGGACGCCGGGCGCACACCCGTGGTGGTGGCCGCCCGCGACCTGCGGCCCGGTGAGATGCTCGACGCAGCCGATGTCACCGTGACCCAGATGGCCACGACGGTGTTGCCGGACGGTGCCACCGTGGATACGAACGACGCGGTGGGCCACACCGTCGCCGGTCCGGTCCGCGCGGGGGAGGCATTGACCGACGTCCGCCTACTCGGACCCCGGCTGGTGCAGGCCGCTGCGGCGATCGCAGATGCCCGCATGGTTCCGATACGTCCGGCCGATCCGGCGCTGGCCACGGTGGTGCGGGCCGGGGACTCGGTGAGTGTTGTGACGGTGGGTCCGGGTGAGCCGGGCGGACCCGATCCCTCGGCGCCGCGGGTGCTGGCCACCGGCGCCATCGTGGTTGCCGTCCCGGCATCCGAGGGCAGTTCGCGGGCCGCCGAGCGACCAGTGCTGCTGGCGATGGGTGCCGACGCCGCCACCGCGGTCGCAGCGGCCTCGCTCGTCGGTGCTCTCACCCTCGTGTTGCACTGACCCGACAGTCCTGCACTGACCCGACAGTCCTGCGCGGACCCCGATTCGGGTGTGATGCACACCATGGAGCGCAACGTGCTCGCACGTCCTACCTTTTTAACCGCATTGCTGGTCTAATGTCGCTCGCACGCAGTTCACACCGCTGTTCTCACACTCGAATGCAGTACACAGTCGGAGGGGTACAACCATGCTGAAGGGCTTCAAGGATTTCCTGCTTCGCGGCAACGTGGTCGATCTGGCCGTCGCCGTGGTCATCGGTGCGGCGTTCACCGCCATCGTCACCGCGTTCACCACCAACATCGTCGAGCCCCTGCTCGCAGCGGTCGGCGGTTCCAACGAGCTGGGCTTCGGCTTCAAGATCACCGACAGCGCGGCGACCTTCGTCAACATCGGTGCCGTGATCACCGCGGCCATCAACTTCGTGATCATCGCGGCGGTGGTCTACTTCCTGATCATCGTGCCCGTCAATGCGGCCAAGGCTCGCGTCGCCGCGCGCAAGGCCACGGGTGAGCCGGTGGAGACCGACCCCACCGACGTGGAGCTGCTCACCGAGATCCGCGATTTGTTGGCCAAGGGCGCCAAGGGCTGACAGCAGCCCACCACGTACGGCAGAACGCCCCCGAGGCAGTGCGTCGGGGGCGTTCTGCTGTTCGTGTGCGTGTGCTACTTGCTGAACTTGGGCAGGTCGAACTCGCTGAGGGTGATGGTGGTTCCGTCACTCGCACACGCCGACGCCACGGCCTTGGCGTTGTCGACGTACTTCTGACCCGGTTCGCTGTCGGGCTCGGACAGCACGAGGGTGTCCGGTGGGAGCGCCGCGATGAGCGTGGTCAGCGAGTCCTTGACCGCGCCGGACGCCGACCCGGGCAGGGCCTTGATCTTCTCGATCTCGGCGTTCTTGGCCGCGGTCCACTTGGGGACGTCGTTGTCGGTGGGTCCCTTGGCCAGGGAGGCCAGGGCATTGAAGGAGGTGGCGAACTGATTGCACGCGCTCGCGCTCTGCCCGGTGGAGCCGGAAGAGGACGAGTTGTCGGAGCACCCGGACAGCGCCACCGCGGCCGTCACGGCGACCGCGGAGAGGATCATGGTGGTTCTCATGGCTCCATCGAATCAGATGCGGGCGATGATCGCCCACTCGGTGGGGGTACGGAAGGTGTTGCGGCACTGATCGATCCGACGGTCGACGCGGAGAACCGAGGGCGACCGATGAACGAACGCTGGGCCCGCCTCGGAGAAGATCCGAGACGGGCCCAGCGTGTGGTTCAGATCGAGCTACCGAGCGAAAATGCTCAGTTCAGGCGCCACGGGACGCCGTAGGACACCACGGTGTCGCCCTTGTCGCTGACCAGCTTCACGTACGGACGGATGGTCACGTTGCCGAGAACGCCGGTGACCGTGCCGTGGAAGTTGGACAGGAACACCGAGCCGCTGCCGCCGGAGACGGAGCTGGTCGCAGCCTCGACCTCCTTGATGCCGCCGCCAGTCGCGATGGGGAGCGAGAACTCAACTCCGGGGAACAGGTCGTTCGTACCGAACGTTCCGCCTGCCGCACCGCTGAGCGGAACGTCGCCGACTGAGACGTTCGGCGTCTCGTAGGAGAAGGTGATCTTCGGATCGATGGCAGCCGGGTAGCCGACCTGGTAGCCGATCGACAGGGTGCCGGAGAAGTCCTTGGCGCCCGAGCCGGTCACCGAGTACGACACGCGGCCGTTCTGGAACCACTCACGGGTGAGCGGGTTGCCGTCGAGCGGGAAGACGGAGTTGATGAAGGTGTCGGAGGCCGACACGGACACGGTGTTGCCGTCGCCGTCGACGATCGAGTTGGAGTTGTCCACGGCCGCCTGGGCGGAACCGCTTCCGATGACCACGCCGATCACGGCTGCACCGGCGACAACTGCCGCGCGAATGGACTTGAGCCCCCGGCTGCGCCGCGGCTTCTGGATTACGGTCATGTACTTCCTCATCATGTTCGTCCCCGTGCGTGGTGCACGGGGTGCGCTGTCGGGCTCTTCCCGTTCCGACGCAGCTAACGGTGCGCTCCGGCAGAACGGCGACTTACAGGCTCTTGACCTACGAGTCGGGCAGTGCAGGTTTGAGGACTCCCGAGAACACTCGAGACCCCCGCGGTGAACCTGAGCGAAACCATAGAGCCTCGATCGGGTCCAGACAATCCCAACCCCCCGCCGTGTCGGCACCGCGCAGTGCTGCATGTTTCGCGCATGTGAACGTCGGTCACAGACCGTTGGACGTAGGAGCAACCATGGCTCCGGCTGCCCTGATCAGGCCCTCGCGACATCGCTCCGGCGCCTCTGACGTGTGACGACGTGGGAAGATACTGTGGCAAAGCACACATTCCGAGGGCTTCGAATCACACCGATTCGATGTAACGAAGGCACCTGAAGGTGTCCGATATGTGATCCCTGTGACCAAAACGGGGCCGCAGTCGGCTTCCAGATTTCATTTCCGACCAGATTCCCGGACCAGAAATGTGGTGTGGATCACACTTCTCACTCGTGGTGTGGCGGTCTCTGGCGCCGGTACCACTCCTCGGTGAAATCACGACCGTGTGATTCCGACGGCGACGCACCGGTCTCGTCCGACGTCGTGTCCGGAAGGACCTCCCCGAAAATGCGAGCGAGCCGAGCCCGCTGTTCGCGGGCCCGGCTCTCGGCTTCAGTGCTTTCGGCTTCGCGGCTCTCGGCTTCGCGGCTCTCTGAATCGGTGGCGATGGTCGGTCAGTCCTCGAGGCCGGACAGCTCGCTGATCACATGGGCCGCCATCGGGGTGAGCGTCGCCATTCCGTCGCGCACCGCTGCGCGCGTGCCGGCGAGGTTGACCACCACGGTGCTGCCCGATACTCCGGCCAGGCCGCGGGAGAGTCCCGCGTCGAGCGAACCGGCAGCCAGACCGGACGACCGCAACGCCTCGCTGATGCCCGCGATCTCACGGTCGAGGACGTCCGCGGTCGCGTCAGGGGTGACATCGCGCGGCGACACGCCCGTTCCTCCGACCGACACCACCAGGTCCACGCCGCCGATCACCGCGGTGTTGAGCGCGTTCCGGATCTCCACCTCGTCGTTGGCCACCGCCACCACACCGTCGACGAGAAAACCCGCTTCCGTCAGCAACTCGGTGACCAGAGGTCCGGTCGAATCCTTCTCGTCTCCGTGCGCGGTGCGATCGTCGACGATCACGACCAACGCTCGGCCCGCAACGGGCGCCTGGTGTTCCATGGCCCTCACCGTAGCGCCAACGGGGACGAACTCACCGTCCTGAACGTCGGGATCGAACTCGCGGTCGAGCACCACCACCACCTCCTCGGCTCCACTCGCACTCATCACCGGCCGCCGCTCGGCGCCGTACCGAGGGTGACCTCGACAGTGGTGTCGTTGCCCCCGGCGGAGTAGGTGACCTTGACCTTGTCTCCCGGCGCGTGTGAGCGCACGGCCGCGATGAGGGCGTCACCGCTGTCGATGACGCGATCGTCGATACGGGTGATCACCGCGTCCTTGGGGATCCCGGCCTGCTCTGCCGGACCGCCGGCGGTCACCTCGAGCACTCGGGCCCCGGAGCCGTCGTCCTGACTGGGTACCGAGATCCCGATGATCGCCTGGGTGGCGCTGCCGTTCTTGGTGAGCTCGTCGGCGATGCGTCGGGCCTGATCGATCGGGATGGCGAAGCCCAGGCCGATCGATCCGCTCTGCGACTGGCCGCCGCCTCCGCCACTGCCGCCCAGCGTGGCGATCGCGCTGTTGATGCCGACGAGCTGGCCCGCCATGTTCACCAGGGCACCGCCGGAGTTACCCGGGTTGATGGCGGCATCGGTCTGAATCGCGTCGAGGACCGTCGACTGGTTGCTCGATTCACCGCTGGTCGAGACCGGACGGTTGAGCGCGGAGACGATGCCCGAGGTGACCGTGCCGGCCAAGCCCAGGGGCGACCCGACGGCCACCACGGGCTGACCGACAGCGAGATCGGCGGACGTACCCAACTCGATGGGCGTGAGGTTCGACTTTCCGGACACCTTGATCACTGCGATGTCGGAGGAGGCGTCCGCGCCCACCAGCGTGGCCGGAGCGGTGGACCCGTCGTTGAAGCTCACGGTCATCTTGGCCCCGCCGCCGCCACCGGTGGCAACGTGGTTGTTGGTCAGGATCAGCCCGTCGGTGGAGAGGATGATGCCCGAGCCCTCACCGGAACCCTGGCGGCCGTCCACCTGGATCTGCACCACCGACGGCAGCACCTTCTGCGCCACCGCCTGAATGGACCCGTCGGGCGCATTGGATGCCGGGTTGGCCGAGGACACCGGTTGGTTCAGCGCGTTCACCGACGTGTTGTCGCGCTCGACGTACGCGCCCACCGCGCCGCCGACGCCGCCACTGAGGAGCGCCAGGGCCACCGCGCCGATCACGAGAGCGGAGCGACCGGACTTCTTCGCGGGGACGGCGGCGGCCTGAAACGAGCCGGAGTAGGGCCCGTACTGGTTGCTGCCGTACTGCCCGGACGCGTACTGGCCGGCACCGTACTGGCCCGAGCCGTACTGATCGGACCCGTACTGGCCTGCGGTGTACTGTCCGCCCTGGTAGGGGCTGTACTGGGGCTGGCTCGTCGTGGAGCCCTGCTGCGCGCCGTAGGCGTTCGCGGAAGCGTCGGGGTTGGTCGGGGATCCGGACTGCGGGAAGGCGTTGGTACCTGCGTCCTGCCCGGCACCGGATTCCGAGGGAGCCGACGAGTCGGCGGGAGTGGTGCGATCCTCACTCATGGCTGTGGTCACCTTCGCGTTGATTGTCCGACGTGTCGATCGCCGGAGGTCGTTGCCTTCTTCAGTTGATACCGAGCCTGCACCCCGGTACTGAGAGCGTGCTGAGACCGGAGTAGCTATCGGCTGTGGAGTCCTGCAGAACCGTCCTGCACTCCGTGGACCTTCATCTCATTGGAGTCGGAAGCGGCCTGCTTTGTTCCCGAAGCTGTTCCCGGAGCCGTTCCCGGCGCAGTTCCCTGTTCCCCCGGCATGACGATTCGAATCAGAGCACCGCCGGATTCGGACTCCTCGACCGCGATGGTTCCCCCGTGCTTGACCACGACCTGGCGCACGATGGCCAGCCCCAGGCCCGAACCGGGCATCGAGCGTGACGCCGTGGACCGGTAGAACCGCTCGAACACCAGCTCACGTTCGGCAGGGGCGATGCCGGGCCCGTCGTCGGCCACGGTCAGCTCCAGCAGGCCGGGCGCGCACTGTGTCATCGCCACCCGCACCACCCCCCCGCTCGGGCTCCACTTGGCCGCGTTGTCGAGAACGTTGAGCACCGCGCGGGACAGGCCCGCCGGGTCGCCGTAGACCACCCAGGGTGTGGTGTGCACGTCGAACTCGATCTCGCTGCGTCGCCGCCGCACCCGCTCGAGGCTGCGCTCGACCGCCTCGGCCAGATCCACCCGCTCGTACACGTTCTCCGGCGTGTCCTCGCGTGCCAGGTCGACCAGGTCACCCACCAGGGTGGACAGCTCCTCGATCTGGGCCACCACGTCGGTGCGCAGCTCGGCCATGTCCTCCTCGGGGATCCGCGGCGCCCCCGGACGTCCCGATGCGATGAGCAGCTCCATGTTGGTTCGGAGCGACGTCAACGGAGTTCGAAGCTCGTGTCCGGCGTCCGCCACCAACCGGGATTGACGTGAGCGCGATTCGGCCAGCGCGCGCAGCATGGTGTTGAAGCTCTCCGTCAGTCGGGCGAGCTCGTCGTCCCCGGTCACCGGGATCGGCGCCAGATCGTCGGTGCGCGCCACCCGCTCGGCGGCCGCGGTCAACCGCGCGATCGGTCGCAGGCCGGTGCGTCCCACGGCCGTTCCGGCGAACGCGGCGAGCACCACCCCGATACCCCCGACCAGCGCCAGCACCCAGGCCAGACGTTCGAGCACCGCGCGGGTGGGCGCGAGGCTCTGCGAGATCACGACCGTGCTGCCGTCCTGCGTCCGCAGCGCCAGCACCCGCTGGCCGACGGTGGTGCGCAGCGAACCCGCGCTCTCGCCGCGGGCCACCGCCATCTCGGGTTCACCGATGGGCACACTCGAGCCCGGCGGCACGTACTTGGAGAGGTTCGAGAACACCAGGGCCACCGACACATCCGTGCTGTACAGGGTGGCTCCGGCGACGTAGCGCGGGTCGAACGAGACGAGGTTGGTGTCGATGATCGACGCGGCGCGGGTACGCAACTGGGTGTCGACATCGCTGTAGAGCGCTCGCGAGACCACCACATACGCCGCGACGGCCATCACGGCCACGGCGATCGCCACCACCGACGCCGCCAGGATCGTCACTCGCCAGCGCAGGGACACCGATCGCGTCCACGCGCGCGGCGAGCGCACCACCTCACCGGGGGCGAACCAGCTCACGGGGGCGTCTCACGCAGCACGTATCCCACCCCGCGGACGGTGTGGATCAGGCGGGGCTCGCCGTCGGCCTCGGTCTTGCGGCGCAGATATCCCACGTACACCTCGAGGGCGTTGCCCGAGGTGGGGAAGTCGTACCCCCACACCTCCTCGAGGATCCGGCTGCGGGTCAACACTCGGCGCGGGTTGGTCATCAGCATCTCGAGCAGCGAGAACTCGGTTCGGGTCAAGCTGATGGAGCGCTCACCGCGAAGAACCTCGCGGGTGACCGGGTCCATGGACAGGTCTTCGAACCGCAGGACCTCGGACTGCTCGCCGGGCTCGACCGTGGTGCGGCGCAGCAGTGCCCGCAACCGCGCGAGCAGCTCCTCGAGCGCGAACGGCTTGGGCAGGTAGTCGTCGGCGCCGGCGTCGAGGCCCGCGACGCGCTCGCTCACCGAATCGCGCGCGGTCAGAACCAGGATCGGGAGGTCGTCCCCGGTCGAGCGAAGCCGCCGACACACCTCGAGCCCGTCGAGCCGCGGCATCATCACATCGAGCACCAGGGCATCGGGACGCTCCTGCTCCACCCGGGTCAGCGCGTCGACCCCGTCGACCGCCAGATCGACGTTGTAGCCGTTGAACGTCAGCGACCGCCGCAGCGACTCACGTACCGCCCGGTCGTCATCGGTCACCAGGATTCGCATCCCACCAGTGTGGCGCGGGTGGCTGAGACCCTGCTGAGAGCTCGACTAGGTTGGGTTCATGCGCGCACGGTGGTCGATGTCGAACCGGGTTCGCGGTGCGGGCACCGTGGTGCTAGCGATCATCGCCGCCGTCGCCGCGGCCGCGAACCTCACCGCGCCCACCAACTGGCTGATGGTGATCACACTGTCGGTGCTGGCGATCTTCCTCGCCTCCGACGCGTACCTGCGCCTGACGGGGCGCTTCAACCACGTGGACCCCGCCGCGGTGGACCCGGCGGAGATCGAGCGCGTGATCGCCGAGAACGACGGCGAGATCGCGGCCATCAAGGCCCTGCGGGAGAGCTACCGCGGTCTGAGCCTGACCGACGCGGTTCGCCTGGTGCGCGAGCGCCGAGCCGACTGAGCGGATCACCGGTTCAGCAACTGTCGCAGCCGAACCGCGGCGTCGGTGCCGGGCATCGGTGTGTACACCACGATGTGGGTGTCCGGATGATCCGACGGCGCCAACCGGTGGTGCTCGAGGCGAAGGTCCCCCACGCGGGGATGGTGGAACAGTCGCTCGCGCGAGGCGAAGCCCGCCACGGCGTGCCCGTCCCACCCTTGCGCGAACTCCGAACTCTCCGAACGCAATCGAGTCACCAGCCGCGCCGGTCCGGACTCACCCAGTCGCGGCCCCACCTCGGCCCGGAACTCGGCGAGAAAGCGTCGGGAATCGATATCCCAGTCCGGCAACAACTCTCGGACGTACGGATCGGTGAACACGAGGTAGAGCAGGTTCCGATCGCTCGCGTCGACCGTCGCGACACGGGGATAGAGCTGCGCGTACGCCCAGTTCCATCCGGTGATGGTCCAGTCCGGCGCGATGGCGAACGCCGGCGAGGCATCGAGCGCGTCGAGCAGCCGCTGCAGATGATCCGGCACCCCGGCGACCTGCGCGCCCGCCCGACCGCCCACGTAGCCGCCGAGCGAGAGCACGTAGGTGTGCTCGGCGTCGGTCAGCCGCAGCGAGCGCGCCAACGCGTCGAGCACCTGACGGGACGGGTTGATCTCGCGTCCCTGCTCGAGCCAGGTGAGCCAGGTGACGGAAATGCCCGAGAGCACCGCGACCTCCTCCCGCCGCAGACCCGTCGTGCGTCCGCGGCCCACCGGGCCGAGTCCGGCGTCGGCCCGCACCAGCCGCTGGCGTCGGCCGCGCAGGAAATCTCCGAGTTCGCTGCGGCGCTGTGCGGTGGAGTCCACCCCGTCAGGGTAGTAGTGCCACCACTAGCACCGGGGGCGTCTTCCGCCGAAGCGCTGATCAGGGGATAGTGGATGCCATGCCCGAACTGAGATCACGCACGGTCACCCACGGCCGCAACATGGCCGGCGCTCGCGCACTCCTGCGCGCCGCCGGCGTCGCCCGCGAGGACTTCGGCAAGCCGATCATCGCCGTCGCCAACAGCTTCACCGAGTTCGTGCCCGGCCACACCCACCTGCAGCCGGTGGGCCGCATCGTCTCCGAGGCCATCCACGCCGCCGGCGGGATCGCCCGCGAGTTCAACACCATCGCCGTCGACGACGGCATCGCCATGGGCCATGGCGGCATGCTGTACTCGCTGCCCTCGCGGGATCTGATCGCCGACTCCGTGGAGTACATGGTCAACGCGCACTGCGCCGACGCTCTGATCTGTATCTCCAACTGCGACAAGATCACTCCCGGCATGCTCATGGCCGCGCTGCGACTGAACATCCCCACGGTGTTCGTCTCCGGGGGGCCGATGGAGGGCGGCACCGCGGTGCTCGTCGACGGCACCGTGCGCACGCGCCTGAACCTGGTCTCGGCCATCGCCGACGCCGTCGCCACCGACGTCTCCGACGAGGACATCAGCCGCATCGAGGAGGCGGCCTGCCCCACCTGCGGATCGTGCTCGGGGATGTTCACCGCCAACTCTATGAACTGCCTCACCGAGGCGCTCGGACTGGCGCTGCCGGGCAACGGCTCGATCCTGGCCACCCACACCGCACGCAAGAAGCTCTACCAGGACGCCGGCCGCACCGTGGTCGACATCGCGAAGCGCTACTACGACGGCGACGACGACTCGGTGCTCCCCCGCAGCATCGCCAACCGCTCGGCGTTCGACAACGCGATGAGCCTCGACATTGCGATGGGCGGCTCCACCAACACGATCCTGCATCTGCTCGCTGCCGCGCACGAGGCCGAACTGGACTACACACTGCACGACATCGAGGAACGCTCCAAGCAGGTTCCGTGCCTGACCAAGGTGGCCCCCAACGGGGTGTACCTGATGGAGGACGTGCACCGCGCCGGGGGAATCCCCGCGATTCTGGGCGAGTTGTTCCGCGCCGGACTGCTCGACGAGAGCGTGCATTCGGTGCACAGCGACTCCCTCGCCGAGTGGCTCAAGACCTGGGACGTTCGCGGCGGCTCGCCCTCGCCGGAGGCCGTGGAGATGTACCACGCAGCGCCGGGGTGCAAGCGCTCGTCGACCGCGTTCAGCCAGTCCGAACGCTGGCACGATCTGGACCTCGACGCCGAGAACGGCTGCATCCACTCCGTCGAGCATGCGTACTCCACCGACGGTGGCCTGGCGGTGCTGCGCGGCAATCTCTCGGTCGACGGCTGCGTGGTCAAGACCGCGGGCATCGACGAGTCGATCCTCACCTTCTCCGGGCCCGCCGTGGTGGTGGAGTCGCAGGACGACGCCGTGGAGGCAATCCTGAACAACCGAGTGCAGCCGGGCGACGTGGTGGTGATCCGCTACGAGGGACCGCGCGGTGGCCCCGGTATGCAGGAGATGCTCTACCCCACCGCATTCCTCAAGGGCCGTGGACTGGGCAAGACCTGCGCCCTGGTCACCGACGGCCGGTTCTCCGGGGGTACCTCGGGCCTGTCGATCGGCCACGTCTCCCCCGAGGCGGCGGCCGGCGGCACCATCGCGCTGGTCGAGACGGGCGACATCGTGCGCATCGACGTGCCGAACCGCACCCTCACCCTGGACGTGCCCGACGAGGTGCTCGCCGAACGCCGCGCCGCCCTCGGTGGGGTGTACAAGCCGGCGAACCGGGTGCGCGAGGTCTCCACGGCGCTGCGCGCGTACGCGCTGATGGCCGTCTCCGCCGATCGCGGGGCGGTGCGCGACATCAGTCGCTTCGAGAGCTGAGGTTCGTCCGGAGCTGAGGTTCGTCCGGAGCCGAGTCGTTTCGGGAGCCGAGGCGCTTCTGGAGTTGAGGTTCAGCGGAACTGGTCGTAGGTGAGCTTGATGCTCATCACGATCACCACCGCGAGCAGGGCGTAACGCACGAGCCCGGAGCCACGGGCCAGCACCAGTCGGGTCCCGAGCACCGACCCGGCGATGTTGGCCACCGCCAGCAGTACGCCAAGCGCCCAGAACACCTGCCCGTGGAGTCCGAACACCAGCAGAGCGCCGGCGTTGGTGGCGGTGTTGGCGACCTTGGCCAGGGCGGCGCTCTCGAGGAACGTCCGGGACAGGATTGCCGTGAGGGCGATGATCAGGAACATCCCCGTGCCGGGGCCGAAGATGCCGTCGTAGAACCCGATCGTGGCGAATGCTGCCGCCGCGACGAGCATGCGGGCACGCGAGACCGGCGCCCCCGAGCCGCTACCGAACGATGGTCGAGCGGTCACGAACACCCCTGCGGCGATCATCAGCACGATCACGGTCGGTCGCAGCACATCGGAATCGATCAGCGACGCCGAGAGTGCGCCCACGCTCGCCCCGGCGAAGGCCAGCGGGATGCTCAGCAGCGCAATCCTTCCGGGAACCTCGACCGACCGCGCGTAGAGCGCCGCGGCGGTGCCGGTGCCCCAGATGGCGGTGAGCTTGTTGGTGCCCAGCGCCAGCGCGGTCCCGGCGCCGGGAAAGGCGATCAGCAGTAGCGGCAGCAAGACCAGTCCGCCGCCGCCGATCACCGCGTCGATCCAGCCCGCGACGGCGGCACCGGCGAGCAGCAGCGCGAACATCGGGCCGTCCGGGAAGGGCACGGTGCCACGCTGTCACATCCGATGGGCTCTGCCCGCGGGGACCGCCGCGAAACCACGCTCCCGGCGGGTGCGACTTGGGCATACTGATCGGCCTGTTACCTTCCCTCAGCAGCTCCGTTCGTTCCCATCGAGGAGACCACCCGTGTCCCAGCAGCCACATCCCGGCTACCTGCCGCCCCCGTCTGAGCCGCCTCCCACCTCACGCGGCACGGCTCGACTGCTGATCGGGCTCGTTCTCGGCGTGGTGGCCACGCTCGTCGTGGTGGCGATCCTCGCGGCAACCTCCGTGCTCTCACTCTCCTCGTCCTCGGCGAGCGCGCCGTCGGAGCGGGACGAGCGCGCAATCGACCTGCCCGAGACACTCGGTCCGGTCAAGGACTACGCGGCGGTGATGCGCGAGATCAATCCCGATGGCGCGTCGACAGTGCTGGACCGGGTCGACCGCACCCGCGACCGCACGCGAGCCGAGTTCGAGCGCGCATTCCCCGGCGCCGGGGTCGCGGTGGGCGGCTACGTCGACAGCGACCTGTCCTACCCCGTCACGGTCGTTGCCGTTCGCTCCACGACACCGGGCCTGACCTGGGGTGAAGATGTCGATCCAGTAGATCTCGGCAACGCGCCCAGCACCCGACTGATCACCCGGGGACAGACCGAGTGCATTGCCCAGATCGAGGGTTCCTCCCCGACATCGACCCCCGATCCAGAATCGATGTACACCTCGCAGTGTCGCCGGGGCGGACCGCAGGCCACGGTGTACGTGTACGGCAACGCCCGGGGCCAGGCAGGGCTGGATACGATGGCGGGCGCTACCGACGCCGCGTATCAGGCCGTGTTCGGCTAGTTGGCGGCTGCGCGAACACCCGGGGGCCAGCCCCTACTGCGAACACAATCGATTACCGCGCCGAAACAACTGGAGTCGGCGGTTGTCGTGATGGTTGACTAACCTGTACCGGTGGGTCCGCGTCTGGGCCCACCCCTGCGAATCGACCCTGTCCAGCGAATCGACCCCGCCCAGCGAATCTGGTCCTGTGTAGCGAATGTCCCTGTGTAGCGAATCTGGAGTACCACCATCATGTTGCATCGCCTGATCAGGCGTTCTCCGCTGTGGATCGTCATGGCCGCCGTCGTGGCCCTACTGGCGGCCTGCACCATCGGTACCTCGGGCTCCGCGTCCTCGAACTCGGCGACCAGTTCCTCCGCGGCACCGATTCCCGCGGCGACGTTGACCATCACCCCCGCCGGCGGCGCCGAGAGTGTGAATCCGCTCGCACCCATCAGCGTGACGGTGGCCGATGGCACGCTGGACTCGGTCACTCTCACCAACGACGAGGGCACGGTGGTGGACGGGGTGATGACCCCGGACAAGCTGTCGTGGAAGCCCAGCGTTCCCCTCGGCTACGGCAAGAGCTACACCCTCGTGGCGAACGCCGTCGGCGCCGATCGCAAGCCGGTGAGCCAGACGTCGACCTTCACCACCGTGACCCCCGGCAACCAGACCATGCCGTCGTTCACCACCACGGGCGGCGGATTGTTGGCCGACGGCGGCACCTTCGGTGTGGGCATCGTGCCGGTGGTGCATTTCGACGAGCCCATCACCGATCGCGCCGCTGCCCAGCGCACACTGGCGGTGCAGACCGTCCCTCCCGTCGAGGGTTCCTGGTACTGGGCCGACGATCAGAACGTGCACTGGCGCCCGCAGAACTACTACGCGCCCGGCACCAAGGTCACCGTGACCGCCGACGTGTACGGCAAGGAGGTCAGCCCCGGCCTCTTCGGGCAGGCCGACGCCACCGTGTCCTTCACCATCGGCGACGCGCACATCTCGATCGCCGACGACAACACCAAGCAGGTCGAGGTGTACTCCAACGGCAACCTCGTACGCACCATGCCCACGTCGATGGGCATGGGCGGCACCGAGCAGGTCGGCAACACCACCATCTCCTTCTGGACGCAGCCCGGCATCTACACCGTGCTCGACAAGGCCAACCCGGTGATCATGGACTCCTCCACGTTCGGGCTTCCGGTCAATTCGCGGCTGGGCTACAAGGAGTCGATCAACTACGCCACCCGCATCAGCACCGACGGGATCTACCTCCACGAACTCGACTCCACGGTGTGGGCGCAGGGCAACACCAACACCAGCCACGGCTGCCTGAACCTCAACGCCGACAACGCGCAGTGGTTCTACAACTTCGCCGTGCCGGGTGACGTGGTGGAGGTGCGCAACACCGGGGGCGCCCCGCTGCAGCAGTGGCAGAACGGCGACTGGAGTGTGCCGTGGGATCAGTGGAAGGCCGGCAGCGCTCTGTGATCCGGTGACCGATCACGCCGACGACCGATCAGTCGGCCGACCGGGTCACGCACGAACCATGCGCGCAGTCAGTGATTTCGTGATCGGTTCGGCCACGCGTGCGGCGATGGGTCCGAGGACGGCCATCAGCAGCACATAGGCGGTGGCGAGCGCGGTCAACTCGGCGCTCACCGCACCGGCGGCCAGTGCCAGACCCGCGATCACGATCGAGAACTCGCCTCGCGCAACCAGAGCTGCGCCGGCGCGTACACGGCCCATACGGCCGATCCCGGCTCGGCGCGCGGCCCACATTCCGGTGACCATCTTCGTGGCCGCGGTGACACCCGCGAGCACCAGCGCGTACCCGATCACCGGTGGAATGGTGCGCGGATCGGTGTTGAACCCGAACACCACGAAGAACAGGGCCGCGAACAGATCACGCAACGGTTCGAGAACACGGGTCGCGGTCAGCGCCGTCGACCCCGACACCGCGATGCCCAGCAGGAACGCACCCACGGCCGCCGAGACCTGGAACTCCGCGGCCACCCCCGCCACCAGCAGCGCCGATCCGAGCACCTTCAGCAGCACCACCTCCCGATCCGGCCCGTCGACCAGCTTGGAGACCACGTGGCCGTAACGCAGCGCCGCGAGAAGCACCACCGACACCAGCGCCAGCGCGATCCCGACGGCCTCGAGCCCACCGAGGAAGCTGACCCCGGCCAGCACGGTGGTGAGGATCGGCAGGTACGCCGCCATGGCGAGGTCCTCGATCACCAGGATCGAGAGCACCACCGGGGTCTCGCGGTTGCCGAGCCGACCGAGGTCGGTGAGAACCTTGGCCACGATGCCCGACGACGAGATGTAGGTGACCCCGCCCAGTACCAGAGCACCCACCGACCCCCAGCCGAGCACCAGTGCCGCGATGGCACCCGGCGCGAAGTTGAGCACCAGGTCCAGCACTCCGGCCATCCACGACGTTCGCAGGCCGGTGACCAGCTCGTTCGCCGTGTACTCGAGTCCCAGCAGAAGCAACAGCAGTACCACGCCGATCTCGGCGGCGAGATGCGAGAACTCGTCGATCCCGTCGAGGGCGATGAGCCCTCCCTCACCGAAGGCGAGACCACCGAGGAGATAGAACGGGATCGGCGAGATGCCGATCCTCCCTGCTACGCGCGCGAGCAACCCGAGAACGAAGAACACCGCACCCAGTTCGGTGAGCGCGAGCGCGGTCTCCCCCACCGGCGATCAGCCCCCGAGAATCTTGGCCGCGGCGTCCAGACCGTCCGAGGTGCCGACGGCGACGAGGAGATCGCCGGCGGTGAGTGTGAATTGCGGGCTCGGCGAAGGCTGAACCTGACCCGCACGCATCACCGCGACCACGGACACACCGGTCCGTGTGCGCATCTCGGTGTCGCCGAGCACCGCACCGTCGAAGCGTGATCCGCCGGCAATGGGCAGTTGGCGGGTGTTGATGCCGGGCAGGTCGCGGTGCTCCTCGGCGAGCTGGGCCACCAGTTGCGGCGCCCCGAGCAGGTTGCCGAGGGACGCGGCCTCCTCGTTGGTGAGGGCCACCGACTCCGCGGTGGCGTCGGGATCGTCCCTGTCGGAGACGATCAGCTCGTTGTGGCCGTCGCGGCACACGATCACCCCGATGCGGCGCCCGGCCGCTGTGACGAACTCCTTGCGGACTCCGATACCGGGGAGAAGGGTGACCTCGACGTTCATCCGGTCATGCTAGCGAGGCAGCGCCCGATATGCCCTGCTCTGCGCCGCGACGATGCCCACCAGATCGTCCTGGGCGATGTTGATGTCGAGCAGGTGCAACCCCCAGTCGGGAGTGGGCAGCGCCGGCAGTGCGGGTGCGATACCGCCGGTGACCAGCAGCACGTTGTCGGGTGTGCACTGCGCCGTGAACTGCTGCGAGCCGGGAACGGGTCCCCGGACCGGCACCCGATCGTTGCGGCCGAGCGAAGCCGGGTTGGTGCACACCACACCCGGTCCACCGAATCGACTGTTCGGCGGAGGGGTCGCCGAGAACGTGGAGTAGGCGAGGAAGCAGCCGATCTGCGCCGCGTCGGTGCACGGGCTCATCGACGGCACGTCGGCCGGACGCAGCGGTAGCCCGATCAGCAACGCCGAGATCACGCGCGCCTTCTCCGCGGGTGCGCCGCCGATGCGATCGCGCAGCAGGGTAGCGAGCATGCGCGTGCCCTGCGAGTGCCCGATCAGCACCACCCCGCGGCCGTTGTTGTGGTTGGCGAGGTAGTCGGTCCAGGCCCGCTCGACGTCGCTGTAGGCCAGCGCCGACGCCGCCTGACGATCCTGCGGACTGCCCGCGAAGAGGGTCCGCAGCGTGCTCTGCCGATACACCGGCGCCCACACGTTGCACACGCCGTCGAACGGGCGCGCCTGGGTGGAGGCGGCGAAGGTCAACTCGGGGCCGATCGAGAGATCGGCGTTCACACTCTGCTGCAGCGAGGCCGTCGGGTACACGTAGAAACAGTCCACCGGCGCCTGTGTGCCGCCCCCGCACGGGTCTCCCGGCGCTCCGGGGCGGCACAGCCACACCGTCGAGTCCGGTGCTGCCGACGCCGTCAGCGGCGGTACTACGGCAAGCGTGAGGACGGACGCGACGAGTGCAACCGCCAACCTCAGAAGAGTCGTCATACGCCGAACTATAGGGCCCCGGTCCGACAGCAGGTGCTAGCCCGCCGGATCGTAGAGACCTAGTCGCACAGCCTTGACCAGTCGACGCGGGACCTTGTGGACGACACCGTCGACACGCACCTCGACGAGGTCGGGCGCGACCGCCTTCCACTGCGCGCGTCGGCTGCGCGTGTTGGACCGGGACATCTTGCGCTTGGGAACAGCCATGTCAGCGCCTCTTGCCGTACTTGCGTTCGAACTTCTCCACTCGCCCGGCGGTGTCCATCACGCGGGCGGCGCCGGTCCAGAAGGGGTGGGTCTCGCTGGTGACGTCGACGACCACGAGCGGGTAGGTGACCCCGTCGAGTTCGATGGTGCGATCGCTGGTCACCGTCGAGCGGGTGAGGAAGGTGGTGCCCGAACTCGCGTCCTGGAACACCACCGGGTGGTAGTCGGGGTGGATGCCCTGCTTCATTCTCGTGCCTCTCGATCGGTCACTGTTGCTGTCTCCGGTTGCGTGCTCTCGCAGGGGTCTTCGTGGTACTCCCCGAACGGGTCGTCCCAGTCGGACCAGGTGTGTGGGGCCGCCAGTTCGTCGTCGGTCACCAGCGCCCACGTCAGGGCCCGGTCGATCTCGCTGGGGTCGGCCTCGTGCACCAGCACCACGATGGAGGTGTCGCGGTCGCCGTACTCGGGATGCCACCGCAGCGCGGCGAGCGCACGGCGAGTGGGCGATTCGGCGTCGTACTCGGCCGGGGTCATCGCGGCGAGCCACCGTCCGGCGCTCGCGACGCGCAGGCCACCGCCCGCCGACTCGAGCCACAGCGCGTCGTCGGGTTGCGTTGCCACCCAGGCACGTCCACGTGATCGAACTACTCCTTCGAGCAGTACGTCGATGGCCTCGTGCAGCCGCTGCGGGTGGAACGGCCGGGTGGCGGAGAACTCGACGATCGAGACGCCGCACTCGGCCGACAGCGGTGGTTGCCCGTCGAGCAGGGGCGAGTGCGCGTCGGGGATCACCCGGCGGGGACGCAGCGCGAGCGGCATGTCCGGGAGGCGGTCGATACAGATGTCCGAACCCGGCGACAGCCGAGCGAGCACGGCCATCGTGCGCGCGCGTGTCCACGGATCGGATCCGGAGTCGGTGACCACGAGGACATCCGCACACTCGACCTGCCCGACCACGATCTGCGCGACGGTTCGGTCGTCGCCCGCCGGGTCGTCGTCGAGAGCGTCGTCGCCGGTGGCGTCGGCCAGCCAGGACTGCGCGTCCAGGCACGCGATCACCCGCACCACCTCGACGTCGAACCCGGCCGGCGCGTCGACGCGGCCGTTCAGGCCGGCCACCACCACGTGGTCGATGGCCCAGCACAGTGCGTCGGGTTCGAGTTCGCGGTCGAGGTGCAGCACGATCCGATCGACGGAACTGGACTGGGACAGCTTGCGCAGCAACGGCATCAGGTCTTCGCGCAGGGTGCACGAGATGCACCCGTGGGCGAGTTCGAGGACGGTTTCGCGGTCGCCGGCGGCGGTGGAGAGCGTGCGACGGACGACGCCCTCGCCGACGGTGGAGAGGTCGTGGTGCACCACCACGGTGCCTTCGGACAGATGGGAGTGGGCGACCTCACGGACCGGGCCCTGCCATCCGCAGACCAGTACGACGGGAGTCTTCATCGAGCGTGGCGACCTTTCGACAGCATCGGCTATTCGACAACGATTTTCATGAGCCGGGTTTCGAGCGTACAGTTTCGAAGCATCGTTGTCGAAAACGATTGTCATACTCGAACGGAGAAGGAGCTCGCGTTGTCCGCGCACTGCCAGGTCACCGGTCGAAGCCCAGGCTTCGGCAAGTCCGTCTCGCACTCGCACGTGCGAACGAGTCGACGGTGGAACCCGAACATTCAGAAGAAGACGTACTACGTGCCCAGTGAGGGTCGGCGCATCACCCTGACCGTCAGCACGAAGGGGATCAAGACCATCGACCGTGACGGCATCGACGCCGTCGTCGCTCGCATCCGCGCCCGCGGGGAGAAGATCTGATGGGCAAGAGCACCGACGTCCGACCCATCATCAAGCTCAAATCCACTGCGGGAACCGGGTACACGTACGTCACCCGCAAGAACCGACGCAACGACCCAGACCGATTGGTGATGAAGAAATACGACCCCGTCGTGCGTCGGCACGTCGACTTCCGGGAGGAGCGCTGATGGCCAAGAAATCCAAGGTGGTCCGCAACGAGCAGCGCCGCGAGGTGGTTGCCCGGTACGCCGAGCGCCGCGCCGAACTCAAGGCCACCATCTCCAGCCCGGCCACGACGCCGCAGGCGCGAGCCGAGGCTGTCGCCGCCCTCTCACGCCTGCCCCGCGACTCGTCCCCGGTGCGGCTGCGCAACCGCGACGCCGCCGACGGTCGCCCCCGCGGCCACCTCCGCAAGTTCGGGCTCTCCCGCATTCGCGTCCGCGAGATGGCCCACCGCGGCGAACTGCCCGGCGTCCACAAGTCGAGTTGGTGACGGCCGTGGCAACCAAGCGCACACCCGGGAAGAAGCTGCGGCCCGACGCTCCCCGCAAGCCCAAGCGCAATCCCCTGGTCACCGCGGGCGTCGAATCCGTGGACTACAAGGACATCACTCTGCTGCGGCAGTTCATCTCCGATCGCGGGAAGATTCGCAGTCGACGCGTCACGGGCGTGACACCCCAGCAGCAACGCCAGATCGCCACGGCCGTGAAGAATGCGAGGGAAATGGCGCTGCTGCCGTTCATCGCCAGCCGCTGAGAACGCGGTGGGAGCGGGCCTGCGACCAGCAGTTACGGCGCGTGGCCACCCAATCGGTCTACGTTGGAAAGCATGAGGTTGCTCGCGTTGGGCATGCTGCTGATCCTCACCCTCACCGGGTGCGGGACAGCGGACGGCGACGCGAACGACCGTGCGGACATCGCCACGGACGCCTCCACCACCGACCTCGTACCCGAACCCGGTCGCCCGCCCGTTCCCACCAAGGTCCCTGCCGACGACGTCGGCACTCTCGTCACCGCGACGCCAACCCTGTTGCGCTCACAATCCACACCGTTCGAATCGTGGAGTGAACTCGACGACAACCGCATCGCGATCCACTTCGTCACCGGATCCCCCGAGTGCTACGGCGCCAACGCCACCGTCACCGAGACACCGACCACCGTCACCATCGCCCTGCGCACCGGCGAACTGCCCTCCGCGCAGGGCAAGGCGTGCATCATGATCGCCGTCTTCGCCACCATGGAGATGCAACTCTCCGCCCCCGTCGGTGACCGCCAGGTGCTCAACGGCATGTAGCCGGGCCCGGACTCCTGTACCCAATGTGACATTTGGTCAGCAGGGCTGACCAAATGTCACATTGGGTACAGAAAGCAGGGAGCCTCAGCGCCGGCGCCGGGCGCGCAGGTAGTTGCTCACCACCGCGGCCCCGAGACCCTCGAGGTCGGGGGCGATGACGCGGCCACCGACGTGTTCGGCCATGCGGTCCACCACGCGTGCGAGCCCGGGGTCGTCGCCGAGGCGGAAGATGCTCACCTGCGCGCCGAGCTTGGCCAGGGTGTCCAGTTCACGCACGGTCAGGCCCAGGGTGCGCCGGCTGGGCGGGTAGTCGAAGTACGCATGCCCGTCGGGCTCGAGGTGGGCGGTTGGCTCGCCGTCGGTGACGATGAGAACCACGGGCTGGGCGTTGGGGTTTCGGCGCAGGTGCCGAATGGCGAGGATGAGCGCGTGATGGAGGTTGGTGCCCTGGTCCCAGGCGCCGTCCAACCCCGCCAGCTCCGACGGCGTCAGAGTCTGTGCGTACCGGCCGAATCCGATCATCTGCAGGTCGTCACCGCGGAATCGGGTGCTCACGAGATGGTTCAGCGCCAGGGCGGTGCGCTTCATGGGCACCCACCGGCCCTCCATCACCATCGAGAACGACGTGTCCACCAACAGGGCCACCACGGCCTGCGCGCGCTGCTCGGTCTCGGTGATCTCGACGTCGCTTACCGCGAGGCGCACCGGCAGCTGCGAACCCGTTGCCGCCGTGCGCAACACGGCGTTGTTGATGGTGCGCACCACGTCCCATGGTTCGGTGTCACCGAACTCCCATGCACGCGAAGCGCCGGTCGGCTCACCCATGGCGCCGGCCCGGCGGGTCTCCCGTTCGCCCCGTCGCGAGGTCATCGAACCCGCCACATCGCGCAGCGCCGACTGCCCGAGTTGCCGCATGGCCTTCGGTGACAGGCGCCACTGCCCGTCCGCACCCTTCTCGAACAGACCCTGCTGCTGCAGCGCCTTCTCCAGGTCCGCCAGCGCCTTCGCATCGGCCGCGGCCTGCGGTCCCAACTGCCGCAACAACTTCTCGGTGTCGAGGTCGTCGAGGGCCGCCCCGTTGTACTGCTGCGAGAGCTGGTCGCCGAGTTCCTCGAGCTCGGCGATGTCCTGCAGCACCCCGGTTCCGTCACCGAGGCCCATGCCCTCCTGACCGCGGAAGTTCTGCGAGCCCGTCCAGTCCTCCCCGGGTCGCGCTGCCTGCAGGTTGGCATCGAGCCGGGCCAACTGGTTCATCAGTTCGGGACTGCCGAATGCCTGCTGCGCCAACGCGTCGAGCTCGGCGCGTTGCTCCGGGCTGAGCGAGTTGCGCAGTCGCTGCGCGGCCGCGGCGCGCTGCGCCAGTGAGTCGATCAACTCGTCGATGTTCTGCGGGTTCTCCGGGAAGTGCTGCCCGTGCTTGTCCATGAACTGCCGGAACTGCTCGTCGGTGTCCTCGCCGCGAGCGTGGGCGTCGAGCAGGTCGTTGAGGTCGGAGAGCATCTCGGCGACGGCGGCACGATCGGCGTCGGTCGCACCCTCGAGGGCCTGCTTCATGCCCTTGAACCGCTGGTCGAGGACCTCGCGGCCGAGCAGATCCTTGATCTTCTCGAAATCCTCGCGCGCCTGCGCACTACGCCAGTCGTAGTTCGACAGTTCCTGCACCGCCTGCGCGGTGGACGGCGGCAGTTCCGCCAACTGCATCTCGGCGAAGCGCGCGTCGTCGTCGAGCGCCCGCGCCAGCGCCTTGCGCTCCTCGAGCACCGCGCGGTCGAGCAGCTCGCGCACTTCCTGCAGGGTCCCGTCGAGATTCTTGCGCTTCAACAACTCTCGGCGACGCCGGGCGGCCTGCGCAGCCAGATCGTCGAGCCCGCGCATGTTCTGCGTCCCGCGCCGCAGCATCTCCTGCAGAGCGCGGCGAGGCGAGGCTCCCTCGAGCACGTCCTGCCCGATCGCTTCGAGGGCCTCACGAAGATCGACGGGTGGGGCCAGCGGGTCGGGTCCACCGTCGTACGGGCCGTAGCGGGCGTTGCGCATCAGCTGTACACCGTCTGCCCGTCGTCACCGGTGTCCTTGGCCAGTCGACGTGCGAGATAGAGCCCCTCGAGGGCCAGTTCGGCGGCGGAGGCCTTCTCACCGTCGGACTGCGCACCCAGCCTCTCGTACACCGCCGCCAGTGCGGGCGCGTCCGGCAGTGCGCCCAGAAGTGCTGCGGCGGTGACACGGTCGCCCGTGACGATCGGCTCACCGCTCTCGACGGCGGTGACGAGGGCACCGAGGTCGATGCCGCCAAGCCGCTCGCGGGCGGTGTCGGCCGTCGCTCGTCGCAGCAGATGCTCGAGAATTTCGATCTCGCGGCCCTCCTCACCCGACTCGAACTCGATCTTCCCGCGCAGGACGTCGACGACGGTGCCCAGATCCACCGGGCGGGCGACGGCGCAGTCCTCCCCCAGCACGGCGGCGCGGTGCGTTGCGGCGGCACCGACGGTTTCGGCCGCGGCGACGGCGAATCGTGCAGACACCCCGGACCGTTGATCGACCGATCCTGATTCGCGCAGTAGACGCGTGAACCGCGCCAGAACTTCCAAGACGTGCGCGGGGACGGTCGCGGTGAGGTCGGCCTCCTGTTCGATGACGGCGATCTCGGACTCGAGCGCAATCGGGTAGTGGGTGCGGATCTCGGCGCCGAAGCGATCCTTGAGCGGGGTGATGATGCGGCCGCGATTGGTGTAGTCCTCCGGGTTCGCGCTGGCGACGAGCAACACGTCCAGGGGTAGGCGGATGGTGTAGCCACGAATCTGAATGTCGCGTTCCTCCATCACGTTCAGCAGCGACACCTGAATACGCTCGGCGAGATCGGGCAGCTCGTTGATGGCCACGATCCCGCGGTGGGTGCGCGGGACCAGGCCGAAGTGGATGGTCTCCGGGTCCCCCAGACTGCGACCTTGCGCCACCTTCACCGGGTCGACGTCACCGACCAGGTCGGCGACGGAGGTGTCCGGGGTCGCCAGCTTCTCCGAGTACCGCTCACTGCGGTGGCGCCACTCGACGGGCAGGTCGTCGCCGAGTTCGGCTGCCCGCCGGATCGATGCGGGTGTGATGGGTTCGTACGGGTGCTCGCCCAGTTCGGAACCCGCGATCACCGGCGTCCACTCGTCCAGCAACCCGACCAGCGTGCGCAGCAGACGCGTCTTGCCCTGCCCACGCTCACCGAGCAGAACCACGTCGTGTCCGGCGATCAGCGCGCGTTCGAGTTGGGGGACGACCGTGTCCTCGAAGCCGAGGATCCCCGGCCACGGATCGCGGCCTTCGCGCAGGGCATCGAGGAGGTTCTCACGCAGCTCGGCCTTCACCGAGCGCGATCGATGTCCGGACGCACGCAGTGCGCCGAGGGTGGTCGGCAAGGTCGTCGGCGGGGCGTCGGTGTTCGGCGGCACTGTCATGTCCTCCACGGTACGAGCCCGCTGCCCGGCGCGTCGGCCGGGCACGGGCCGACCGACGCTACGGCCGGGCACCGGGCGACCGACGCTAGTGGCCCACGGGATCGGTGAGCTCGAGGCCGCGGGCGTTCTTGACCTTCTTGCGCACGAGCACAACCGAGACCGCACCGGCCACGAGGAACACGGCGGCGGCGGGGAACAGGATGGCGGACCACCCGCCGAAACCGTCACCGGCTGCGACGATCCCGAACCCCAGAGAGGCGAGTCCCAGCGCCAGGAGGACGTAGCCCAGCCAGTTCCGGGTGTCGGCGATGGCTTCGCCGGCGTGCGTGCGCGTGGTGCGCGCAGTGTCCACGACCTCGAGTTCCGGATCCGCGATGGCGGCACCGTCGGTCATCGCCGGAGCCGGGAGCGGGGCCGGGGTGAACTCCGGCTGCGTGGGGCCCTGCGCCTGCCTCGGGAAGTCACCCTGCTGGGGCGCGAGCGATTGCTGAAGCTCTGTCATGTCGTCTCCGTCCATCGTTGGGTGTGCGCGGCTCGCACTCACACGATCGGTGAATGCGCTCAAATGGTGAGTCGAGCCGACCGGACGAAACCGTCCATCGCGGGCGGGCGCCACACCCGATGGCCGAGTGTGACGTCCGCCGCTGCGGGCGTCAGTGCCCGGTGGGGTCGAACAGCGACCGGCCCTCAACCCTCTTGACGCGGGCGCGAACCATCAGCACGGCGACCATGCCGAATGCGAAGAGCGCTGCGGTCGCCGGGAACAACAACAGCACCCATCCGTCGAACCCGCCCGCTGCGGCGACCAGACCGAGACTCAGGGCCACCACACCTGCCATGATCAGCACGTAGCCGATCCAGTTGCGCCGGTCGGCAATGGACTCCCCGGCATGGGTGCGGGTGGTTCGGGCGCCGTCGACGGGGATGGCACGCTCGGCGGCGCTGACCCGTTCGGCGAAGGGGCGGTCGGGCACCGGCGCGCGGACGACCGCGACGGAACGAACGGCCGGCGTGGAGCTCTGCAGTTCAGTCATGTGTCTGCCTTATCGTCTGGTGGTGAGCGTATGAAAATTATTCGGAGTCACCTGTGATCCGGACCACCGATACGCGCCGCACCGGGCGAATCGCGATCCAAGAGCCGATCGGCGTCGAACCAACGAGCAAGACAACACCGACCTCGTGGAGAGAATGACCAATGACCACTGCGTACGACTTCACGGCCACGTCGATCGACGGCGAACCCGTCGATCTGTCCGTCTACCGCGGCAAGCCCCTGCTCATCGTCAACACTGCGTCGCAGTGCGGCTTCACCCCGCAATACGAGGGCCTCGAGGCTCTGAACAAGAAGTACGCGGACAAGGGGCTGGTGATCCTGGGCTTCCCGTGCGATCAGTTCGGTCACCAGGAACCGGGCGACGCCGACGAGATCAAGAACTTCTGCTCGCTGCGATACGACGTCACGTTCCCGCTACACGAGAAGATCAACGTCAACGGCTCCGACTCGCACCCGCTGTACCAGTGGCTGCGCGATCAGAAGTCCGGCCTGCTCGGCGGGCGGATCAACTGGAACTTCACCAAGTTCCTCGTCGACCGCGAGGGCAAGGTGGTCAAGCGCTACGGACCGACCACCAAGCCGGAGAAGCTCACCAAGGACATCGAGGAACTGCTCTGATCTTCCGGTGAGGTCAGTGGGCGAAGTGACGTGAACCCGTGAGGTACATCGTCACCCCGGCCTCACGGGCGGCGTCGATCACCTCGGCGTCACGGATGGAGCCGCCGGGTTGCACCACGGCACGCACCCCCGCGCGCGCGAGGATCTGGAACCCGTCGGGGAACGGGAAGAAGGCATCCGACGCCGCCACCGACCCGGCCACGCGGTCACCGGCGCGGGTGACCGCCAACTGGGCGGAGTCGACGCGGTTCACCTGACCCATGCCGACACCCACCGATGCGCCGTCGGCCGCGATCAGGATCGCGTTGGACTTCACGGCCCGACACGCTCGCCACGCGAACGCCAGGTCCGCCAAGGTGGCGTCGTCCGCAGGCTCGCCGACCGCGAGCGTCCAGGTGGCGGGGTCGTCACCGTCGGCATCGAGGGCGTCGCGCCGCTGCACGAGCACACCGCCGGAGATCTCCTTGAACTCCTCGCTCGTGGCCGCCGGCGGCGCGGCCTGCAGCACGCGCACGTTCTTCTTGCGGGTCAGTACACCCAGAGCACCATCGGCGTACGACGGCGCAATGATGACCTCGGTGAAGATGTCCGCGACCTGCTCGGCCATCTCGACCGTGACCTCGCGGTTGGCGGCGATCACACCGCCGTAGGCACTCACCGGATCGCACGCGTGGGCCTTGCTGTGCGCCAACGCGATCGATCCGGACGGCGCGATCGCGATGCCGCACGGGTTGGCGTGCTTGATGATCGCGACGCACGGATCGGTGTGGTCGTGCGCAGCTCGCCACGCGGCGTCGCCATCGGTGAAGTTGTTGTAGGACATCTCTTTACCGTGGAGCTGAGTGGCTCCCGCGATTCCGGCGGGAGCGCCGGGATCGACGTAGAGCGCACCCGGCTGGTGCGGATTCTCGCCGTAGCGCAGGACGGCGGACCGTTCCCACGTCGCACCGCGCCACTGCGGAAACTCGTCGGGCGAATCCTGACGACTCGCCGCCAACGCAGCCATCCACGATGCGACCGCGACATCGTAGGACGCCGTATGCGCGAAAGCCGTTGCAGCCAGGGAAATCCGCTCGGCGAGGGTGAAGCCTCCAGCGCCGACGGCACGCAGGACGTCATCGTAGCGTGCCGGATCGACCACTACCGCCACGGACGGATGATTCTTGGCCGCTGCCCGCACCATGGACGGTCCACCGATGTCGATCTGCTCCACGCACTCGTCGTCGGAGGCGCCCGAGGCCACCGTCGCCGTGAACGGGTACAGGTTGACCACAACCAGCTCGAACGCCGCCAGCTGCAGCTCTTCCAGTGCCGCAAGGTGTTCGGGCTTTCGCGTGTCCGCCAGGATGCCGGCGTGCACACGCGGATGGAGCGTCTTGACGCGGCCGTCGAGCATCTCGGGGAAGCCCGTGAGATCTTCGACCCGGGTCACCGGGATGCCGGCACCGGCGATGGTCGATGCGGTGGAGCCGGTGGACACCAGTTCCACACCGGCAGAATGCAAGCCGGTGGCCAACTCCACCAATCCTGTCTTGTCGTACACGCTCACCAGCGCACGGCGAACCGCTTTGACATCAACGCTCATGGGGAATCTGGGCCTTTCGTCCATCGGAGATAACACCTCGGGCGGCCACGGCGGCGACCACATCGATAAGCAGAGCGCGCTCGACCACCTTGATACGTTCGTGCAGGCTCGCCTCGTCGTCGCCGTCGAGCACGCGTACGGCCTGCTGCGCGAGAATGGGACCGGTGTCGACACCGGAATCGACCAGATGCACTGTCGTGCCGGTGACCTTCACCCCGTGGGCCAGGGCGTCGGCAACCGCGTGTGCACCGGGGAAGGACGGCAGCAGCGCTGGATGGGTGTTGATGATGCGACCGGCGAACCTCTCCAGGAACACCGGGCCCAGAATCCGCATGAAACCCGCGGTCACCACCAGGTCGGGCTCGAATGCAGCAACCCGATCGGTGAGCGCCCGATCCCACGCATCGCGGTCGCGATGATCGGCGAGGGCAACCAGGAAGGGCGCCGCTCCCTCACACCGAAGGCGATCGAGGGCCGGACAGACTCGATCCGCGCCGACTGCCACCACCCGCGCCGGGTAACTCGCCTCCGCTGCGGCTGCGATCAGTGCCCGCGCCAACGTTCCCTCGCCGGAGACCAGAACCACCACCCGCGCGACGCCGTCACCCGAGGGCGCCGACGGTGCGCCCGTCGACGGCAATGGTGTCCGTGGAACTGACAGCGCGCTACTCCTGAACGGTGGGGGGGCTTCGCGGCAAGACTAGTCGGCGCGGGTGGGCCCGTCGGCGCCGGGCTCGGCCCCGGTGCTGTCGACCCCCGTGCCCTCGACCCCCGTGCCCTCGAGCTCCACCACCTCGGCGTCGACCACATCGGGAACATCGGCGGCCGACTTCTGATCCGGCCCGCTCTCTGCCTCCTCCACGGTGTCCGCCTCACCAGCAGTGTCCGCCTCACGAGCAGTGTCCGCCTCACAAGCAGTGTCCGACTCGCTCGCGGTCAGGGCCAGAGGTTCGCCGAGTGTCGGCTCGGCGGAGGGTTCGGACCAGGCATCGTTCGTTTCGTCGAGATGGCTGCGGCGACCGATCGCAAAGGCCGTCGGCACCCCGAAGACGAGCATGAACCCCATCGACACCGCGCCGAGGAGCGGCGCGTCGGGACCGAGTTGACCGAATGTGCCGAACACTCCGCCCGCCGCATGGGCGGCGATCACCGAACCGGCACTGATCAGCACCGATGCCACCGCGGCGGCGCGAACCGCGTCGGCTGCTGTGGGCGTCACGCGAGCACTGACAACACCCATCAGCACCGCGGCGGCGGCCGGCAGCACCGCCATCACCGGCCACCACGCCGACGGTCCGGACTCGGGCAGTACGGCCAGGATCGGCAACGCCGGGACTGGGCCGCCCGTCGTGGCGAACAGCGACACCGACGCCGACCCGACCTGCACGACCGTGCCGGTGACCATGGCGCTCGCACCGACCACCACATTGGGCAGGTAGAGAATCGAGACGAGCGTGAGGCCGAGTGCATCGACGGTGGAACCACTCGAATCGAGAATCTCGTCGACCTGCGACCAGGACGCCACCAGCGCCGCGACCGTCACCAGCGCACCGGCGGCCACCAACGCAGACCCCCCCACGGCGGCCGGGGTGCACGCGCGAACGAGCCAGGGCGGCACGTGCAGATGGTGCAGCAGACCGGGCCAGGTTCCGCGGACCACTCCGATGGCCGTGCCGATGGCGTGCACCAGCAGCACCACACCAACCGTCACGGCAGGATTGGGGATCGACAACGACAGGGTCGACGACGCGTCCTCGACCACCGCGATCATGACCACGGCGACGGTGAGCGGTCCGCCCAGGGCAGCGCCGATGGTCCACACGACGTCGTGACGAGTGCTCTCCACCGACAGTGCACCGGCCGTGCGACGAGCGACCGCCGCGATCAGCAGAACCGTCGGGAGCAGGGGCATGATGCCCAGCGTGGCGCCGCTGATCCCCAACTGAACCTGGTGTGCGGCCAGCCAGACCGACGCGATGGCGGCGACCGTGCCGCCGAGGTCGCTGCGCGCCGCCACCAGGGTTGCCCCCACGGCGAGAGCCCCGACGGCCAGGAGGACCAAGGACGGCAGGAAGGCGACCGTGACCAGGGAACGAGCGCGCTCGGGCGGCGGGCCGACGCGAGTGGACGCGCGGGTTCCGCTGCGGCTGCGCGATACCTCGTTCAGAACAGCACTCACCGCTGACAGGTTTCCACCCCCCGGGGCGCCGATCGGTCAGGCGCGCCGAGGGGTGGACCCGACTGTCAGCTCGCGGGTGGGGTGCCCGGGCCCGGCCCCTGCTCCTCGGACGTCTCCCGCCCGGTGCTGGTGGATGGGGTGGGCGAGGCGGTCGGCTTGTACGACGGCGTCGACTCCGGTGCCGCGTGCGCAGGACCCGACGTCTTGGACGTGCCCGTCGGCTGGCCGGGGTTGGCGTACGGCGACGGCGCCGACGGGTCGGCCGGTGTGGTCGGTGCACTCACACCCGGCGCCGCCGTCGACGGGCTGCCGTAGTTGCCGTAACTCGAACTGCCGTATCCGGAACCGCCGTACGGTGCGCCCGGGGTGGGGCTGCTGTACTGCGGCGGAACGGGGTATCCCGACGGCGCCGGAGCCACCGGGGGCGTCTGTGCCGGCGCGCCGTACGGGGAGGCGCCGCCGGTCAGGGGTGCGTACCCCTGACCGGGCGCCTGCGGCGCCGAGCCCTGCGAAGTCGAGGGTTGTGACGCCGAGGGTTGTGACGCCGAGCCCAGGGACGCCGAACCCTGCGGGGTGGACGGCGCCGCGGCTGACGGCGACGACGTGGACGGCTGGGCGGACGAGCCGTAGCTGGGCTGGCCGTAACCCTGCTGACCCTGCTGCCCGTAACCCTGCTGCGGGTAACCCTGCTGGCCGTAACCCTGCGGGCCGGGACTCGTCTGGCCGTAGCTCTGGGGAGCCTGCTGGCCGTATCCGCCCTGGTAGGCGGCGGGTTGACTCTGTCCGCTGTAGGCGGCGGGTTGACTCTGTCCGCCGTAGCCGCCGTAGGGATTCGATCCGTACTGCTGCTGCCCGTACGCGGGCGCCGGGGGCGCCGGCTTGGCCGCCGGTGCCTTGACCACTCCGGAGTCCAGCAACAGAGCGCCGACGGCAAGTGCGCTCTGCACGAAACCGAAGATGAGCAGTGCGATCGCACCGGCACCGAGATCCGGGCCGGCGACGCCCTCCACATTCGGGCCCCCGAGGTTGGTGGCGGTGAAGATCATGACTATCCAGCCGCCCAGCGAGAGCGCGGCCACGAGGGGTAGCGATGCGCTCTGGCGCGGCAGTCGGGACGCTCCGGCGACCAACCCACCGGCGAGCAGCAACCCGATGGCTGCCAGCGGGTTGCCCGCTTCGAACGAACTGGAGGAGAAGGATCCGACCGAGGCGAACGGGGCGAATCCGACCAGCAGGTTGACCAGCCCCAACGCCAGCACTGCCCAGGACGCGATGCCGACGGCCTTGCTCGTCTGCTCCTGCGCGCCGGGCGGCTTCTGGGCCGCCACGGTGGCAACGCTCACGGTCGGCGCGACGCTCGCAGGTGGGTAGGCAGAACTCTGGTTGGGCGGGGTGTCCGCACGTGCGCTCCCAGAGTTGCTCGAACCCGAGGAATCCCCGGTGGAGTAGGTCATGTCCAGTCCTTCGTCGTCGGTTCGCGGCCCCCGCCGCCACTGGTCCCCGCGACCACACTACGGATAGATCCCGCACCCGTGCTCGGGACACCTCGACGAGGAGACCGACGAGTTCGTCGCCCGTCGGTCTCCTCCGTCCACCTCGCAGCCCACCCGCTGCCCGTGGGTTCTACTGCACGCCCACCAGCTCACGCTCACCGCTCTGCGCGGCCTCGAGCTCACGTACCAGCGGGAGCACCCTGGCCCCGAAGTACTCGATCTCCTCCTGGAAGTGCAGGAACCCACCCAGGATCAGATCGACGCCGCGGCTGCGGTACGCCACGATGCGCTCCGCGATCTGCTCGGGCGTACCGATGAGCTGCGTACGGAACCCGTCGTTGTACTGCACGAGATCCTCGAAGCTCGAGTCCGACCACATTCCTTTCTTGTCGGACGTGGAGTTGCCGGCCTGCTGCACGGCGCCCCGGAAGCCTTCGACCGCAGGCTTGTTGGCCTTCTCGATGATCTCCCGCAGGGTGTCGCGGGCCTCCTTCTCGGTGTCGCGGGCAATGATGAAGCCGTTGAGACCGAACTTGACCTCACGCTGGTGATCGCGCGCGACGCGACGAATGTTGGCCAGCTGCTCGGTGACCCCGTCGTAATCCTTGCCGTTGGAGAAGTACCAGTCCGAGTACCGGCCCGCATTCTCCTGCGCCGCAGAGGAATTGCCGCCTTGGAACAGCTCCGGGTTCGGACGCTCGGGAGTGTTGAGCGGCTTCGGCTTGAGTGTGAAATCGTGAATCCGGTAGAAGTCGCCGCGGAAGTCGACATCGTCCTCGGTCCAGATCTTGCGCAGCACCTGCAGGAACTCCGCGCTTCGGCGGTACCGCTCGTCGTGTTCGAGCCAGGGCTCACCGAGGTGGGTGAACTCGTCCTTGAACCAACCGCTCACCACATTGACCGCGAAGCGCCCGTTCGACAGGTGGTCGGCCGTCGCGCCCAACTTGGCCAGAACAGCCGGCTGCCAGAGACCCGGGTGCACGGCCGCGATCACCTTCAACCGCTCGGTCGCCAGCAGCAGCGCGAGCGAGAAGCTGGTGGACTCGTGCTGGTACTCCGCGCCGTAACTGGCCTCGTACCGGACCTGACTGAGCGCGTACTCGAATCCGTTGTTCTCCGCGGTCTGCGCCAGTTTCTTGTTGTACTCGTAGTTCCAATCGGTCCGCTGCTCGATGTCGCTGGTGACGAGCCCGCCGCTGACGTTGGGAACCCAATAGGCGAACTTGATCTCGTCGGAAATTCGTTCGGTGGTCATACCTTGCTCTCTCGTGTGTGATGAGTCCCCGCCCCGCGAACCGGGGGGATCAGGAGTACCAGGTGGGCTCGGGCAGTTCGCCGGTCAGCACATAGCGGCCCACCTCGCGACGCTTGTAGGCCACCGGATCATGGAGGGTGTGGGTACGAACGTTGCGCCAGAAGCGGTCGAAGCCGTACTTGCTGGCCGTCGCACGAGCGCCCAGGGCCTCGAAGATGGTCGAGGTGATCTCCAATGCCACCTCGCCGGCGCGCGCCTTGACAGCCGCGACCCGCACCTCGTGCTCACCACGCTCGGCCTCGGTGACGTCCCACGCGTTGTCGTGGATCCTCTGCTGCTCGACGGCAACCGCGTCGGCGAGAGCCTCGACGGCCCAGAGCTTGCTGGTGAGGTCGCCGTAGATGTCGATGATGTACGGCTCGTCGATCGCCTTGTCGACGGTGCTGTGCAGCCAGGCCCGTGTCGTCGACTGGGTGTACGCGGCGGCGGTGCCGAGGGCGCCACGAGCGATGCCGAGGTAGAAGTTGACGAACACCAGCTGGATGATCGGCACGTTCAGCGTGTTGTACACCCGAGGCTGGAATGCCTTGTCCACGTAGCCCGCGGCACTGGCCCAGTCGACGCGCACCGAATCGATGGTCACGCTGCCACTCTCGGTGCGACGCTGACCGATGTTGTCCCAGTCGTCGTGGAACGTCAGGCCCTCGATGTTCGAGGGGACGATGGCGAACACGTGACGGCCGTCGTCGAACGCGCCCTCGAGAACGGTGACGTCGGAGATGCGGCTGCCGGTGGAGAAGGACTTGGCTCCGTCGAACACGATGGTGTCGCCCTCGTCGGTCACTCGCACGTCGGCATCACGCGGGTTCACGGCACCGCCGTAGAACCACTTGCCTGTGGTCGCGGCTTCCTCCACCGCGGCGATCTGCTCGCGCGTGCCAACCAGGCGCGCGGCCCACGACCACAGCAGGTGGTAGCCGAGGAGCTGGCCGATGGAGCCGTCGGCCGTGGCGACCGTGCGGATCACCTTGTACGCCGTGGTCCAGTCCTGGCCCCCGCCACCGTGCTCGACGGGCCCGAGCAGGGTCACCAGACCCGACTCCTTCAGCAGGGTCACCTCGTGCGTGGGCGGTTCGGTGGCGCGGTCACGGGCGACGGCGTCGACGGAGAGGATGGCGGCGACGTCGGCGGCGCGACGCACCCATCCTTCGGGCGTGGTGGGGACCTCGGTCCAGTTGGCGGTGCCGGGGGTCCAGTTCGCGGTGCCGGGGCGGTTCTCGGTAGTGGTCATGCCCCGAGTCAACTAGTGACCCCGCCGGTGGAACACCGTTGGAATCACCGTGACGTGAACTACCCCAACGCTACTCGGGTGCGTCGGCGACCTGACGGCGCTTGCGCAGCAGTGGCTCCGCAGCCGCGAGTTCCTCCGCCGTGGCGACCCGGAAGGGTGCCTTTCTCCCTTCCATCGGATCCGTCGGACCGTCCTGGCCACGGGTGGCGCGCAGGCTGAGCCAGATCGACCCACCGATGATGATGGCGATCACCGCGAGGGAGATCGTGGTGGGGATGTAGTAGATGTCGATCTTGAGCGCCATCTTGATGCCGACCCACACGAGCACCAGCGCCAGGCCCGCCTTGAGGTACACGAAGCGATGCATGAGGTCCGCGAGCAGGAAGTACATCGCGCGCAGGCCCAGGATCGCGAAGGCGTTGGCCGTGAACACGATGAACGGCTCGTCGGTGACGGCGAAGATCGCGGGGATCGAGTCGACGGCGAACACGATGTCGGTGACCTCGACCAGAACCAGCACCGCCAGCAGCGGGGTGGCGAACACGGCCCCGCCGATGCGGACGAGGAACTTCTGTCCGTAGAACGCGTCGGTGGTCGGCACGTATCGACGGAACAGCTGGAGCGTCTTGGACTTCTCCGGATCGAGGTGCTCGTTGCGCTGACGCAGCATGCGCAGACCGGTGAACACGAGGAACACCGCGAAGATGTAGAGGATCCACCCGAAGCTGGCGATGATGGCCGAGCCGGCGGCGATGAAGATACCGCGGAAGATCAGTGCACCCACGACGCCGTAGAAGAGGACGCGGTGCTGGTACTCACGGGGCACCGCGAAGTAGGTGAAGATGATCGCCCAGACGAAGACGTTGTCCACGGCCAGTGACTTCTCGATGAGGTAGCCGGCGAAGTACTGCTGGCCGAACTCGGACCCGGACGTCACCCAGATGACGACGCCGAAGCCCACGCCGAAGGCCACCCAGATCGCCGACCACACCGCGGCCTCGCGGACACTGATCACGTGGGCGTCGCGATGGGCGAACAGGTCGATTGCGAGCATGGCCAGGATGACGCCGAGAACGGCGAACCAGGCCCAGAGTGGAACGTTCATCAGCAACCTCCGAACTATGCGCCCGACCGGGCACACGTGCCGGTGGAGCAGCGGACCTGACCTCGGCGCCAAGGTCAGGCAACGATGCAGCAAGTACGCGCGGGTTTACCCGGTCATTCTGGACGGTAAACCCTCACACGGCAGCGGCCGACTGAGACGTCGATCTCAGTCGGCCGCGTCCGGGGACGGGTCTATCTCTTCTCGAGGATCGCGCGCGCGAGTGCCGCAGTCTCCGAGGGGGTCTTCCCGACCTTCACCCCGGCAGCTTCGAGCGCGTCCTTCTTGGCCTGCGCGGTACCCGAGGAACCGGAGACGATGGCGCCGGCGTGGCCCATGGTCTTGCCCTCCGGCGCGGTGAACCCGGCCACGTAACCGACGACGGGCTTGGTGACGTTGGCCTTGATGTAGTCGGCGGCACGCTCCTCGGCGTCGCCGCCGATCTCACCGATCATCACGATGATCTCGGTCTCGGGATCCTGCTCGAACGCGGCGATGGCGTCGATGTGGGTGGTCCCGATCACCGGGTCGCCGCCGATGCCGATGGCGGTGGAGAACCCGAAGTCACGCAGTTCGTACATCATCTGGTAGGTCAGCGTGCCGGACTTCGACACCAGGCCCACCGGCCCCTTGCCGGTGATGTTGGCCGGGGTGATGCCGACCAGCGACTCGCCCGGAGTGATGATGCCGGGACAGTTGGGCCCGATGATGCGGGTCTTCTCACCCTTGGACTTGTTGTAAGCCCACGCGAAGGCGCTGTCCTGCACGGGAATTCCCTCGGTGATGACCACCAGCAGGGGGATCTCGGCATCGATGGCCTCGATGATCGCGTCCTTGGAGAAGGCCGGAGGCACGAAGGCGATGGAGACGTCCGCACCGGTGGCCTCGATGGCCTCGGCGACGGTGCCGAACACCGGGAGCTCGACGGCCGACCCGTCGGCAGCGGTGTGCGAGACCGTGGTTCCGGCCTTGCGTGCGTTGACGCCGCCGACCACCTGCGTACCGGCCTTGAGCATCAGAGCGGTGTGCTTGGTGCCCTCGCCGCCGGTGATGCCCTGGACGATGACCTTGTTGTTCTTGTTCAGAAAGATCGACATGTGCTCTGTTGCCCTCTACTTCGCTGCCAGCTCGGCGGCCTTGTCGGCGCCTTCGTCCATGGTTGCGGCCAGCGTCACCAGGGGGTGCGCGGCGTCGGCGAGGATCTTGCGGCCCTCGTCGACCTTGTTGCCGTCCAGTCGCACGACGAGCGGCTTGGTGGCGCTGTCGCCGAGCACCTTCAGGGCACCGACGATGCCGTTGGCGACGGCGTCGCACGCGGTGATGCCGCCGAAGACGTTCACGAAGACGCTCTTGACCTGGTCGTCGCCGAGGATCACGTCGAGTCCGGCGGCCATCACCTCGGCGGAGGCGCCGCCGCCGATGTCGAGGAAGTTGGCGGGCTTGACTCCGCCGTGCTTCTCACCGGCGTATGCGACCACGTCGAGGGTCGACATCACCAGACCGGCACCGTTGCCGATGATGCCCACCTCACCGTCGAGCTTGACGTAGTTGAGGTCGTTCTCCTTGGCCTTGGCCTCGAGGGGGTCGGCGGCGTCGGCGTCCTCGAACTCGGCGTGCCCGGGGTGACGGAAGTCCGCGTTGGCATCGAGGGTGACCTTGCCGTCGAGGGCCAGGATCTGATCGTCAGGGGTGCGTACCAGCGGGTTCACCTCGACCAGGAGCGCGTCCTCGGAGATGAACACCTCCCAGAGCTTCTGGATCGTCACCGCTGCGGCGTCGAGCACCTCGGCGGGCAGCTTGCCGGCGACGGCAATCTCGCGGGCGAGGGCGAGGTCGACGCCGGTGACGGCATCCACCGGGATCTTGGCGAGCGCGTCGGGGTTCTCCTCGGCGGTGACCTCGATCTCCACACCACCCTCGACCGAGCACATGGCCAGGTACGTGCGGTTGGTGCGGTCGAGCAGGAAGGAGATGTAGTACTCCTCGGCGATGTCGGAGGCCTCTGCGACGAGAAGCTTCTTCACCACGTGACCCTTGATGTCGAGTCCGAGGATCGCTTCGGCGTTGGCGGCGGCTGCAGCGACGTCCGCGGAGTACTTGACGCCTCCGGCCTTCCCGCGTCCCCCGACCTTGACCTGAGCCTTGACCATCACGGGCTTGCCGATTTCCTCGGCGATCTCCGTTGCTCCGGCGACCGTGTCCGTGACACGTCCGGCCGACGTCGGTACTTCGTGCTTGGCGAAGAGTTCCTTCGCCTGATATTCGAAGAGATCCATATGCTCACCGTCTCGTCTGCGTTGACGCCCGCTCGAGGTGTGCGAGCGGGTCCGTCATGGGACTGTAGCCACACGCCCGTGACGCCCAAGGGTCCCCCTGGCCTGTTGTGTCTGATGTCACCGGGCGGTGCGAATGCCGACGTGAAAGCTACCCACGAGTACGTCGAGCGCCGATCGCCGCGGCCACGAAAAGGAGCGCGGCGGGCACCGCCGCGATGGCTCCGGGACCCGGCCGAACAGCACTGTGGGCCGTCGCGGTGAGGGGCCACTGCGCGAGATGGAGCAGTACACACAGTGCACAGCCGACCAGCAACCCGACGGCCCGCGCGGGGCGCGCTCGCCGGGCGATCAGTACGGCCACCACGATCGCCACCGCGACGATCACCCGGCCCCACTCGTCCCAGCCGAACGGGTACGACGTCACCGATTCTTCGGGCACACCCCCACCGGCGTGGACCGGCAGCACGAGCGAGACCACAGCCGCGGCCGCGCCCGCGAACGCGAGTGCTCCCGCCCACCGAGGGGGCGGCGCCACGAGGGTCGTATCGACGTCGTCCCGCTCGGCGGCGCCGGCCACGGCCACGGCGATCCCGGCGGCGAGCGCGATCAGTGCCCCGGCGCCGATCACGGCGGCGCCGAGGCCGGGCCGCACACCAGGCAGATCGAGCGCCAACACCAGGGTCTGCAGCACCGACAGCGCCGCCATGATCGGTGCCGCCACGAACGCCCCCACCGCTGGACGCACGGCCGCGCCGAGTTCGGAGAACAACAGCGGAACCGACAGCACAGCGAGAACCACCGCGGCGACGACCACCAGCGTCGACCCGGCGATGGTCGGCTCGCGCGCGCCGTCGGGCACATCGAGCAGGGGAAGGAACGCCCCGACGGCGAGAACCAGTGCCGCCGCGAGTGCGGTGACACCGGCAACGGCGTGACGACGGGTACTGCGGGCGCGAGCCGCTGCGGCGGCCTCGGCCGCGGCGCGTGCCCGGGCGGAACGGGTGGAGCGGGGTGTGCTGTTCGAACGGGAGCGGCCGGTGGAAACTGCGGTGCGCGGGGATTCCTCCTCTCGCCCTGCCCGTCGCCGCGCGAGAGAAGGCGCGAGTGCCCCCACCACCAGCAGCACGAGCGCGCCCACACACGCGAGCACCGAACCCGCGCCCGGCTCGATTCTCTCGCCCGCACCCGTCGCTGCCACCAGCCGCGGTGCCACGATCGCCCCGACGGCGAGCCCACCGCCGATGAGGGCGCCCGATGCCGCCGCCGTCGAGTCCGCGGCGAGCGCCGATGCCACCACCACGATCACCCCGAGCGCGACCAGCGTCGTTCCGAAGGCGAGTGGTCCGGCGGTGGCGAGCACGCCGGGAACCAGGAACACCGGGTCGGTGGAAACGAACGCCGGGGCGTACAGAGCACCCGCGACGGTCACTGCCGCGATCGTCGCCAGGATCGACGGCCACGGACCGAGTCGCGCGCCGGCGGTTCCGTCGCGCGTGTCCGCGGCATCGGATGCCGAAGGTTCGGAGCCCAGCAGACCGGCGCGCGAGACAGCGATCAGACCGGCCACGGCAGCGACCACACTCGCGAGGTGGCCGAGGAGAACGAGCACCGATCCCGGCCCGGGAGCGAGCTCCGCGGCGCTGAGCGGTCGGAACAGTTCGAGGCGGTTGGCGTCGATGGTGGAGGTCAGCAGCCCGATGTCGAGCACCGACGCGCCGACCGCGATGGCCCCCGCAGACGCCACGAGGGCACCGGCCATCGAGTAGCGACCACGCACCAACGCCCATGCCGCGAGGGCGGGCACGGCCAGCGCGAGCACCGCGGCGGTGATCGCCCCGGCGACCGACGGCCCACCCACTCCCCCTGCCGACTGCGCGCCCGGTGCCACCCGGGCGGCCCCGACGACGGGCGCCAGAGCCACCGCCACCGCCGCAACCGCGGCCGACGCGACCGCGATGCGGGAGGACGATCGGGCACCGTCGTCGAGGGCGGGACGCTCCGTGGTCGAGGTCGTGGTGGACGAGTTGGTGGTGGACGAGTTGGTGGTGGACGGGTTCTCGTTGGACGGGTTGGTGGTGGACGAGGCTGCGCTCACAGGTATCGACGTTATCGACCGCCGACACCGACTGTGTCCGCCGACACGGGCACGAGGCAATCGAGTGCGATTTCTGTGTAACCGCTGGTCGATTCCCGGCACCGATGTGATTCATCTCACACGCAGTCGGTGTAACGGCCGACCGCTTGCGGTTGTCGCGACCGTTTCGTTACCGTCGCAGGGCACGTAACGAGAAGGTCACGAAACGGAGGACGGCAGCTCTTGCAGAACTACCGCACCTCCTTCGCAGATTATGCGGACGATCTGGACGCCATCGCGGACAGTCTCTCGTTTCCCCCCGATCCCTCTCGACGTGACCTAACCGACCCGGCGTCAGCCGCCGATCGCGGGGTCTCCGACGCCACCTTCGACGCAGGCTCCCCCTGGGATCGCGCGCACGAGGTGTACGACTACCCGGCGCGCTCCCGCACCGAGTACACAGGGCGCTCCCGCACAGGGCACTCGCGCACCGACCGCACCCGCGGGGCGGAACACGACGCCGGAAGCAGGCACTCCACCTACAACGCGCCGTGGGAGCGCAGCGCCTCCGTCGAACGCGGGGTTCCCACCCGCCGGGCGCGCCGCGCGGACGGATCCGGCACGCGTGCATCGGCCTTCTCGCATCTGGACGTGACCAACCACGAGGTCATCGATACCCCGCCCACTCCCCGCTACCCCGTTCGCACCGAAGACCGCGAAGGCATCGGCTCGGACGCTGCCGTCCCGGTCCGTCGCGGGGGCGCGCATCGACTGCCCGCTCCTCCCGCAGCGCTGCGGGGCCGCGTGGCTGTGATCGCCGTCGCTGCCGGCGCCGTCGTCGCGGCGGGCCAGGCCGCGATGAGCGAAGCTCCCGCCCGCACGGGCACCACCTCGGACGTCGCCCTTGCTGCCGGATCGGCACCGGCAGCCGCGCTGAACGATGCCGCAGGCATCGTCGCGCCCACCACCGTTCCCACCGCTGCCGGGTTGGTACCCACGGCCACCTCCACCGGCGCCCCGGTCGTGACCGCCTCCAGTTCCACCGCCCCGCAGATCGTCAACCCGGCCACCCCGGCCGAGGTGGGCGACTTCAACGAACTGCTGCAGAAGGGCGCCCGCTTCGCCCAGGAGCGCATCCAGGAGGAGTTGGCCAAGCTCCGGCCGCTCTTCGTCCTTCCCGCCACCGGCACGTACACCTCCGGTTTCGGCTCCCGCTGGGGCACGCTGCACGCCGGTGTGGACATTGCGAATGCGATCGGCACGCCCATCTACGCGGTCGCCGACGGCACCGTCATCGATTCCGGCCCCGCCGCCGGCTTCGGTCTGTGGGTGCGCATCCTGCACGCCGACGGCACCATCACCGTGTACGGCCACATCGATTCCAGTGAGGTGTCGGTCGGCCAGAAGGTGATGGCGGGCGACGAGATCGCCAAGATGGGCAACCGCGGTCAGTCGACCGGCCCGCACCTGCATTTCGAGGTCCACCTCGCCGGCGAGGTAAAGATCGATCCGATCCCGTGGTTGGCCTCGCGGGGCATCAGCCTCGGCGTCGAGCGCGACTGAGAGCTCGCACCGACGGCCACCTACAGCTTGGTCATCGGCACCCCGCCGATGAGCATCATCTTCACCCGGCCCGACGTGCCGAAATCGACCAGTACCATGGCGCGCTGACCACTACCTTCGACCTCGACAACCGTGCCGAGCCCGTACTTGTCGTGGTTCACCCGATCCCCCACGGACAGAACCAGGGTGTTGTTGCGTGCGCGCGCCGCTCCGAAACTCGGTGTCGCCGATGAGGTTTCGGTGCGTTGGGTCCAGTCGCGTTCGCCTCCGTAGCCGCTGCGACCGCGGTAGGCGGACCCACCACCGAAGCCACCACCGTACCCACCGCGACCCACCGCGGATGTGCCCGGATCCTCCCGACGCCACTCGATCAACGACTGCGGAATCTCCTGCAGGAAGCGCGATTCCGGATTGTTGATCGGCTGTCCCCACGCCGAACGCATGATCGCGCGGCTGACGTAGAGCCGCCGGCGCGCCCGGGTGATGCCGACGTAGGCCAACCGGCGCTCCTCGGCGAGCTCGACCGGATCACCGAGGGCCCGCATGTGCGGGAACTGCCCGTCCTCCCAGCCGGTGACGAACACGACGGGGAACTCGAGGCCCTTGGCGGTGTGCAGGGTCATCATGGTCACCACGCCGTCACCGGTATCGGGTACCTGATCGGAGTCCGCGACCAGGGACACGCGTTCGAGAAATGCTGCGAGAGAACCCGGGTCGGCTTCCCCATCGGATTCCGCGGCGGTGGCATCGTCGCCCACCTCGCGCTCGGGTGGATCCGCCTCGATCAGAGCGGCAGCGTTGCGCGCGTCGGCGCTGAACTCGTGCCCCACCGACACCAGCTCGTTGAGGTTGTCCAGGCGAGCGCCGTCCTGCGGGTCGGAACTGGCCTCGAGCTCCGCGCGGTACCCGGTGCGATCGAGAACGGCCTCGACGATTTCGCCGATGTCGGCGATCGCGTTGCCGTCGACATCGACCTCGTGGAGATGACCGCGCAATTCGTCGAGCATCTCCACGAACGCGGCGATCATCTTCTGCGACCGGGTGTTCAGCAACGACACGCGGCCTTCGGCGGCATCACGCAGGGCACGGTCGAAGCTCACCCGGTGACGTTCGGCGTGCACGGCCACGCACGCCTCCGCACGATCACCGATTCCGCGGCGGGGGGTGTTGAGGATGCGGCGCAGGCTCACCGTGTCGTCCGGATTGTCGAGTACGCGCAGGTACGCAACCATGTCGCGCACTTCCTTGCGCTCGTAGAACCGCACACCCCCGACCACCTTGTAGGGGATCCCCAACCGAATGAAGACCTCCTCGAAGGCGCGCGAGGAATTGTTGGTGCGGTAGAACACCGCCACGTCGGCGTAGGTGGCGTCACCGTTGTCCACCAGGCGATCGATCTCGCCTGCCACGAACGACGCCTCGTCGTGCTCGTTGTCGGCCACGTACCCCACGATCAGGTCTCCGTCGCCGCTGTCGGTCCACAACTTCTTGTCGCGACGGTTGACGTTGCGAGAGATCACCGAGTTGGCGGCCGTCAGGATGGTCTGGGTGGACCGATAGTTCTGCTCGAGCACGATGGTGCGGGCATCGGGGTAGTCGCGTTCGAACTCCTCGATGTTGCGAATCGTCGCACCCCGGAACGCGTAGATGGACTGGTCTGCATCACCGACCACGCACAGCTCGCTCGGCGGCGCCGTACCCACGATGGTGCCGTCCGATTCACCGGACGTGCCCACGAGTTCACGCACCAACATGTACTGCGCATGGTTGGTGTCCTGATACTCGTCGACGAGCACGTGCCGGAACCGCCGCCGGTAGTACTCGGCGATGTCGGGATGACTGTGCAGTAGCGCTACCGTCTCGCCGATCAGATCGTCGAAGTCGAAGGCATTCGCCGAGCGCAGACGCTCCTGATAGACCCGATACACCGAGGCAACCACCGTCGGAAGTTCCGCCGGATCGGACTCGGCCTCGGTGGCGGCACGATCAGGATCGATCAGCTCGTTCTTGAGAGCGGAGATCGCGGTGGCGAGCAGGCGCGAGGAGTACTTCTTCGGGTCCAGCCCCTGATCCTTGCCGATCATGGTCAGCAGTCGACGCGAATCGTCGGCGTCGTAGATCGAGAAGTTGGAGTTGAGCCCGGGCAGAAGAGCGGATTGTGCACGCAGGATGCGCACGCAGCTCGAGTGGAAGGTCGAGACCCACATCGCCTGCGCGCGTGGCCCGACGAGGGCGGCCACACGCTCGCGCATCTCGGCCGCCGCCTTGTTGGTGAACGTGATGGCCAGGATCTGCCCGGCGGTGGCACGTCGGGTGGCGAGCAGGTACGCGATGCGTCGGGTGAGAACGGCCGTCTTTCCCGAGCCCGCTCCGGCCACGATCAGCAGCGGCGACCCGGAATGGACCACGGCCTCGCGCTGCGGGGGGTTGAGACCGTCGAGCAACTCGTCGGCGGCTGCGGACCCCGGAGCGGAGGAGGTTGGGGTCACGGGCAGGTACGGGGTCTCGAGATTCATCGTTGTCTCAGGGTACCGGCGCACTCCGACACATCCGGCGACCGTGGACACGTCCGGCGACGGACACCTCCGGCGGCTGTCGAACACGACAACCATCCGCAGCGGTGACAGAATCGAAGAACTCGTGTGGCGGGGAAACAACTTCCGCGCCGTCGTGCGATCGAACCTCACGTTCGAAGCCGATGCGAGTAACCTGACCGGACGGTGGAAAAAGCCGCCTCCGCAGGTGTGCGGTTCGGTACTGCCGCACAGAACAAGGACAGGGATTTCGCCTGGTAGACCGTGTTGGTGACCCACCGCGCGATCGGTCTATTTTGTAGTAGAACTGTCGTAGTCTCCGATGCGTCATCGGGGTACACGGAACGGACGAAGCGCTCTGGTCGGCAGAGCAGGCAGATGTAACACATCTTCGATGTCTGTCGACACACGCTTCGACACGAGGAGTAGGACATGACCGCAGCAGTGCATCGAGACCTCGACACCACGACGCCGGCAGACATCCCGGCCACCGAGGCCGAGATCGAACAGCTCCGTAAGGAGATCGACCGTCTCGACGCCGAGATCCTGGCCGCCGTCAAGCGTCGCACCGAGGTTTCGCGCATCATCGGCCGCACTCGCATGGCCTCCGGTGGAGTGCGGCTCGTTCACAGCCGCGAGATGAAGGTTCTGCAGCGCTTCAGCGAACTCGGTCAGGAGGGCCACACCCTCGCGATGCTCCTGCTGCGCCTCGGCCGCGGCCGCCTCGGTCACTGACCTCCCGCAGCAGGCCCCCGGCCCGGCCCGGGAACACTCGAGCAACCGCACACCGTCACCAGCTTCTCTCCAGATTCGGCCCCGTTCGGACATCGATCCGAGCGGGGTCGAACGCGTTGGGCAGAGGTTTGGGCCGCCGGTCACTAAGCTCGGAACCCATGAGTGGCGACATCACCGCAACCCCTGCGTGGCGGGCATTGGCCGAGCACCATCCCACGATCGCCGCTCGCCACCTGCGGCAGTTGTTCGCCGACGATCCCTCCCGGGGTACCGACCTCACCGTCACGGTGGGTGATCTCTACATCGACTACAGCAAGCACCGTCTCGACCGCACAACGCTCGCGCTCCTGATCGACCTGGCCCGCGCAGCCGACGTCCCCGGCAGAAGGGACGCGATGTTCGCAGGTGAGCGCATCAACACCTCCGAGAACCGTGCGGTGTTGCACACCGCGCTGCGGCTACCTCGCGAATCGTCCCTGGTGGTCGACGGGCAGAACGTGGTGGCCGACGTTCACGACGTGCTCGACCGCATGGGTCGGTTCACCGATCGACTGCGCTCCGGCGACTGGCTCGGGGCCACCGGGCAGCGCATCACCACCGTGGTCAACATCGGCATCGGTGGATCCGATCTGGGTCCCGCGATGGTGTACCGCGCGCTGCGGCACTACGCCGATGCAGGGATCAGCGCGCGCTTCGTCTCCAACGTCGACCCGGCCGACCTGGTGAGCGTGCTCGCCGAACTCGACCCCGCCACCACCCTGTTCATCGTGGCGTCGAAGACGTTCGGCACTCTCGAGACGCTCACCAACGCCACGGCGGCGCGCAGCTGGCTGACCGCCGCCCTCGGCGAGGAGTCCGTCGCACAGCATTTCGTGGCCGTCTCCACCGCCGCGGAGAAGGTGGCCGCCTTCGGTATCGACACCTCCAACATGTTCGGGTTCTGGGACTGGGTGGGCGGCCGGTACTCGGTGGACTCGGCGATCGGGTTGTCGGTGATGGCAGCGGTCGGCAAGGAACGATTCGCCGAGTTCCTGAGCGGATTCCACACCGTCGACCAGCACTTTCGCACCGCACCGCTCGAGAAGAACGCGCCGGTACTGCTGGGGATGATCGGGCTCTGGTACTCGAGCTTCTTCGGCGCCCAGTCGCGCGCGGTCCTGCCGTACTCGCACGATCTGGCCCGGTTCGCCGCGTATCTGCAGCAGCTGACCATGGAATCGAACGGCAAGTCGGTGCGCGCGGACGGCACCGCCGTCACCACCGACACCGGCGAGATCTTCTGGGGTGAGCCGGGCACCAACGGGCAGCACGCGTTCTACCAGTTGCTGCACCAGGGCACGCGCCTGGTCCCCGCCGACTTCATCGGCTTCGCCGAACCCACCGACGATCTCCCGACGGCCGACGGCAGCGGCAGTATGCACGATCTGCTGATGAGCAACTTCTTCGCTCAGACCAGGGTGCTCGCGTTCGGACGGACCGCCGACGAGATCGCCGCGGACGCAACACCGGCCGCGGTGATCCCACACAAGGTGATGCCCGGCAACCGTCCGACCACGTCGATCCTCGCGCCCACCCTCACCCCCGCGGTGGTGGGACAGCTGATCGCTCTCTACGAGCATCAGGTGTTCGTCGAGGGGGTGGTGTTCGGAATCGACTCGTTCGATCAGTGGGGTGTGGAATTGGGCAAGACCCAGGCATCGGAGCTCACCCCCGTGCTGACCGGGGACACCCCCCGGTCCGCGTCGATCGACCCCTCGACCGACGCCCTCGTCGATCACTATCGGAGCCTGCGTGGCCGGGCATGAAGGGAGCCCGTGCGCCGCTGCCGGGTCGGGGGTCTGACAGTGGAGCACGGGCTCGATGATGTAGTCGTTCCCCGCCCCGAACGCGTTACATGCCCGTGAGAAATTCTTCGCCGGGGTGCCCGAGCGGGCTGCCGGCCGCCGAGTAAGTTCGAGTTCATGAGCCGGCTGACGGTGGTGGACGAGATGTTCCTGCGCACACACCGGGCCCATGGCACACCGATCCTCCTGCAGGGTCTGTGGTTCACCGAGCGCCCGATCGCCCCGGCGACCATCGATCGCCTGCACAGCGGACTGGCCGCCGGCTCCATTGCTCGACAGGTCGTGGCCTCACGCATTCCGGGCGCGCGTCGCCGCTGGGTTCGCCAACCTCGCGCCCTTCCCATCGACGTGCACCTGAACCCCCTCGCTCCGCACGAGGTGGTGCCCTGGGCGGATCAGCGCGGCCAGGCCGGTGTCGACGGGTTCGGTGGGCTCGACCCGCAGTACGGGCCGGGGTGGGCGCTGTCGGTGGCTCCGTGCGTGGGCGGCGGATCGGCGATGTCGGTGGTGTGCTCGCACTCGACCGCCGACGCCCAGTCCTTGATGCGCGCCGTCGACGCAGCGCTGCGCGGGTTCGCCCCCACCGACCCGACGCCCTCCGCTCACCTGGCCGAACCCGACCGCAGCGACCTCGCCGACGCGCTGTACATGCTCTCCACCGTGGGTGGCCGCACCCTGCGCGCAGTCGGCTCGCTCGTTCGTCGACCTGCCCGCCGCCGCGAGATGATCGAGTTCCTCCGCACCAACGGTCGTGCCAAGCGGGCCGCCGAGAGTGCATCGCGTGCGGCGCGCGATTCCCGGTGGACCACCCGTTCGGTGATCCTGAGCTTCGACGCGGACAGCTGGGACACCGCTGCCGCCCGCGACGGCGGCACCTCGAACGCCCTGTTCCTCGCCGTCGTCGCCGATGCCGTTCGACGACTCTCGGCACGCGAGGACGTCGTGGTCAGCGTCCCGGTGGATCTGCGCCGCCGCAACGCCGCCGTCGAGGCTCGCACGGGCGGCAACAACGTGGCGATGTCGGAGGTGTCGATCGGGGTCGACGACTCACTGGCAGACATCCGGCGGTCCGCCAAGTCCGCCTACACCCAACCCATGGGCGCACCCGCCGGGTTCCCCGACGAGATGCTGCAGCTGGTCACCGATCGGATGGCGCAGCGGCTGGCTCCGACACCGGGGCAACGCGACGCCCTCTGTTCGAACATCGGGCCGCTGCCGGAGTCGGTTCTGCACGTGACCGACGGCGGACGCGTGCGGGTGGCCGCGCGGGCCATCCATCCGGGACTGACCCCGCCCATGGTGGCGGCGATGCGCACCACCGTCAGCGCCTACTTCTCCCGCGCGGGTGGTCAGTACACGCTCGCCGTGGTCGAGACGGACCCGTTCCGACCCGACACCCCCACTGCCGGCGAGGCCCTCGTCGCCGCCGCTCGGCGCTACGGCCTCACCGCGAACATCTGGGGCTGACCGGCTCCGAGCCGCTAGACGATCCTGCGGACGATCGAGAACGGCGAGAAGCGCAGCACTCGGTCGATCGCCGCCCACTTCGGTCCCGGTACGGGCGCGCGTCGACGCTCCTTCTCGATCGCAGCCACCATCGAACGCACCCCGGCGCCCAGTGGTGCGGCCCGGCCCGCGGACGTCGAATCCATTGCGCTGAGCTCGGTTTCGATGAAGCCCGGCAGGATCGTGGTGACCTCGATCGGTGAGCCCGCGAACTCGATGGCCAGCGACTCCCCCAGCGAGGTCAGTCCCGCCTTCGACGCCGCGTATGCCGCCCGGGTGCCGGGGAGCCCGCGGACGGACGCGATGGACGAGATCAGCACCAGGTGCCCGGCCTGTCGAGGTCGGAAGTACTCGAGCGCGGCCTCGATCTGGGACAGCGCACCCACCAGGTTGGTCCGCACGGTGGCGAGGTTGGCGTCGGCTCGCCCGGTGCCGATCCGCGCGCCCTTGCCCACCCCGGCGTTGACGATGACGCGATCGAGCCCGCCCAGGCGCTCGGCGAGATCGGCGAACACCGGTCCCACGGCGTCATGATCGGTGACATCGAGTGCGGCCACCTCCACCGCGATCCCCGGCGAGCGCGTCAGCAGCTCCACCTTCAGAGCCTCGAGCTGGTCGAGCCGCCGCGCACACAGAGCGAGGTCGCGCCCCTTCGCGGCGAACTGGCGTGCCATCTCGGCGCCGAGCCCGGAACTGGCACCCGTGATCAGGATCTTCTGTCGAGTCATGCGGTGACCCTAGCGACCGGAACCTCGATCACCGAGCGGCTGAGCCCGCACGACCGACCGCCCGGCGCGATCGGCATCGAGTTCGACGGGACTTTCCACACGAGCGGGCCCGAGGCGTAGGACGCCCGAGTCCAGCGGCCGTGCCCGCAATCCCCCGCGACCCACCAGCGCCTTCCGCGCTCCCTGGCGCACCATCGTGTCCATCCACGCGCAGGGGTGGGCCGGGCGCGCACCGAGAAACCGGATTGGCCCGTCGCCGCAGTCGACGGTGAACTCGCGGGCCCGCAACGGATCGAGTTCCATCCCCCGCACCACGATGTTGCGGCGTGCGAGGGCCGGGTCCGTACCGCCACCGGTGGCCTCGTCCCACGCCTCGATGGCCAGGAACGTCACGGCGGCGTCGGTGTGGGCGCGGACGCCGAAGAAGCGATCGCCGACGATCCCCTTGCCGCCGACCACGGCAACCTCGGCGGGCAGGTCGGTGGCGGTGTCGGCGGGACCGTCCTTCGACCGGCCGAAGTAGGCGTGGGTGGGCGAGCGCAGCAACTGCACGATCTCGATCTCGTATCGATGCGTCACGGCGTCGATGCTACTTTCGGCCAATGAGCACCCAGTGGCGCAGCACGCAGGTTTCGACGGCGGAGGGGCGCGTCCGCGGAACGTCGCGAGGCGACGTCGTGACGTGGCGCGGGATACCGTACGCGGCGCCGCCCGTGGGGCCCCTGCGCCTGCGCGCACCGCAGCCGGTCACCCCGTGGACGGGTGTACTAGAGGCCAAGGAGTGGGGTAACGCGTCGTCGCAGACACGGATCGGAACCGCGACCGGGGTGAACCACTACCAGCCGATCAGCGAGGACTGCCTGACCCTCAACGTCGTCGCACCCGCGGAGAACACCGACAAGTTGCTACCGGTGATGGTGTTCGTCCACGGGGGCGGTTTCGTGCTCGGCACCTCCGCCACCCCGCTCTACGACGGCTCGTCGATCGCTCGCCGCGGGAACGTGGTGTTCGTATCGCTCAACTACCGCCTGGGCACCCTCGGCTTCTTCGATCTGACCCGGTTCTCCACCGACGCCAGACCGATCGATTCCAATGTGGGTCTGCGAGATCAGGTGGCCGCTCTCGAATGGGTGCAGCGCAACATCGCCGGCTTCGGTGGTGACCCCGACAACGTGACCGTGTTCGGCGAGTCCGCCGGGGCGACGTCGGTGGCGACCCTGTTGGCGGTGCCCTCTGCGGCCGGGCTGTTCCACCGCGCGATCGCCCAGAGCACCGCGGGCATGTGGCTGGACAAGCGGCACGCCGACGAGTGGGCCCTCGAACTGGTGGAACTGCTGGGTATCGACCCCGACAATGCTGCCGTCGAGCTGGAGAAGGCCGAGACCAAACCTCTGGGCAAGTACGGCAACATCCTCGCCAAGACCGTCGCCGAGCGGACGCCGGGCCTGCTGCCCTTCGGGCCGATCATCGACGGCACCTTCCTGCCCGAGCACCCGATCACCGCCCTGGCGGCGGGGCGAGGGCACCGGGTGCCGCTGATCATCGGCACGAACAGCCGCGAGGGCACCCTCTTCTCGAAGATCCTCGACGCGCTGCCCACCAACCCGACCCGTATTCGCACGATGTTCGAGCTCACCGATCCCGATGCGCACGATCGGATCACCGCCGCCTACCCCGGCTACCCCGCCCCCGCCGCCGCGATCGATCTCGGTGGGGACCAGACGTTCTGGAAGCCGAGTGTGGATCTGATGGATGCGCACTCGCAGTGGGCGCCCACGTTCGCCTACCGCTTCGATTTCGCCCCGCGGGCCTTCACGATGACCGGGTTGGGGGCCACCCACGCAACCGAACTCCTCGCGGTGTTCGGTGTGTACGACACGAAGTTCGGCCGGGTACTGACCGCCTCCGGCGGCAAGCAGGCCGCACAGCGCGTCACCGACGAGGTCCAGACCCACTGGATCACGTTCGCGCGGTACGGATCTCCCGGATCGAACTGGCCGAGCTTCGACCGGCAGACGCGGGCCACCCGCATCATCGACAGCCAGTCGCGGGTGGAGTACGACCCGAACGGCGCGCTGCGCGAGCTGTGGAGCACCTACGACGGGTACGCCACCGCTACTTGACCAACCGCGACAGGCGCCGGTCGGCCAGGATCTTCCCGCCGGTCTGGCAGCCGGGGCAGTACTGGAACGAACGATCCGCGTAGGCCACCTCGCGCACCGTCTCGCCGCACACCGGGCAGGGCAGACCGGCTCGTGCGTGAACCTTGGTGCCCGAACGCTTCTCGGCCTTCAGGCGGGCGGCGTCCTGACCCACCGAGCGAGTCACCGCGTCGGTGAGCACGTCTCGGACGGCCGTGTGCAGGCGCAGCATGGTCGCGTCGTCGAGGGTGCGCGTGTTGGCGAACGGCGAGATGCGCGCGGCGTGCAGGATCTCGTCGGAGTAGGCGTTGCCGATCCCGGCGAGCAGCGACTGGTTCACGATCGCGGTCTTCACCCGAGAACTGCTCCCGCGCATGATCTCGGCGAACTGCTCGTAGGACACCTCGAGTGCGTCGGGTCCCAACCGAGCCACCCCCGGTATCTCCTGCGGATCACGCACCACCCACACGGCCAGGCGCTTGGTGGTGCCGGCCTCGGTGAGATCCACTGCCGGCGTGGTGCCCTCGGGAGTGAACAGGTGGATGCGCAGCGCCAGCGGGCCCTTCCCCGGCCTGGGTGGGGTGGCCGACGGACGGTCGATCCACCGCAGCCATCCCCCGCGCGAGAGGTGGGTGACCAACCAGACCCCGCCCGCGGAGACCGCCAGATGCTTGCCGTAGCGGGCGACGTCGGTGATGTCCTTGCCCTGCAGAGCGGTGATCGGCGGGTCGACGGTCTTGAGAACGCTCAGCGCCGCGACGTCGATGCGCCCGATCACCGCCCCGACGGCATGTACCCGCAGGAAATCGGTGAGTGCCTGCACCTCGGGCAGTTCGGGCATCGCACACCTCGTGAGTCGTTGACAGTGCAGGCCCACGGTAGCCGGAGAGTGTGCGTCGCGGCAGATCTGTGGTGAGCGCCCGCGCCCCTCCCGCCTAGGGCTCGTGCCGGCTGACCGGGCGGCGGAGGAGATAGGTGTCCATCACCCACCCCACTCGCTGGCGCACCGCGGCGCGTTCGCCGACGATGCGATAGGTCACCTCGTCCACCCGACCGGCCACCGTCACCGCGTCGGCCGTGCCGAGGTTGGCGCCCCAGTGGATCGTCCAGTCGGGCAGGGCGGTGAAGGAGCAGTCCGCGTCGAGCATCACCACGGCGGTGTCCACCTCGGCGGGCAGACCGCGTTCACGCAGTGCGCGGCCGGTGGTGATGTGCACCGATCCGCCGATGGTGTTGAGCACCATCCTGTGCTCGGCGGCCAGCGCCGAGATGCTGGTGATCCCCGCGATCACGTCGACCTCCGGGGGCGAGGTGAGTTCGGCAGCGGCCTGCGCGATCACGCGCAGGGTGCTGTCGTAGAGGGACGGGTCGCCCCAGACGAGGATCGCGCCGACGCAGTCCGCGGGCTCGGCGGCGATGGCGTCGGCGACGGCCAGGGCGCGCGCACGGTGCCAGTCGTCCACTGCCCGCCCGTAGTCGGCGGGAGTGCGATCGCGCGGCGGGTCGGCGATCTCGACGACGCGGTGTGGGCGCCGAACGTGCCGACGCAGGATCTCGGTTCGCAGCGCAACCAGCGAGCCGGTGGCCGCGCCCTTGTCGATGACGAGGAAGGTGTCGACGGTGTTCATCACGTTCACGGCCTGCACGGTCACGTGATCGGGGTCGCCCGCGCCGATACCGATCAGATGCAGCCGCCTCATGGCCACGAGCGTAAACTCGCCGACCGTGACCGTCCCCACCCCCTACGAGGATCTTCTCGCGCACGTCCTCGCGCACGGGACGGCGAAATCCGACCGTACGGGCACGGGCACCACCTCGATCTTCGGTCACCAGATGCGGTTCGACCTCGCGGCGGGTTTCCCGCTCGTGACCACCAAGCGGGTGCATCTGAAGTCGATCGTGCACGAGTTGCTGTGGTTCCTGGCCGGCAGCTCCAACGTGCGGTACCTGCAGGAGAACGGGGTGCGGATCTGGGACGAGTGGGCCGACGAGCGCGGTGAACTGGGCCCGGTGTACGGAGTGCAGTGGCGATCGTGGCCCACGCCGACCGGTGAGCACATCGACCAGATCTCCGCGGTGCTCGAGACCCTGCGCTCGGATCCGGACTCCCGGCGGATGATCGTCTCCGCCTGGAACGTCGCCGACATCCCGTCGATGGCGCTCGCTCCCTGCCACGCGTTCTTCCAGTTCTACGTCGCCGACGGGCGGCTGAGCTGCCAGCTCTATCAGCGCAGCGCCGACCTGTTCCTGGGGGTGCCGTTCAACATCGCGAGCTACGCGCTGCTCACCCACATGGTGGCCGCGCAGACGGGGCTCGACGTGGGCGACTTCGTCTGGACCGGCGGCGACTGCCACATCTACGACAATCACCGCGAGCAGGTCACCGAACAACTGTCACGTCAGCCGTATCCGTACCCGACGCTCGAGCTCGCGCCACGCGAGTCGATCTTCGAGTACACCGCCGACGACGTCGTCGTCACGAACTATCGCCACCACCCGACCATCTCGGCTCCCGTTGCCGTCTGAGCGACCGCCCGGGGTGGGCATGGTGTGGGCCCAGACCCTCGACGGGGTGATCGGCCGCGACAATGCGATGCCGTGGTCGATTCCGGAGGACCTCGTCCATTTCCGACGGGTGACGGGCTCGGCTCGAGTGGTGATGGGCCGGCGCACGTGGGAGTCGTTGCCGGCACGTTTCCGGCCGCTGCCCGGTCGGGAGAACGTGGTGCTGAGTCGGGCTGCGGACTTCGACGCCCCCGGTGCGACGGTCACCACTTCACTCAGCGAAGCCGTGGGCCCCGGACACTGCTGGGTGATCGGCGGTGGGCTGCTCTATCGCGACGCCATGCCGTTGGCGTCGGTGCTCGAGGTCACCGAGATCGACGCCGCCCTCGATGGTGATACCTACGCACCACAGATTCCCGGGGACTTCGTGGCCGAGGTCGGAGAATGGCTGGTCAGCGCGGTGTCGGGAATGCGGTTCCGACACGTTCGTCACGTGCGCAGATAGCCCTGCGGGCGGACCCGATTAGGTAACGATCACATAGTTTCGCGAAAAACTTGCCCTCCTGGTTCCCCATTGGCCTCCATTTGGCCCTAGAATCCTGTCTTACGCCCGGTTTCACGCCCGTAAATCAGTCACCGAGACCAAACCGAAGGGTTCGGTAGACGGTCGGCGGTGCTGTCCCGGTCGGTATGGACATGATGAAAGGGAAAACCTGTGAGCGTTCACAGCACAACCTCCGCCGGCCTCATGGTTGCGGGTGGGCCTGCGTCCGCCCCTCTGCGCGATGTGGACACCGTCGCCAAGAAGCTGGTGGGCCACTTCGCCGCCAACACCCCGTGCCACACCCTGCCGGGCGAGCAGCTGCGCGGGGACGTCACCGACTTCACCACGCGATGCATCTCGCTGGCGGTGCGGCTGCTGGACGAACGCCGCAACCCCCTCGACTCCGAGGTGGCCGAGCTGGGCACCAAGGCCGCGCAGTGGGCGCGGGAAGGTGTCCCGCTCCAGGCTGTGCTTAGCGTGTACCACGAGGGCATCCAGATGGGGTGGGACCTGGTGGCCGAGCGCGCCGGTAACGGCGACGTGAGCGACGTCATCGAGGCCGCGAAGTCGTTCGTGACCCTCGCCGAGATGGTCTCCACCGCGGCCGCCAGCAGCTATGTCGAGGAGTTGCAGGTGGTCGCCAGCGAGCACCACACCGCTGCACACACCCTCGTCACCGCGCTTCTCAGCGGCCACAACGCTCGCGCGATGGCACGCCAGTCCGGCATCGAACTCGCCGAGTCGTACCTGGTGGTCGCACTGTCGATCCCCCCGCACCCCGACGAGTCCAACCCCAAGCTCGCCCACACCGTCGCCGCGCGTCGCAAGCTCCGCCGTGTGCAGGCCGAGCTGGCCACCATCTGCGGGCGCTCCCCTCTCTCGCTGCTGAGCACCGAGGGTGGCACCGTGCTGATCCCCGGCGAACGTGACGACGAGTGGGTGCGCACCCTGCGTGAGCGCATTGCCGCCGCCGCCGAGGTGGAGGTCACCATGACCGCCGAGCAGACGGCCACCGCCGACATCCCCACCGCGGCGGACCAGGTGCACGAGTTGCTCACCCTCGCCGGTCAGCTGCGTCGCCCGCCGGGTCTGTACCGCATGAACGACCTGGTTCTCGAATACCAGCTCACCCGGCCCGGCCCGGGTCGCAAGTACCTCACCAACGTGCTCGCACCCCTGGACAACTCCCCCGAGCTGCTCGAGACCCTCGAGATCCACATCTCGCACGACCTCAACCGGCAACGTTCGGCGCGCCAGCTGCAGCTGCACACCAACACCGTCGACTACCGCCTCAAGCGCATCGCGCACCTCACCGGTTTCGACCCCACTCGCCCGTCGGGTATCCGTCACCTGCAGGCGGCGCTCGTTGCCCGTCGCCTCGAGTCCTCGGCCGCCGGGGCAGCCTGAGACTTCGCTCTCACAACACCGGGTGGAGTCCACGCACACCTGGTCTCGTCGGTCCCGATGCTGTTCAGTGGTGACAGGGTTCGGGGTGACAGGGTTCGGGGTGACAGGGTTCGGGGTCACAGGGTTCGGATCGAGGCTGCGAGGAGAATGAACGCGTGGGTGAACTGCATCTCGAACTGTCGAACGTGGTCAAGGAGTATCGAACGGGCGAGAGTGTGGTGCGGGCCCTCGATCGGGTGAACCTGACCATCTCCGGTGGCCAGTTCGTCACCCTCGTGGCCCCCTCCGGTGCGGGAAAATCGACGTTGCTGCACATGATCGGGGCACTCGACACCCCCGATTCCGGCTCGATCACCTTCGACGGCACCGACATCACCACTTTCGACGACGACACCGCTTCGGACTTCCGACGCCACCGGGTGGGCTTCGTCTTCCAGTTCTTCAACCTGCTGCCCACGATGTCGGCGTGGGAGAACGTCGCCGTCCCACGCCTGCTCGACGGGGTGCCCATCACCAAGGCGAAGGCAGACGCGGTGGCCCTGCTCGAGCAGGTGGGCCTCGGGCATCGGATCGACCATCGCCCGAACCAGCTCTCCGGCGGGCAGATTCAACGCGTGGCCATCGCCCGCTCACTGATCATGGATCCGGCGCTGCTGATTGCCGACGAGCCCACCGGCAACCTCGACTCCGCGACCTCGCGCACCGTGCTGGACCTGCTCGCGGAGGTTGCCCACAGCGGCGATCGGCGGCGCGCGGTGGTCATGGCCACGCACGACTCCGACGCTGCTGCTGTCAGCGACCGCGTCATCTCGATGATCGACGGACGCATCGACACCGATCGCCTCGTCGCTTGATGCGCGCAGGCGGGCGCTCCATCGCCACGGCGCTGAGCCGACTACGTGTGATCGGACTGCGGGACCTGCGCGGACACTGGATGCGCACCGTGGTCTCCACCGGTGTCGTGGCCGTCGCAGCGGCGCTGTTGGTGGCCGTTCTCGGCACGTACGGCTCGCTGAGTTCCTCGGCGGAGAAGCTGGCCGGCACCATCGCCGGAAACGCCGACATCGAGATCACCGGGGTGACCGACGACGGGTTCGATCAGTCGATCCTCGACTCGGTGCGCACCACCTCCGGGGTCTCCGCCGCCGTCCCGCTGCTGCGCTCGAACGTCAGCGGGCCCACCGGGCGGATGCAGGTGATCGGTGCGGACATCTCCATCAGCTCGCTCGAGTCGGACCTACGCGCCTCCATCACCTCCGCCGCGCGCGCCCTCGCGCAGCCCAACACTGTTCTGGCCGGACCGAATTCGGGACTGTCCGTCGGTCAGCGAGCCAGGATCGGTGCCGCCGACGTCACGGTGGTCGCCATGGTGGACAGTCCGTCGGCCGGGCGCATCGCCGCAGGTCGGTTCGTCATCGCGCCGCTGCCGCTGGCACAGACCATCACCGCACGGCCGGGGTCGATCGACTCGATCTTCGTAGTGGACGAGTCCGGCACGGACCTGGCGACGGTGCGCAGCGCACTCGAGAGCACCGTGGCCGGGAAGGTGGCGGTCAACAACGCCGACTTCCGCGTGGTGCGCGCCGACGAGGGCCTGAGCCTGACCCGCAACGCCACGCTCATGGTGTCGCTGATCTCGTTCGTCGTGGCGGCGTTCCTGGTCTTCAACGTCACCGCCATGACCATCGCCAAACGCCGCCCCACCCTCGCTCTGCTGCGTTCACTCGGCGGCCGCCGGGCGCCACTGCTGTTCGACCTTCTGCTCGAGTCCGCGGTGATCGGGCTGATCGGCGGCGCCATCGGAGCGCCGCTGGGCGTGCTGATGGGACGCCTGGCCATCGGCAGCCTGCCGACGTTCCTGCTCGGGGAGTTCGACGCACGGATCGAGTACGAGCTGCCCACCGTCGCCATCCCGGTGGCGGTGGTGATGTGTGTGGGCGCGTGCATCGGGGCGTCCGCCGTCGCCGCCGTCCAGGTGTACCGCATCTCCCCCATCGAGGCGCTCTCGGCGGCCGGCGGGGAGACCGAGGCGATGCCGGGCAAACCCCTGGTGATCGCGTCGAGCCTGTTCGCGGTGGTGATGGTGGTGGGCTCGGTGGTGATGGCGTCGACCATCGACGGCCAGGTCACCCTGGTGGCGGGCGCGCTGTTCATGTTCGGCGCCGTGGGTGCGTGCGTGGCGGCCACGGCGGGGATCGTGCGCGTCGTCTCCGCCGTGCCCAGTCGGTGGGGTGGAGCGGGGCGGTTGGCCACCGCCACACTCGAGCGCGCCCCTCGGCGAATCTGGGCGACGGTGATGACCATCATGGTTGCCGTCGCCACCAGCCTCGGTGTGTCCGGGGCGCTCGGTGACCTCACACGTTCGGCCACAGCTTCGCTGTCCTCCCTGGCGGATTCCGACGTCTACCTCGCCCTGACCCCCCGTACGCAGGCGCCGTCGGGCGACATCATCGATCCCGCCGTCATCGACGCGGTCGCGGCCGTGCCGGGGGTGACGCGGGTGGTGCAGGGTCAGTGGGCCTCTGCCTCCATCGACGGGCAGACGGTGTCCATCCAGGCCGTCGCCGCCGGGTCCAACGCCGTCTCCCTCGCCGCGCTGAGCCCGTCGGAGAAGGCGAGCGTGGTGGCCGGGGAGGGCATCGCCATCTCCAAGGGCTTGGGCCGCACCCTGGGGTTGGGGGTGGGTGACACCCTGGTGCTCTCGACTCCCTCGGGCAAGAAGCCGATCCGGGTGCTGGCCGTGGTGGACTACCTCAACTCCGCGGGCGGAACTATGGCCATCTCGCTGGCCCTGTTCCAGGACTGGTTCCAACGTCCGGGGGCGACGTTCGTGGAGATCACCTACGACGGCCCGCGCGTCGCCGGTCGCGACGCCGTCAAAGCCGTTGTGCCACCCGAGTATTACGCCTACACCGGCGACGAGGCGCTCGACGGCGCGGCATCGTCGATCGTGCAGGCCGGCGCGCTGGCCGTGGCGCTGCAGTGGATCGTGGCGTTCGTGGCAGCGGTGTCGCTGCTGAACACCCTCATGCTCTCGGTTCTCGAACGCCGACGCGAACTCGGGGTCCTGCGCGCGATGGGCGGCACCCGCAGAACCCTGGCCCGGATGGTGCTGTGCGAAGCCGTGGCCGTCGGCGTGATCGGCGGTGCGCTGGGCCTGGTGGTCGGTGGCGGGCTGCAGTTCGTGGCCACCCTGATCCTCGGCGCGTCCACCGGAATCCCGATCGGGTTCTCCCTGCAGCCGCAGGTGCTGATCTTCGCGGTGGTGGCGGTGGCGCTGAGCCTGATCGGCTCGGTACCCCCCGCCATCCACGCGGCGCGCATGACCATCGTCGACGCCATCGCCGCGGACTGACGTTCCGGCCCGCGGGGGCGGTGGCCTAGACTCGCCGCGTGGCCTCCACCAGGCCCGGCCCTCGTAGCTCAGGGGATAGAGCAACCCTCTCCTAAAGGGTAGGTCGCAGGTTCGAATCCTGCCGAGGGCACACTGCACCGTTCTGAATCTGGTGGGTACGGGAACCGACAACGGTCCGACGGGCATCCGGGATTCAACCGACAACCACCGCCCAGTTACTTCAAACCCGCCGCTTACTTCAGGCCCGCCGCACCAGTGGCCTGAGCACGCACTGACCGTCACCGACGTCACCTTCTGGTGGGGGTGGGCAGTGCTGGTGCGGTGGAGGTGTAGGCCGTGCCGGGGGTGACGATGCGGTAGGTGTGTCGGCCGGTGTCGGAGCTGACCACTGTGCTGGTCAGTGGTTCGGAGTCCTTGATGAGGTTGCAGCGGGCGCAGAGGCCGGCGCCGTTGGTGAGGCTGGTGTGGCCGCCGCGGGCGTGTCGGTCTATGTGGTCGTGGTGGGCGATCGGTGCCCCGCAGTAGGGGGTGCGGCAGCGTCCGCCGTCGCGGATGTCGATCATCGTCGCCAACGCGGCGGGGAAGGTCCGCGATCGGGACCGCATCGCGGTGAGGGCGCCGGTGTCCGGGCAGGCGTAGACGGTGCGCAGCGCCGCCGCCCCCGCCGTGGTCACCGCGGTACACGCTGCGTCGCGTTCGACGGTGAGCTCACGCACCCGGTTCTGCAGGTCGAGGATGCGGCCCACCAGATCACCGACCAACTCACCGACATCGCCACCGACACCGACATCAGCGCCGGCATCAGCGCCGGAGTCGGCGGCAGGGTTCGTCTGTCGCGGTGGTACGGGTGGTGGTGGTGCGGGTCGTGGTGGTCGTGGGTGGGGCCCGAGCACGTCGGCGAGTTGTGCGTGGCGTTCGGCGGCACCGTAATCGGCGGCGACGGGCACCGGTGGGTCACCGTCGCGCACCGACCCCGGTCGCACCGACGACAGTGAACCCTGGCCCTGGCCCTGGCCCTGGCCCTGGCCCTGGCCCTGGATA
>NZ_JBUEQF010000008.1:0-198341 GCF_054979605.1 Rhodococcus sp. AZ1
GACGCATCGCCGTGCTGGTCGCCCTCGCGGTGGCCGTGTCGATCGGTAGCCCCGCACTGGCGGAACCCGGGCCACCCACGATCGACCCCACACTGCTCGCGGGCAGGACCGTCTTCCTCGACCCGGGGCATCAGGGGCCGAACCACTCGCAGGATCTCTCCAAGCAGGTGCCCGACGGACGGGGCGGCACCAAGAACTGCCAGACCACCGGGATGACGAGTTTGGGCGGAACTCCTGAGCACACCATCAACTGGGATGTCGCCGATCTCGTCCGTCAGCGACTCGAGGCCCGCGGCGCACGCGTGGTGCTCAGTCGAGTCGACGACAGCGGATGGGGTGGGTGCGTCGACGACCGCGCCCGTGCCGCATCCAACTCCGGTGCGGACGTCGCCATCAGCATCCATGCCGATTCCACGTCGCTGGGTGAGGACGACCGGCTCAGCGGCTTCCACGTCATCGTCCCGACTCTGCCGATCCCCGACGCCACCGTCGACCGCGTGCAATCCGGCCCCGGATTGGCGGCCTCGACCGCGGTCCGCGACGCCTACCTTGCCGCCGGCTTCGTCGGAGCCAACTACGCGGGTGTCCGGGACGGGATGCAGACGCGATCGGATGTCGCAGGGCCCGCCCTGACGACTGTTCCGGACGTGTTCATCGAAATGGGCAACGGCGCCAATCCGGACGACGCGGCTGTACTCGAGAGCGCGGACGGGCAGAACCGCCACGCCGACGCGATCACTGCCGGCCTCGTGGCGTTCCTCACCGCTCGGTAGTGTCGATGCCGTGGCGCGCAGGTCGATTCCGGTCCTGGTGGTCGCCGGGTTCCTCGGATCGGGCAAGACCACCCTGCTCAACCATCTGCTCCGCGACGATCACGGCGCGCGGATCGGAGTGGTGGTCAACGACTTCGGCTCGGTGAACATCGACTCGATGCTCGTGGCCGGCCAGGTCGACGCCACGGTTGCGCTGGGCAACGGATGCATCTGTTGCGCCGTCGACTCATCCGAACTCGACGCCGTTCTCGACACCCTGACCGGTCCAGGATCGCGCCTGGACGCGGTCGTCATCGAAGCCTCGGGGCTGGCGGAACCGCGCACGCTCATCCGATCGATACTGGCCACGCAGACGTCCGCACGACACTACGGCGGCATGATCTCGGTGGTGGACGCGGTGAACTGGCCACACACCCGACACGAGCACCCCGAGCTCGAGCGCCAGCTGCTTGTCGCCGATCTGGTGGTGCTCAACAAGGTCGATCTGGTGACCCCCGACGCCCGCGCAGCACTCGAATCGACACTCCGCCGCCTGGTCGGGGCGGTGCCGGTGGTGGCCGTTCGCGGCGGCGCGGTGGACGCGCGCGGACTGTTCGAGGTTCCCGAGCGGCGCACCGACCGGCCTCGACAACTCTCGCTCGACGACCTGTTGCGGGAGGAGTCGACGACCCATCTCCATCACAGTTTCGACGTGGTGTGCTTCGAGACCGTCGAGACGATGGACCCCCGCCGCTTCGTGGACGTACTGGAGAACCCCCTGCACGGGGTGTATCGGTCGAAAGGCTTCGTCGACTTCGGGACCGCGCGGTTCCAGATCCACACTGTCGGTCGTCACGTTCGGATCACCGCGGCACCCGGGCGTGGAACGTCCTGGGTGAGTATCGGCCCGGGGATCGACGGACCGGCGATCGAGCGGGCTCTGCGAGCCGCCGTCGCGTCGGCCGAGGTCCGCGACAGCGATCTGCTACCCGTGCAGCGCTATCTGGTGCCCTCGCTCTAGAGACCCACCCACTCGGATGTGCCCTCGGGAAAGCGTTGGCGTTTCCAGATGGGGACCTCCGCCTTGATGCGGTCCACCAGAGCTGCGCACACCTCGAACGCCTCGGCCCGATGGGCGGCCGCGACCGCCGCCACCAATGCCAGGTCTCCCACCTCGAGATGCCCCACCCGGTGTGCCGCGGCGACGGGCAGTCCGCTCGCCCGGGCAACGTCGTCGCAGCACCGGCGCAGGAACTCCGCGGCGCGCGGGTGTGCCTGATATTCGAGCGCGCTCACTGCGCGCCCGAGGTCGTGGTTGCGCACGATCCCGGTCATCAGCACCACCGCCCCGCACTCCGGTGCCATCACCGCGGCCTGCACCGCGGCGGGATCGAGCGGGGCGTCGGTGATCGAAACCCAGACCTCGCTCATTCGGCCACGCTCGGTGTATCCGGACCGTCATGGGATCCGCCCCCGGCGATCTGCGCGATCAGATGCTCGATCAGCGGGTCGAGGACCGTCAGACCGTCCGCCACGCCACCGGTGGAACCCGGCAGGTTGACCACGAGGGTGTATCCGGCGACGCCCACCACGCCGCGCCCGATCGAGGCGAAGAGGGTCGACTCGAGTCCCACCCGCCGAATCTGCTCGCCGATGCCCGGCAGTTCCCGGTCGATCAGCGCGCGGGTGGCCTCGGGGGTGCGGTCGGTGGGGGAGACCCCGGTGCCGCCCGTGGTGAGCACGACGGCGGGACCACCGCGTAGCGCCTCGACGAGTGCGCTCGCGATGTCGGCGTCGGCCACGACAATCGGCCCCCGAACGATGAAGTCGCGATCGCGCAGCCATGTCGCGATGGTCGGCCCGGTGGTGTCCACCCGGGTGCCCGCGGCGCCGGCGGTGGAGGCGACGACCACCACGGCCGTGCGTGGGGGGACCGGGGCCGGCTCGCCCGCGTCGGATTCGACCCCGGTCCGGTCTCGCTCCCACGTCCCCCGTGAACCGCCGGTCTTGCGCAGAAGTCTGATTCGGTCCGCACTCGCACCGGGGTCGACTGCCTTGACCATGTCGTGCAGTGTCAGCGCCGACACCGACACCGCTGTCAGTGCCTCCATCTCGACACCGGTGCGTCCGACCGTGCGTGCGGTCGCCTCGATGGTGATCGCGGAGTCGGTGAACCCGAAGGAGATCGACACCGCGCTCAGCGGGATCGGGTGGCACAGCGGGATCAGCTCGGATGTGCGTTTTGCTGCGGAGATGCCCGCGATGCGGGCCGTGGCGAGTACATCCGCCTTCGGCAGTCCGTCCGCGCGCACGAGGGCGATCACCTCGGGCGTGGTGCGCAACTCACCGGCAGCGACCGCGACACGCTCGGTGGTGTCCTTGCTCCCCACATCCACCATCCGCGCCCGGCCGTCCCGATCGAGATGGGTCAGTCGGTTGGTACTGCTCGGTCCGGTGCCGCTCGGACGGGGTTCGCTCACAGGGTCCACACTCGCACGAGCGCGCCGGCGTCGAGATCGTCGACCTCGACATCGACGTCGATCAGCACGTCTGCTCCCGCCATCGTGGCCACCAGGTGCGACCCGGCGCCGGGGAAGGGGCGCACGCCCGTGGCGGTGCGAACCCCACGCAGGAATCGACGCCGTCCGGACCGCGAGGTCAGCGGGGTGTCCAGTGCCGCGGTGTAGGTCCCGATCGGGGGCAGACCGGCTGCTTCGCGTACCGGATTGCGGGCGAACACCACGTACGAGACGAGCGTGCTGACGGGATTGCCCGGGAAGTTCAGCACCGGCGTGTCGCCCACCATGCTCAGACCCTGCGGTCCGCCGGGCTGCATGGCGACATGGCCGAAGTCGCCGCCGCGCGGCAGCAGTGCGTCGCGCACCACCTCGAAGTCGCCCATGGAGACCCCGCCGGAGGTGATCACGAGATCGGCCACGTCCGCCGCGCGGTGCAGCAGGTCCACGAATTGTTCGACGTCATCGGTGCTGCGGCCCCGCAGCACCACGTCGGCGCCGTCCTCGATCAGCGACGTCTCGAGCGTCAGGCCGTTGGAATCGTGGATTCGACCCGGACCCAGCGGGGCGCCGATCTCCACGAGTTCTGCGCCGGTGGCGATGACGGCCACCCGAGGACGTGCGCGCACGGTGACCTCGGAGACACCCGCAGCAGCGAGAGCGCCGAGATGTCGTGGCGCCAATACCGTTCCGGCGGCGAGCAACTGCTCTCCCGCGCGTATGTCGCTGCCGGCCTCGCGGACGAAGTCACCGGCGGTGCGGGGGAGAAGAATCGTCACGGTGTCGTCGTCCCCGGCGCGGGTGTCCTCCACCGGGACCACCGCGGTCGCCCCATCCGGGACAGGCGCGCCGGTCATGATGCGACGCGCGGTCCCCCGGCGCAGTGCGGGGCCGGCGGCATCGCCGGCCGCGGTGGTGCCCGATATCGCCAGGGTCGTCGGCACCCGCGCCAGGTCCGCGGCGTCGACGGCGTAGCCATCCATCTGTGAATTGCGAAAGCTCGGCAGGTCGATCGGTGCGATCACCGCGTCGGCCGACACACGACCATGGGCGCGGGGGATCGGGACCGACTCGGTGCGTGCTGCGAACGCCGCTGCGGCGACCTCGGCGACGACAGCGCGGTGGGTGTCGACGGAGCGCACGGCCCGCGCGAGCGTCTCGGTCATGGGACAACTCTAGCGAGGGGTGTGGGCATACTGGTCCCATGACAGCGGTCGATGTGGGTATACCCGGGGTTCGCCTCGCGCCTGGCACGGCCGCCGACGCGTCGGTACGGGGCGGTTACCCGGCGGGGCGGCCGGACACCGATGCTCTGGTCGATCGGTTCGGTCGGGTGGCTCGGGATCTGCGGATCTCCGTCACCGAGAAATGCTCGCTGCGGTGCACGTACTGCATGCCCGAGCAGGGTTTGCCCGCTCTGCCTGCCGGCGCGGCGCTGACGGCGGCCGAGATCGCGCGCCTGGTCTCCATCGCCGCGAGTCGCCTCGGCATCCGCGAGGTCCGCTTCACCGGTGGTGAACCGCTTGTTCGTCCCGACATCGTCGACATCGTGGCGCGGTGCGCCGACGCCGCCCCGACCGTCGCCTTCGCGATGACGACCAACGGCATCGGGCTCGAGTCCCGTGCCGATGCTCTCGTCGAGGCGGGGCTGGACCGGGTGAACATCTCGCTCGACACCGTCGACAGGGACCACTTCGCCCGATTGACACGACGCGATCGACTGCCCGCGGTGCTCGCCGGAATCGACGCGGCCGTCCGGGCCCGTTTGACGCCGGTGAAGGTCAACGCCGTCCTCATGCCCGAAACGCTGGGCGGCGCCGTGGCGCTGCTCGAGTGGTGCCTCGAGCGCGGTGTCGCGTTGCGTTTCATCGAGCAGATGCCCCTCGATGCCGACCACACGTGGGATCGCGGATCGATGGTCACCGCTGCCGATCTGGTGGGGCGGTTGTCGTCGGCCTTCGATCTGACACCCGTGGGCCGTGACGACCCCTCGGCCCCGGCCGAGGCGTGGACGGTCTCCAGCCGGGGCGATGTCGAGGTTCGGGGCAGTGTCGGCATCATCGCCTCGGTCACCCGCTCGTTCTGCCAGGAGTGCGATCGCACCCGGTTGACCGCGGAGGGCACGGTTCGCTCGTGCCTGTTCAGTGACGAGGAGACCGACGTGCGGCGGGCGCTGCGCGGCGGCGCCGACGACGAGGAGATCGCGGGTCTGTGGCGAGCGGCGATGTGGGCCAAGCCCGCCGGACACGGCATCGACGCGGACTGGTTCTCACCGCCGACGCGAACCATGGGTGCAATCGGTGGGTGAGGGCACTGCCGAGCCGGGGTTCACCGTCGAGGTGCGCTACTTCGCGGCGGCGGCAGACGCTGCCGGGCGCGCAACCGAGCAGGTGCGGGTACCGGCAACGGCAGACCTGGCCGCCCTGACACACCGGCTGATCGCCGCCCATGGGCCCGAGCTCGCGCGCATCCTCGAGGTCTCGGCCTTCCTCGTCGGTGACGACCTCACCCGGGATCGGTCGAGACGTGTCGGCGGGCGGGTGGATGTGTTGCCGCCGTTCGCGGGCGGCTGATCGATCACTCGGCCGGCGCGCTGCACACCCGGGTCACCAGGTCGGCCCAGTTGCGCCGCACACGGTCCGGTTCGATCCCGAGGGTTCGAATCTGGTGCAGCACCAGCGACGCCTCGAGCGAGGCCAGGAGCGACTGCGCGAGCAGTTCGGTGTCGGTGTGCTCGGCGCGTGCGGCTCGCAGCAGTGCCGCGATGTGCATCAGATGGACCCTGCGTGCGGGGGCGCCGAATCGTGCGTCGCCGACCTGTTCGGCAGCGCGCAGTACGTCGCCCTCGACGTCGACGAGGTCCAGTCGCGCATTGCCGAAGGCGATCAGCCTCGTGATCGGATCGGCTCCGGGACCCAGCGGGGGTGAGCCGAAGAGGAACTTCTCCTGCAGTTCGGTCTCGGAGTGGTCCAGCAGGGCGAGCATCAGTCCCGCCCGGCTACCGAAACGGCGGAAGAGCGTTCCCTTGCCCACACCGGCGCGCGCGGCGACGGCGTCCATCGTCAGGTGGTCGACGCCGTTCTCGGCCACCAGCGCCATGGCGGCGCGGAGAAGAAGTTCGCGGTTGCGGGCAGCGTCGCACCGCTCGCCGTCGGAGTCCCGGCCACCGGCCGACGGCTCGGCGACCGAATCCGACCGGGTCGATGAGCCGAGCAGCGGTGCTCCGATTATCCCGCGCATCGGACGAGGGTACCGCGCAGGGAATAGAACCGGACCTCGGTCCGGTTGAGTCGGGTGGACAAGTTCGTACCACTCCCGAAAGGTCGATCCCATGACGTCGCACCGAGTTCTCGCCCTGGTCGGCAGCCTGCGCGCCGACTCCGTCACCCGCGCCATCGCCGAAGCGGCCGCAGACGCGGCCCCCGAGGGCGCCGAGGTCGTGATCTTCGACGGGCTTGCCGAGGTCCCGTTCTACAACGAGGACATCGACGTTCCCGGCACCATCGATTCCGTCGACCGGCTGCGCGCCGCGGTGGAGGGTTCGGACTCGGTTCTTCTGGTCACACCCGAGTACAACGGCTCCACGCCGGCCGTGTTGAAGAACGCCATCGACTGGCTGTCGCGACCTTTCGGTGCGGGTGCGATCAAGTCCAAGCCCTTCGCCGTCGTCAGTGCCTCGCCGAGTGGGAACGCCGCCAAGTGGGCTCAGGAGGACACCGTCAAGTCCGCGGGCGTGGCAGGTGGTGCCGGAGTGGGAGATGCTCATCTGGCGATCGGGTCGACGGCCGACAAGTTCGGTGACAAGCACCCGCGTGAGAACTCCGACGTGGTGCAGCAGCTCGGCGCTGTGGTCTCCGGTCTCGTCGAGGCCCCGGCAGCCTGACCTCTTATCGACAATGATATTCATGTAGAGTTCGATCGCATGAAGGTCAGGAAGTCGCTCAAGTCCATGAAGAACAAGCCGGGCGCCCAGGTGGTCCGCCGCCGCGGGGTCGTCTTCGTCATCAACAAGAAGGACCCTCGGTTCAAGGCCCGCCAGGGCTGACCGTCGTCCGCTCGCTCGCCCCGTCGGGAGCCCGTCACCGCCGTCCCGCGACCCGTTTTCGTACCCGGTCGCAGGGCGGCGGTTTCTTGTGTGTGGTGTGGCCGCCCCGCGACTCGCCGACGGCGTGTCGCCGGAAGCTCACGACCAGGGAATTTCATGAATGTCATTACAATTTGTGGTGTTCCCTTGCTCTGTCGGGCACTAGGTGTAGTGTCTGAACCAGTCGAGCGGCACTCGCACGGTCAGCCCCGCCGCCCCAGATCACGACCCGAATCAAGACTCAGATCCAGGCACACATCCACTCCCGATAACGCACCGGAACGAGGGTTCTCATGAGCGCAGTCACCGTCTACACCAAGCCCGCCTGCGTGCAGTGCAACGCCACCTACCGGGCGCTCGACAAGGAGGGCATCGAGTACGAGATCGTCGACATCTCGCAGGACGCCGAGGCGCGTGACTACGTGATGGCCCTGGGTTACCTGCAGGCCCCCGTCGTCGTCGCCGGCGATGCGCACTGGTCGGGCTTCCGCCCGGATCGCATCAAGTCCCTCGCCACCGCCGCGGCCTGACCCCGAGACCCCACGGCCCGATGTCCGCGTCACTGGTCTACTTCTCGAGCGTCTCGGAGAACACACACCGATTCGTCTCGAAGTTGGACCTGCCTGCCACGCGGATCCCGGTGCACACGCCGGCGGGGGGATTTCGGGTCGACGCTCCGTACGTACTGATCGTCCCGACCTACGGCGGTGGCACCACAGCGACCGGGCGCGACACACGATATGTGCCCAAACAGGTGGTCGCGTTCCTCAACGACGAGCACAACCGCTCGTTGATCCGCGCGGTCATCGCCGCCGGCAACACCAACTTCGGGGATTCCTACTGCTACGCCGGCGACGTCGTCTCCGCGAAGTGTTCGGTTCCCTATCTCTACCGATTCGAGCTCATGGGCACCCCCGAGGACGTCACGCGCGTACGCGAGGGCCTCGTCGAGTTCTGGCAGCACCAGTTCACCGGGTCTGTCGGGGCCGGGCGCTAACGTCCGCACACAGTTGTCCCCGTGCAGGAGCCGTCCCGCACACCACCCTTCACGTCCCTGACACCGCTGGGAGTTCAGCATCATGGCACCGACCATCACCGACACCGCACCCGATCGCACCGGTGTGCACGACAACGCCGAGCTCGACTACCACGCGCTCAACGCCATGCTCAACCTCTACGGCCCGGACGGGAAGATCCAGTTCGAGAAGGATCGAGAGGCCGCGCGCGCGTACTTCCTGCAGCACGTCAATCAGAACACGGTCTTCTTCCACAATCTGGACGAGAAGCTCGACTACCTGGTGGAGGAGAACTACTACGAGTCCGAGGTTCTCGACCAGTACTCGCGCTCGTTCGTCAAGTCCCTGTTCGAGCACGCGTACTCCAAGAAGTTCCGGTTCCCCACCTTCCTGGGCGCGTTCAAGTACTACACCTCCTACACGCTCAAGACGTTCGACGGCAAGCGCTACCTCGAGCGCTTCGAGGATCGTGTGTGCATGGTGGCCCTCACGCTCGCCGCCGGGGACGAGGCTCTGGCCACGGATCTCGTCGACGAGATCATCGCGGGTCGCTTCCAGCCGGCGACGCCGACGTTCCTCAATTCGGGCAAGAAGCAGCGCGGTGAGCCGGTGTCGTGCTTCCTGCTGCGCATCGAGGACAACATGGAGTCCATCGGTCGCTCCATCAACTCCGCTCTGCAGTTGTCCAAGCGCGGCGGTGGTGTGGCCCTGTTGCTGAGCAACATTCGCGAGAGTGGTGCGCCGATCAAGCGGATCGAGAACCAGAGCTCGGGCGTCATCCCGATCATGAAGTTGCTCGAGGATTCCTTCTCGTACGCCAACCAACTCGGCGCGCGCCAGGGCGCGGGTGCGGTGTACCTGCACGCCCATCACCCGGACGTGTACCGGTTCCTCGACACCAAGCGCGAGAACGCCGACGAGAAGATCCGGATCAAGACGCTCTCGCTCGGCATCGTGATTCCGGACATCACGTTCGAGCTCGCGAAGAAGAACGAGGACATGTATCTCTTCTCGCCGTACGACGTCGAGCGCGTCCACGGGGTGCCGTTCGCCGACATCAACGTCACCGAGAAGTACTACGAGATGGTCGACGACAAGCGAATTCGCAAGACCAAGATCAAAGCGCGCGAGTTCTTCCAGACCCTCGCCGAGCTGCAGTTCGAGTCGGGATACCCGTACATCATGTTCGAGGACACGGTGAACCGGGCCAATCCCATCGAGGGCAAGATCACGCACTCGAACCTGTGCTCGGAGATCCTGCAGGTCTCCACCCCGTCGACGTTCAACGACGATCTGTCCTACAGCCACATAGGCAAGGACATCTCGTGCAATCTCGGCTCGCTCAACATTGCCAAGACCATGGACTCGGATGATTTCGCCAAGTCCATCGAGGTGGCCATCCGCGGATTGACGGCGGTGTCGGACCAGACGCACATCACCAGCGTTCCCTCGATCGAGCTGGGCAACAATCAGTCCCACGCCATCGGGCTGGGGCAGATGAACCTGCACGGCTACCTGGCACGGGAGCGCATCCACTACGGGTCCACCGAGGGCATCGACTTCACCAACATCTACTTCTACACCGTGCTCTTCCACGCACTGCGAGCCTCGAACCAGCTCTCGATCGAGCGCGGCACATACTTCGAGGGCTTCCCGCGATCGAAGTATGCGTCCGGTGAGTTCTTCGACAAGTACACCGAGCAGGTGTGGGAGCCCGAGACCGATCGGGTGCGTGAGTTGTTCGCCGAGGCCGGTATCGACATCCCGACGCAGGACGACTGGCGCGCGTTGAAGGCGTCGATCCAGCAGCACGGGATCTACAACCAGAACCTGCAGGCCGTTCCGCCCACAGGGTCGATCTCGTACATCAACTACTCCACGTCCTCGATTCACCCCGTGGCCTCGAAGATCGAGATTCGCAAGGAGGGCAAGATCGGGCGCGTCTACTACCCGGCGCCCTACCTCACCAACGACAACCTCGAGTACTACAAGGACGCCTACGAGATCGGCTACGAGAAGATCGTCGACACGTACGCGGCGGCGACGCAGCACGTCGACCAAGGTCTGTCGCTGACCCTGTTCTTCAAGGACACCGCGACCACGCGCGACATCAACAAGGCGCAGATCTACGCCTGGCGCAAGGGCATCAAGACGCTGTACTACATCCGCCTGCGTCAGCTCGCTCTCGAGGGCACCGAGGTCGAGGGCTGCGTGTCCTGCATGCTCTAGGCCGGGGGCCGGCCTCGGCGGGCGATGGCTTTGGCGTCATGGGGCATCCGCCCGTGGTCGGTCAGCGCTCGCCGGAGCAGGAACTCGATATGGGCGTTGGTGCTGCGCAACTCGTCCGCGGCCCAGCGGGCCACTGCGTCGTGGACCGCCGGGTCCAGGCGGAGCAGGATCTTCTTCCTCTCCCGGCCCGGCGGCTGCGCACTCTCGCTCGTCTCGTCGGGGCTGGTCATGGTCAGGAGTAGAGCGTGCCGGTGTTGACCACCGGCTGGGTGTCGCGATCGCCGCAGAGAACGACCAGCAGATTGCTCACCATGGCGGCTTTGCGCTCCTCGTCCAGCTCGACGACGTGCTTGTCCTCGAGCTGGGCCAGTGCCATCTCCACCATGCTCACCGCACCCTCGACGATTTGCGCCCGCGCGGCCACCACGGCGCCGGCTTGCTGGCGTCGCAGCATCGCGCCGGCGATCTCGGGGGCGTAGGACAGCCGGTTGATGCGAGTTTCGATGATGTCGACACCGGCTGATCGCACCCGGTCGTGCACCTCTCGGGAGAGCATGCTGGTGATCTCGTCGGCATTCTCGCGCAGCGATGTGCGGTCCTCGGCGTCGTAGGGGAACGATCCTGCGATGTGGCGAACCGCTGTCTCGGCCTGCACAGCCACGAATTCCTCGTAGTCGTCCACCTGGAACAGCGCCAGTGCGGTGTCGGTGACCTGCCAGACCACCACGGCGGAGATCTCGATCGGGTTGCCGTCGGCGTCGTTGACCTTGGACTGCGCGGTCTCGTGGTTGCGGATGCGCGTGGAGATCGCGCGCCGGACGGTCAGCGGATTGGTCCACCGCAGGCCAGGGGTGCGCAGTGTCCCGCTGTACGAACTGCCGAAGAACTGCAGCACCCGCGCCTCGTTCGGCTGAACCACCGTGATCCCGATCATGAGGATCGCCACCGCCGCGACTCCGAGGCCGCCGACGACCGTGGGGGGAGTGTTCTGATGGGAGGCTCCGACGACGATGAGCCCGATCGACGCCACCAGCCCGAGAAGCAGCACGGCCAGCACGCGCCCACCGGGTACGTCCCATCCTGGCCGTTCCGATATCGGAGCCTCGCTCGGCGCGGGATACTTCGAGGCGGGTGCGGTGGTGGTCTCGGTGCTGCTCATGGCGTTCCTCTCATCGACCGGTGAATAGCGAAATGATATCACATTATCCTCGTCGACGTAAGGGTTGCGTTGGCGACCGGCGTCCGGAAGGCGCGGCGCTCGACACGCCGAAGCACATGATGTTGTGTTGAAGCAGATTGTCGGACACAACGAGTAGTGTTCTGAAGAGCACGCCGGAAGTCGGGAATCCGCACGTCAGCACCCCGCGTTTCACCAGCCCCGTGTTTCACCAAACCCCGTAGCGATCACGAGACAGGAACTTTCATGGTCAAGCTCATCGACCGCGTCACCGCGATCAACTGGAACCGCGTTCAGGACGAGAAGGATGCCGAGGTGTGGGAGCGGCTCACCGGGAACTTCTGGCTCCCCGAGAAGGTCCCGGTGTCCAACGACATCCCGTCCTGGGCCACGCTGACCGACGTCGAGAAGCAACTCACCATGCGGGTGTTCACGGGGTTGACGCTGCTCGACACCATTCAGGGCACCGTCGGCGCTGTCTCGCTGATCCCGGATGCGATCACCCCGCACGAGGAGGCGGTGCTCACCAACATCGCGTTCATGGAGTCCGTGCACGCCAAGAGCTACAGCTCGATCTTCTCCACCCTGTGCTCCACGCGCGACATCGACGACGCGTTCCGCTGGTCCGAGGAGAACGTCAACGTTCAGCGCAAGGCGCAGATCGTCATGAACTACTACCAGGGTGACGATCCGCTCCGGCGCAAGGTGGCATCGACGCTGCTCGAGTCGTTCCTCTTCTACTCGGGCTTCTACCTGCCCATGTACTGGAGCTCGCGCGCCAAGCTCACCAACACCGCCGACCTGGTGCGTCTGATCATTCGGGACGAGGCCGTCCACGGCTATTACATCGGATACAAGTACCAGAAGGGCCTCGAGCAGGTCGGTCCCGCCGAGCGGGAAGAACTCAAGAACTACACCTTCGAGCTGCTGTTCGAGCTGTACGAGAACGAGGTCGAGTACACCCAGGACCTCTACGACGAGGTGGGCCTGACCGAGGACGTCAAGAAGTTCCTGCGCTACAACGCCAACAAGGCGCTGATGAACCTCGGCTACGAGGGGCTCTTCCCCAAGGACGAGACCGACGTCAACCCGGCGATCCTCTCTGCCCTCTCACCGAACGCCGACGAGAACCACGATTTCTTCTCCGGATCGGGCAGCTCCTACGTCATCGGAAAAGCTGTCAACACCGAGGACGACGACTGGGATTTCTGAGCCGGACCCCGGCGGGATTTCTGAGCCGGGCCCCGGCGGGATTTCTGAGCCCCGTCAACGCCGGAACCACGCCTGCGGTCCGTGGTCGAGAGCCTTCTCGATCCGGAGCGCGGACGTGGCGGTGAGGTCGGTGGGTATGTCCGGACGCGAGAACCACGCCACCTCGGTGTTCTCGTCATCGGCCACCCGAGCCGAACCCGAGACGTGGCGCGCGAGGAAGCAGATGTCGACGTACTGGGTGCGGTCACCGTTCGGGTAGGTGATCGGTTCGGTGACATCGACGCTGCTCAGCCGCACCAGTTCGGCAACCACCCCGGTCTCCTCGAGGATCTCGCGCAGTGCCGCCGGCCCCGGCTCCTCGCCCGGCTCGAGCACACCCGAGACCACCGCCCACAATCCGTTGTCGGCGCGTCGGGTCAACAGCAGTCTGTCCTTCTCGTCGACCACCACGGCCGAGACACCCGCCAGCCACAGGGGGTCGTGGCCGATCTTCGCGCGCAGGGTCGAGATGAACTCCGGGATCGGCATGATCGTCAGGCTACGACAGTCGGCGCGGCTCATCCGGCTCGGCGGATCGGCCGCGCGCGGTCGTTCGGCCGCAGGGGTTCTACTGCGTGGCGTAGCCGTTGAGGGTCGACTGCAGGTCCACCAGCATGCTCTGCGCCGCCGAGATCCCCTCACCGGTCCACACGGCATCGTCGACGGAGAACACTCGACTGTCCGTCGACGCTCCCAGGGAGCGCCAGGGGTCCGATGCGAGCGTCGCACGTGCCGAATCCACCGCGCCCGGTGCGAAGATCACGTACATCACATCGCCCTCGGCAACGCGTGGCCGGGCCAGGTCCACCGCCATGCTCGCGTCCCGCTGCGGAGCCGGCCGCCGCGCGCCCACCATGGTGAGTATCTGCCCGGCGAAGGTCTCCGGCCCCAGCGTCGTCGCCGAATTCGGCTCGAAGCGCACCACCGACGCCTCGGTCGACGGCGCGGCCAGGCGGGTCCCGAGATCGGCGGCATCACGACGCAGGCCCGCGAGCGCGTCCTGAGCCGCGGTCCTGCGGCCGAACGCCGTGGCCGCGAGCAGAGCGCGGTCGGTCCAGGTGGACGCGGCTCGGGTCAGCACCGTGGGGGCGACGGCGCGCAGCCGCCCGGCCACGTCGGTGGGCAGGGCGTCCGACCCGACGATGAGGTCCGGCTTCAGCGCAGCGATCGCATCGACGTCGGGAGTGCCCACAGGGCCCACGCTCGGAATACGTCCGATCCCGTCGCCGAGGTAGGCCGGTTGCGTGGTTCCCGGTGTCTGGGTGATCACATCCTGCTTCGTCGCTGCCCCCACCACTCGTTGCCACATGCCCGTCGCGCACGCTGCGTCGAGCGCGGTCGTGTCGAGGATCACGATGCGCTGCGGATCCGCCGGCACCACCGACGCCGGGCCGCTGCCGCTGACCACGCGGGAGTTCCCCTGGCGACCGATGTCGTCCGCCGCGGTCGGCGCGCCGCACTGCGGCGGCACCTTCCGACCGGCGGCGCCGACCACGCCCGCCCCCGCGATGTTCGTGGTCGAGCGGACGATGTCGGAGGCGGGGGAGGGGCCGGGCGCGCCCGTGCAGCCGGTGAGGACGACGACGAGCCCCGCGGCCACCCCGGCACTGGCCGATGCCACGCGACCCCGCGCGACCCGGTTGGGATCGGTGTCGGATCTGCGGCGGTGGAGGTCCATGTCCGGAGAACCTACTTCAGCGCTCCACGCGGGGGGTGTACAGGGCGGGTGGTGCTGTGCCACAGTGGTTACGACGCCCGGTAGTAGTCCCCGACACCCTGTTCGGACACTCGGCCGGGGCCGTTCCGCTTTCTCGATGTGGACGGTCTACGATGGCGCCATAGCTTCAACGGCTTCCGTCCTGCCCCGCACACGGGGGAGGACGAGCATCCCAGGAGGATCAGTGACTGCCCTAGCTCCTCAGCCAGTCCCCGAGGTGACCCCGTCGCGTCCCTTCCCGGCCCGCCAGGGACCGAAGGGCTCGTTCGTGTACAAGATGGTGACCACGACGGACCCGAAGGTCCTGGGCATCATGTACATCGTCACCTCGTTCGCGTTCTTCCTGTTCGGAGGCGTGCTGGCCCTCCTGATGCGTGCCGAGCTGGCGCTCCCCGGGCTCCAGTTCCTCTCCAATGAGCAGTACAACCAGCTGTTCACCATGCACGGCACGATCATGCTGCTGCTGTACGCAACGCCCATCGTGTTCGGCTTCGCCAACTACATCCTCCCGCTGCAGATCGGCGCACCGGACGTCGCGTTCCCTCGTCTGAACGCCTTCAGCTACTGGCTCTACCTGTTCGGCGCCCTGATCGCCTCCGCGGGCTTCATCACCCCCGGCGGCGCTGCCGACTTCGGGTGGACCGCGTACACGCCCCTCACCGATGCCGTTCACTCGCCGGGCGCCGGCGCCGACCTGTGGATCATGGGCCTGGCCCTCGGTGGCCTGGGCACGATCCTCGGCGGCGTGAACATGATCACCACGGTCATCTGCCTCCGCGCCCCCGGCATGACCATGTTCCGCATGCCGATCTTCACCTGGAACATCTTCGTCACGATGATCCTGGTGCTGCTCGCCTTCCCGCTGCTCGCCGCGGCACTGTTCGGCCTCGCTGCGGACCGCCATCTGGGCGCCCACCTGTTCGATCCGGCCACCGGTGGTGTCCTACTGTGGCAACACCTGTTCTGGTTCTTCGGGCATCCCGAGGTCTACATCATCGCCCTGCCGTTCTTCGGCATCGTGTCCGAGATCTTCCCGGTGTTCTCGCGCAAGCCCATCTTCGGCTACTCCGGTCTGGTGTACGCCACCATCGGCATCGCGGCGCTGTCCATCGCGGTGTGGGCGCACCACATGTACGCGACGGGCGCGGTTCTGCTTCCGTTCTTCTCGTTCATGACCTTCCTGATCGCGGTGCCCACCGGTGTGAAGTTCTTCAACTGGATCGGCACCATGTGGAAGGGCCAGCTGACGTTCGAGTCGCCGATGCTGTTCTCCGTCGGCTTCCTGGTGACCTTCCTCTTCGGCGGCCTGTCCGGTGTGCTCCTGGCGAGCCCGCCCATCGACTTCCACGTCACCGACACCTACTTCGTGGTCGCCCACTTCCACTACGTGCTCTTCGGCACCATCGTGTTCGCCACCTACGCGGGCATCTACTTCTGGTTCCCGAAGATGACAGGGCGCCTGATGGACGAGAAGCTCGGTCGTTGGCACTTCTGGACCACCCTCGTCGGCTTCCACATGACGTTCCTCGTCCAGCACTGGGTCGGTGCCGAGGGCTTCCCGCGTCGATACGCCGACTACCAGCCCGCCGATGGCTTCACGGTGCTGAACTCGATCTCCACGGTCGGCGCGTTCATCCTCGGTGCGTCCACGCTGCCGTTCCTGTGGAACGTGTTCAAGAGCTACCGCTACGGCGAGGTTGTCACCGTCGACGATCCGTGGGGCTACGGCAACTCCCTCGAGTGGGCCACCAGCTGCCCGCCGCCGCGGCACAACTTCACCGAGCTGCCTCGCATCCGCTCCGAGCGTCCTGCATTCGAGCTGCACTACCCGCACATGGTGGACCGACTCCGGGAAGAGGCGCACGTGGGTCCAGGGCACGGGAGCAAGAAGGAAGTCACCCCGGTTTCCTGACATCAGCGGGTGAACCATTCCGACATGAGCGTTCTGGTCACCGTCAACGGCGCTGACCGGCCCGGAGTCACCTCGGCACTGTTCGCCGTGCTCGCTCGACATCAGGTGAGCGTTCTCGATGTCGAACAGGTGGTGATCAGGGGTCAGCTCACCCTCGGTGTCCTGGGTGAGTGCCCCGGTGATCTCGACTCGCTGCAGGATGAACTCGACGATGCGATGACCAGCATCGGGATGGCTGTCACGATCGCAGTCGGAAGTGAGCACTCACGCGCCGGGATGTCCACGCACGTGGTGGTGGTGCTCGGTCGGCCGGTCACCGCCCGCGCGATCAGCCTTCTCTCTCGGGAACTGGCGCGGCAGAACGCGAACATCGATGCCATCCGCGGGATTGCCGACTACCCCGTCACGGGGCTGGAACTGCGCGTGAGCGTTGCCGACCCGGGGCCCACCGCCGACGCGGCCCTACGCACGGCTCTCGCGGAAGTTGCTGCGGGTGTCGGCATCGATGTCGCCGTCGAGCGCAGCGGTCTCGCTCGTCGGGCGAAGCGGCTCATCGTGTTCGACGTGGACTCGACGCTCGTGCAGGGCGAGGTCATCGAGATGCTCGCCGCACGCGCCGGTGTCGAGGACGAGGTGCGGGCGGTGACCGAGGCGGCGATGCGCGGTGAGATCGACTTCACCGAGTCACTGCACCGCCGTGTCGCCACGCTCGCCGGACTCGACGCGTCGGTGATCGACGATGTGGCCGACGAACTGGAACTGACCCCGGGTGCGCGGACGACCATTCGCACGCTCCGGCGCCTCGGATTCCACTGCGGCGTGGTCTCCGGCGGATTCCGCCAGGTGATCGAAGGCTTGGCGCACGACCTCGAACTCGACTTCGTTCACGCCAACACCCTCGAGATCGATGGCGGTGTGCTCACCGGGCGGGTCACCGGTGAGATCGTGGACCGCGCCGCCAAGGCAGTGGCCCTGCGTCGGTTCGCCGATCAGGTGGGCGTGCCGATGGAGCAGACCGTCGCCGTCGGCGACGGGGCCAACGACATCGACATGCTCAGCGCCGCGGGACTCGGAATCGCCTTCAACGCCAAGCCTGCTCTGCGGGAGGTGGCCGATACGGCTCTGTCGTACCCCTTCCTCGATGCCCTGCTGTTCGTGCTCGGTCTCACGCGCGAAGAGATCGAGGCCGCCGACTCGGCCGACGGCCCGGTCACCCGCATCCCCATTCCGTGACCGACCCGGGAGCAGCGACGGGCTCGGATGCGGCACCGAACTCGACGTTCGCGCAGCGCCACGCGTTCCTGGCCACCGGTTACGGCGGCGCCGCCGAACCCGAGGATCCGGCCGGTGTGCTCGCGATGCCGATCGTGCTGCACATCCCCAAGGTCGATCCGCCTGCCCGTTCGGATCTGCTCGCTGCCGCGGCCCTGGCAACGCTGAGACTGTGTCTGCACCCGAACGTCGGCGACGGTGGGCTCTGGCACGAGGCGTTCGTGGCCTGGACCGGATCTCGTATACGCAAGGTGGCCAGACGTGCTCGCGGCGCGCAGTGGCTCGCGGCGTGTGACGTGGACGGGGTGAGCGCGCAGGTAGGCGGCGCGTGCGCCCGCGCATTCGTGCCCGGCCCGGTCGGCGATCTCGACCCGCGACTGCGCAAGCTCCAGATCGGCGGAACCGAACTCGAACCCGACGATCGCCCGGCCGTGGACGCACCGCTCGTGTTGTGGGTCGACGCGTCCCTGGGGATGACGGTGGGCAAGACCGCCGCTCAGGTGGGACACGCGGTGATGCTGGCGGCGGCGGCCGCCCCGGTCGACGACGTCGAGTCCTGGTGCGTTGCGGAGGATGGCACCTGCATTCAGGTGCGGTACGCGCAGCCGCACACCTGGTCACGGCTGCTTCAGGACGTTCGTACCGGGGGTGCGGTCGGCGTGCGGGATGCAGGGTTCACCGAGGTGGCGCCGGGGTCCATGACGGTGATCGCGACGTCGGGGCGTACGTCGTGAACTGATCGCAGACCGCGCAGAACTACGGGCTGAGGCACTACTCGCCGGTCTGGCCGTCGACGCTTTCGCGCAGCAGGTCGGCGTGTCCGTTGTGTCGGGCGTATTCCTCGATCATGTGCACCAGGATCCACCGCAGCGTCGGCCGTTGTCCGTCGCCCGACGGCCGCTCGGCGAGAGTGTCGAGACCGTCACCGCGGGAGAGCGCACGATCCACGGCGGCTGTCGACCGGTCGGTGCTGGCCCGCCAGACCTCCATGATCTCGCCCACGGTGTCGTGCGCCGCGGAGTTCCAGTCCCAATCGACGTCGGCGGACCAGTCCACGGACGCCCAGGGTTCGGGCCGCGGCTGACCGTGCAGGGTCCAGACGAACCAGTGGTCCTCGACATACGCGAGATGTTTCACCAGCCCCCCGAGGGTCATCGAGGACGGTGGATGCGTACGCGCGAGGGCGGGTGCGTCGAGTCCACGAATCTTCCACTCCAGGGTGTCGCGGTGGAAGTTCAAGAACCCCAGCAGCATCGAGAGCTCGTCCCCGACCAGGGGTGGCTCGCGCCTGCCGTGCTCGTCGGTGATCACATCGGAGGTCATGTCCGGACTCCTTCGCTGGTGGGCTCGGCCGTGCAGTCGAAGACCAGGACAGCGGTCCCGCTCAACTGCACCGCGGTGCCGGCCGGGACCACCTCGCCTCGCTCGGGTACACCCGCGGGAGCGGACGAGTCGAACAGGGGGCGGAAGTGCTCCGCGGGGCCGACGGTGGGCAGAACCACCGAGATCGGACCACCGGAATGCACGATCAGCAGGGCGGTTCCCGGCACTCCGCTGGTGACGCCGAGGTCGACGTGTGCCTGCAGTGTGCGCACCGAGTCGTCGTTCCACCGCTCGGTGGTCAGCTCGGTCCCGTCCGCACCGAACCACAGCAGGTCGGCAGGACCCTCGCCGTCGCGGCCGGTGAAGTAGGTCTGGCGCCGGAGCACGGGGGTCGAGCGGCGCACTCGCAGTGCTCGGGCGAGCGTGGCGGTGAGGTCGGTGTCGGCACTCGACCAGTCCAGCGCCCAGGCCTGCGCGGCGGTGGCGTCCGCGGGGACGCAGTAGGCGTTGTTGTTGCCGTTCTGGGTGTGCCCGAACTCGTCGCCCGCGAGCAGCATCGGCGTGCCCGTCGAGAACGCGAGGGTCGAGAGCATCGCCCGCACGTGCCGTGACCGCGCGGCCAGGATGTCGGTGTCGTCGGTGGGGCCCTCGACGCCGTAGTTGACGGAGTTGTTGTTGTCCGTGCCGTCGCGGCCGTCCTCGCCGTTGGCCTCGTTGTGTTTGCGCTCGTAGGACACCAGGTCGTGTGCGGTGAACCCGTCGTGTGCGGTGACGAAGTTGATCGATGCCCAGGGGCGTCGACCGCTCGCACCGAAGATGTCGTGCGATCCGGCCAGCCGAGAGGCCAGTTCGCGTACGCCGGTCGTTCCCGCGAAGAAGCGGCGGACGGTGTCGCGGTAGCGGTCGTTCCACTCCGACCAGGCGACGGGGAAGTTGCCCACCTGGTAGCCCTCGGCGGTGGCGTCCCACGGTTCGCAGATCAGTTTGGTCTGCGCCAGAACCGGATCGCTGGAGATGGCGGTGAGTGCCGCGGCGCGCGGGTCGAAGGCGCCGGCCCGCGGGCGGCCGAGCACGCTGGTGAGGTCGAATCGGAAGCCGTCGACACCCATCTCCGTCACCCAGTGCCGCAGGCTGTCGCACACCATCCGCACCACGGCGGGTGATCCGGAGTCGACGGTGTTGCCGCAGCCGGTGATGTCGATGTCGAGCCCTCGCTCGTCGAGAGCGTAGTACCCGGGAGCGTCGGCGCCCCGCCAGGAGATCGTGGGACCTTCCACCCCGGTCTCACACGTGTGGTTGTAGACCACGTCGAGGATCACCTCGAGACCCGCGGCGTGCAGTGCCTCGACCATGGCGGCGAACTCCTCGCGTTCGCGGCCGGGGTCGGCGGCGTAACGGGGTTCGGGTGCGAAGTACGCCGCTGTCGAGTACCCCCAGTGGTTGCGCATGCTCCGCGCCCGGACCGCGTACTCGGAGAGGAACGCCTGCACCGGAAGCAGTTCCACCGCCGTGACGCCGAGATCGAGCAGGTGCCCGATCACCGCCGGTTCGGCCAGTGCGAGGTACGTGCCGCGTAGGTGCTCGGGAACCTCCGGGTGCGTGGCGGTGAACGACCCGACGTGAAGTTCGTAGATCACGGTGCGATCCCATGGCCGACGCGGACGGCTCTGCAGGGCCGGCGCGGCGGTGCACACCACGGCCAGCGGCACCTCGCCGAGTGAGTCGACGTCCGACGGACCGTCGAACGGGGACCCGTCGTGGGCGAGCAGCGCCTCCGGGTCTCCCAGCCGTCCGACGATTCGGCGCGCGTACGGATCGATCAGCAGCTTGCGGTCGTTGAAGCGCAGCCCGCGGGCTGGGTCCCAGGGACCGGATATCCGGTACCCGTAGGTCGAGCCGGGACCGGCCTGCCGAACACACCCGTGCCAGATGCCGAAAGTGCGCTCCGTGAGCGCAATTCGCGTCTCGACGCTCTCACCGGAGGCGGTGTGGTCGATCAGGCACACCTGAACTCCGGTCGCGCTCGGTGCGTGAACGGCGAAGTTCACGCCGTCGGCGGTCACGCTCGCTCCGAGAGGATGGGGCGATCCCGCGAGGGCGGCGGAGGCGGGGACGAGGGGATCGGGCGACACGCGATCACATCCTGCCCGCTCGTGAGGCCACGCGTGGGACAAGATGGGAGATGTGTCCGACAGTGAGGTACCCGTGCCGGTGGGCGATCCCGACCGCGTGATCGAGTTCACCGACGTCACGGTGGTGCGGGACGGGGTCACGCTCGTCGGACCGGTGACGTGGAACGTCGAACTCGACGAGCGGTGGGTGGTTCTCGGTCCCAACGGGGCGGGCAAGACCACTCTCCTGCGAATCGCGGCCGCCGAGCTGCACCCCACCAGCGGGAGCGCCCACGTGCTCGGCGAGCGGCTCGGTTCGGTGGAGGTTGCCGAGCTGCGGCTGCGGATCGGTTTGTCGTCGGCAGCCCTCGGCCACCGCATCCCGGGCCACGAGATCGTCTCCGATCTGGTGGTCTCGGCGGGCTACGCGGTACTCGGCCGATGGCGCGAGACCTACGACGACGTCGACGACCAACGCGCGGTCGACATGCTCGAGACCGTCGGAATCGAGCACCTGGCCCGGCGCCGATACGACACCCTCTCCGAAGGTGAGCGCAAACGGGTGCTCATCGCCAGGGCGCTGATGACCGATCCGGAGATGCTGCTGCTGGACGAGCCCGCTGCGGGGTTGGACCTCGGCGGTCGCGAGGACCTCGTTGCGCTGCTCGCCGATGTGGCGGCCGACGCCGATGCGCCCGCGACCGTCCTCGTGACGCACCACGTGGAGGAGATTCCGCCGGGGTTCACCCACGCCCTGCTGCTCAAGGAGGGGCAGGCTGTGGCGCAGGGACCCATCGACGAGGTGATCACCGCCGAGAACCTCACGGCCGCGTTCAGCCAGTCGATCACCCTCGATGCGACCGACGGCCGCTTCTTCGCCCGTCGGACGCGTGCCAAGCCCAGTCACCGACGGTCCTCGTGACGGGCGGCGGACCACCGCTGCGCGACGCGTCCACGGTGGTGCTCGTTCGCGACGGCGCGGACGGACTCGAGGTGTTCCTGCAACGCCGCGCCGGAGCGATGAGCTTCGCGCCGGGGATGACGGTGTTCCCCGGCGGTGGTGTGGACGCGTCGGATGCCGACACCCGGCCGGGCTGGATCGGACCCAGCACGCAGGCCTGGGGCGAGATCCTCGGTGTCGAGCCCGATCGGGCCCGCCTGCTCGTCGTCGCTGCGGTGCGTGAGACGTTCGAGGAATGCGGGGTGCTGCTCGCCACCGCCGACGAGCGTCCCGTCACCGACACCGGATCCTTCGCCGAGGCACGTCGGGCCATCGAGAGCCGGGAGATCACCTTCGCGGACTTCCTCGTCGAGCGCGGACTGTCGATGCGCACCGATCTACTTCGCCCGCGTGCGAACTGGATCACGCCGGAAGGGCAGACGCGCCGGCGGTACGACACCCGGTTCTTCGTCGCAGCCCTGCCGGACGGTCAGGCGGCGGACGACGCCACCACCGAGGCCGACGACGCGTACTGGAGCACCCCGGCCGCCGCGCTCGCGGACTTCGCGGCCGGTCGACGGCTCTTGCTCCCGCCCACCTGGTCCGTTCTCGTGGGACTCGAGCCCGCGCACACCGTCAGCGAGGCACTGGGTATGCCGGCGGACCTGACTCCCGTCCAGGGAGTACTCCACCGGGTGGACGGCGCTCTGCGGTTGGACTTCGACGGATCGGACCGGTACTACGCCACCATGCCCGGCTAGGGTCTCCCCGTGGCCGAATTCGTCAGCGTGGATCGACTGGGCGGCGACGGCGCTCCCGATCCGACCGGCGCGATTGCCGTGCTGCGCCTGGACAGACCCCCTCTCAATGCGCTCGGCCGTGCGGTGGTCGCCGAGATCGGTGACGCCGTCGAGCGGATCGGGAGGTGGGACGGGGTCCGGGCGGTCATCGTCGACGGTGGGGACAAGGTGTTCGCCACCGGCGCCGACCCCGGTGAGCTCGCGGAGACGGACACCGCTCGGCTCGTGGCGGCGGCCCCGGCGCTCACCCGTGGCCTGCGGGCGCTGCGCGAGCTCCCGGTGCCCACGGTGGCAGCCATCGGCGGGTACGCCGTCGGCTTCGGAGCAACGCTGGCGCTGGGGGCGGACCGTCGTATCGCCGGTGACCACATCAAGTTCTGCTTCCCCGAGGTGCTGGTCGGTCTCGTGCCCGTCGGCCTGGACCGGTTGACCCACCTCCTCGGTCCGAGTCGAGCCACCGATCTGGCCCTGACCGGTCGATTCGTCGGCGCCGAGGAGGCTTTGGCGATCGGGTTGGTCGATGAGGTGGTGGCCCCCGACGCGGTGTTCGACGCCGCACTGCGATGGGCGCGGGCAGTCTCCGGCGGTGCGCCGCGCGCCGTCGCCGGCGTGCGCGCCCTGGTTGCGGCCGCCTGTGCAGGCGACGAGTCGGTCACCGACCTCGAGGTGCGCACGCTCGCCGATCTCTATGCCACCCGGGACCGGGTGATCGGAGCGCAGTCGTATCTGGCCGAGGGCCCGGGACGTGCGGAGTTCACCGGGCGATGACCGCTCCGCCGGCCACCCGATAAACTGCCCGGATGACTGCACGCCCGGATCACGTCGACCCTGCGCCCCGCCCGCACGCCAGTGCCGAGGAGGTCGACGCGGCCCGATCGGACACCAAGCTCGCCCAGGTGCTCTACCACGACTGGGAGGCCGAGACCTACGACGACAAGTGGTCGATCTCGTACGACCAGCGTTGCATCGACTACGCACGCGGTCGCTTCGACGCCGTCGCCGGCGACGCGCCCCTGCCGTTCGAGCGTGCTCTCGAACTGGGCTGCGGTACGGGCTTCTTCCTGTTGAACCTGATGCAGGGCGGTGTGGCGCGCACCGGGTCGGTCACCGATCTGTCGCCGGGCATGGTGAAGGTGGCGTTGCGCAACGCCGAGAACCTCGGCCTCGAGGTGGACGGCCGGGTGGCCGACGCCGAGACCATCCCCTACGAGGACAACACCTTCGACCTCGTCGTCGGGCACGCGGTGCTGCACCACATCCCCGACGTCGAGCTGTCGCTGCGCGAGGTGCTGCGTGTGCTCAAGCCCGGTGGGCGCTTCGTCTTCGCCGGCGAGCCCACCACCGTCGGCAACTTCTACGCGCGGTGGCTCGGTCGTCTGACCTGGGAGGCCACCACCCGAGTCACCCGACTGCCCGCGCTGGCGGAGTGGCGGCGCCCTCAGCAGGAACTCGACGAGAGCTCGCGCGCCGCCGCGCTCGAGGCCGTGGTGGATCTGCACACCTTCGACCCGTCCGATCTCGAGGACATTGCTCGCCGCGCGGGCGCGGAGTCCGTGAAGGCGCGCACGGAGGAGTTCGCCGCAGCCCTGCTGGGGTGGCCGGTGCGCACGTTCGAAGCAGCGGTGCCCGCGGAGAAGCTCGGATTCGGCTGGGCGCGTTTCGCGTTCGGTGGGTGGCGTTCGCTGAGCTGGGTGGACGAGAAGGTGCTCCGGCACGTCGTCCCGCGCAGCTTCTTCTACAACGTCATGATCACCGGGGTGAAGCCCGGCGCCTGAGGCGCAGGCCCGCGGACTGCGTCCAGCTGCGCTCAGCCGAAGGCTCTGTGCTCAGCCGAAGGCTCTGTGCTCAGCCGAAGGCGAACAGCTCGCCCAGCGAGGTGGGCACCAGCACCTCGCCGCTCGGGCCCACGGAGGGGCCGGGGGAGAAGCCCGTCGCACCCGGTAGCGGATCCTGGTCCAGCGTCCGCCCGGTGGCGATGTCGTAGGTGAGCAGATCCAGTGCGGATCCCCGCGCGATCACCGTGTAGCCGACGGAGCCGGCGTCGAGTGCGGACGGGCTGAACTGCGCCAGGTCGGTGCGCTGCCAGACCACCTCGGCGCGATCACCGGCGTCGCGCAACGCCACTAGCGGCGCGCCGTTGCCTCCCGCCGGGACCAGGGTGCCGTCCTGCGCCACGGCCACCGAGCCCGCCCCGCGGCCTACGCCGGTGGGTGTGTACCGCCAGCGTTGGGTGCCGGTGGCAGCGTCGTACGCAGCGATCGTGCCGTCGACGGCGGTGACGTAGACCGTCTTCGCGTCGTTGGAGAGCACCGGCGCGGAGGTGACCGCTCCCGGGAGCGGTGTCGAGGACCAGCGCTCGGAGATCGCCACGTCCTTCCCGCCGTAGTGCAGGGACACCAGCTGCGGGGCCACCGCACCGCTGCGCCAGAGCACCACGAAGAACGTCGACGAGTCGAGGTCGACGGCCGGTGCCGCGGCGACGGGGCACTCGGGGCCACCCTCGATGCACGCGGCCAGCCCCTGAACCGGTGGCCGCAGCGGGGTGTTGGGCGAGCCGAGGGCCGACGGCTGCGGCACCAGGTCGTACACGGGGGCGACGGGGATGCCGTTCTGCGGGTCGATCACCACGACCTGTCCGAACTGGGTGACCACCAACAGATTCCCGTCAGGGGTGAGCTGCGGGGTGCGCGGGGTGCCGTCGACCGGGGTGCCCCACCGCTGCTGGCCGAACTCGTTTCGGGAGCCGACGGCGCCGTCCTCCCCGAAGTAGACGTTGGCCACGGTGTCCTGGATCGGCGAACTTCCGGCTCCGGCCGGGCCGATGGGAATGCAGGTGCGTTTGCGCCCGGTTCCGAGGGTGAAGGCGCCGAGCACGCATCCGGCCGCGGACGCGCCGGGGGTGAGGGTGACGTCGATCTGACCGGAGGGTGCGATCGACGCGCGGGTGACGACCGTGCCACCCAGCGGGCGCGACCACGAGAGGTTCAACTCGGTTCGTCCGGTGGCCTGGCTTCGCGAACTGTTGTGGGCGTCGGAGAGTCCGCCCAGCCACCCCGGTGCGGAGAACCGGACGGCCGGCTGTGGGAGCGGCGCGCACGCGGTGACCCCGAGCACCAGGGTCGTCGCCGCGGCAACGATCGACACCGCTCGCCACCGTGCGTGCTCCACAGAACTTCCCTCCAGTGCTCGAACCGGTCGACAGCGAACCGCGACCGACAGAACGGCCGACAACGAACCCTAGCGGTCGGGCGAGGTATCGCGCCGCGCCGCATCCGACGATCGCTAGGGTGGTCGCCCATGACCTCGATGTGGAACGCCCCGATGCGCTCGCGGTGGCGCGGCTCCCGCCGGCGCGATCCTGATCAGGCGCGGTTCCTGACCATCGCCTCGGTGCGGTGGGTGATCGCGAACAGGGCGTACACCCCCTGGTATCTCGTGCGGTACCTGCGGCTGCTGCGTTTCCGGCTGGCCAATCCGCACGTGGTGCTCAAGGGCATGGTTTTCCTGGGCCGGCGTGTGGAGATCCATGCGACGCCGCATCTGTCGCGTCTCGAGATCGGTCGGTGGGTGCACATCGGTGACGGCAACGCCATCCGCTGCCACGAAGGGTCGCTGCGTATCGGCGACAAGGTGGTCTTCGGCAAGGACAACGTGGTCAACACCTACCTCGACATCGAGATCGGCGCCTCGACCCTCGTGGCGGACTGGTGCTACATCTGCGACTTCGACCACCGCACCGACGACGTGACCGTGCCGATCAAGGACCAGGGGATAGTGAAGTCCCCCGTGCGGATCGGACCCGACAACTGGATTGCGGCGAAGGTGACGGTGTTGCGCGAGACCAGCGTCGGACGCGGGTGCGTACTCGGTGCCCATGCGGTGGTCAAGGGTGTGATTCCCGACTACAGCATCGCCGTGGGCGCCCCGGCCAGGGTGGTGCGCAACCGCCGGGCCGATTGGGAGGCCGGTGCCGCCGATCGTGCCCGCTACGCCGCCGCGCTCGAGGACATTGCGCGCAAGAAGGCCGCCGGACCCGGCTGAATGGGTGCGCGCCCTGCTCAGCCGCGTTCGGGCAGGGGGCGTTCGACGATCCCGGGGCGGCCGGCGGGGAATCGCACGCGTCGTTTGGCCCGCTCGTAGACCATCGCCGTCGCCGCGGCCACCGACGACCAGTCGAACTCCACCGTCAGCCGCGCCCGCGCAGCGACGGCCCGTGTCCGCGCCCCTTCCGGGTCGTCGAGAACCGATCGCACGGCCGCGGCGAGCGCTGCGACGTCGCCGGGTGGGAACGACAGTCCGGTCACACCGCTGACCACGGCCTCACCCAGGCCACCGGCGGTGGAGGTCACCAGCGGTGTTCCCGACGCGGCGGCCTCGAGCGCAATGATGCCGAACGGCTCGTATCGGCTGGGCAGCACGATGGCATCGGCGTCGTGCAGCGCAGCGAGTAGCTGCTCGTGGTCGAGTCCACCGACGAAGCGCACCGATCGCACGACGCGGTGCTCGCGCGCCAGCTCCGTCAGCCACGTTTTCTGAGTGCCCTCGCCGGCGATGGTGAGGGTGGTACCAGGATGGCTGCGCCTGATCCTCGGCAGGGCAGCGATGGCGTCCTGGATACCCTTCTCGTACTCGAGTCGGCCGACGAACAGCAGCGACGGCGGACGCGTCGACGGGACTCTGTCGCGGTACACCCACCGGTCGACGTCGATTCCGTTGCAGATCACCGTGATCGGTGCGTCGAGCGGACCGAACAGTCGAGCTATCTCGTCCTCCATCGCCGACGAGCACGCGATGAGCGAATCCGATTCGCGCGCGAGCCACCATTCCACCGAGTGGACCTGGCGGTTGATGCGGCCGGACACCCACCCGCTGTGCCGTCCTGCCTCGGTGGCGTGGATCGTCGAGACGAGGGGGACGTCGAAGAACTCCGCCAACGCGATGGCGGGGTGCGCCACCAGCCAGTCGTGCGCGTGCACCACGTCGGGATGCCAGCCCGCACCGACCCCGGGCTTGCACAGGGCCAGCCCCGCTCGGATCATCGCGTGGCCCAGGGCGAGGGTCCATTCGAGCATGTCGGTGCCGAACTCGAAATGCGGTGGATCCTCGGCCACGGCCACCACCAGGACGCCGTCGGCGATGGTGGTGGAGGTGGGATGCGTCGAGGCGTCGGTGCCGGACGGGCGGCGCGAGAGAACGACCACCTCGTGGCCGGCGGCGACGAGATCCACGGCGAGGTGATGGACGTGCCGGCCGAGGCCCCCCACCACCACCGGTGGGTACTCCCACGAGACGAGCAGGACCTTCACCGCGGCGGTGTCCTTTCGTCTCCGGTCCCGAGCTCGGCGCTCGGGAGTCGACGGGCGTCGAGGGCGGGGAACAGCGAGTCCGCCCGCGCCCATCCCGCCGCGAGGTTGTCGGCGCGACCGCGTTCGGCGGCACCGGCGATCTCGCGCACGGCATGTGCGTGCAGGTGGGCGCGGTCCCGAGCGTACTGGGCGGCGGAGTCCTTGCTGACCATGAACGCCCAATCGCTCGAGACGGTCAGCAGGGCCTCGCGCAGCAGTTGGTCCGCCACCCGGCTGCGAACCGGGGGCCGCGAGCTTCTCGCGTGCACGAGGTCGATCGCCCTCAGTGCGGTCTCGCACACGTCTGCGTTGAGTTCGACCAGGTCGGCGACCTGCTCGCCCGCCCACACACGCCAGTCCTTGCCCGAGCCCCACGAGGAGTCCTCGAGCGCGACGGCGTCGCCGACGAATCCGGCCTCGCGGGCACCGGTGAGGGTGCCGACGGCGATGCCTGCCTCGGGCAGGGCGCGCAGCACATGGGCCAACCACTGCGGTCCCTCGTGCCACCAGTGTCCGAACAGTTCGGTGTCGAAGGCGGCGATCACGTGGGCGGGCCGCCCGATGCGGTCGCTCTCGCTGCGCAGGCGCGCGCGCACCGTCTCGACGAAGTCGTCCACGTGCACCAGGACCGCTGCGCCGGCGGCGTCGGGGTCGTAGGGCGCCTTCGCGGCGGACTCGACCGCGCGCGATGTCACGCGCGCCGGCTTGAGCCCGCTGGCGTGGTCGTAGGTATGGAAGTCCCGATAGGCGCCGTGGCCCGGGTAGCCGGATCTCGGCGACCACACGCGGTAGCTCACGGGCAGGTCGCGGCCGAAGGCCACCACGTCGGCCGTCCCTACCGGCCGTCCCAGAGCCGTGTCGCCGTGCAGGGCCGGCCCGTCGACCATGAAGTGGCCCACACCGGCGCGGTCGTAGAGAGCTTCCATACCCGGTGTGAAACCGCACTCGGGCGCCCAGATACCGGTGGGAACGGTGCCCCAACGAGCCCCCGCGTCGCGCAGACCTTCCGTCAGGGAGAACTCGCGTAGTCGCGGATGCAGCAGGGGTGCGAACGGGTGCATCAGCGGACCGCCCAGCACCTCGATGGTCCCGGCGTCGATCAGCGGCCGCAGCACCGGCGACGCGCCGTGCATCCAGCGCTGTTCGAAATCGGTGATCTCCGTCGCAGCGAGCGCGTGCTCGCGGGCGCCCAGGTCGCGTGTGGCGGCGGTGGCCGCGGCCTCGTGGGCACGCATCTGCCAGTTGCCCAGCCAATGGTGCATCCCGCGCAGACAGTGCGGATCGTCGAGTGCAGCGGCGAGGACGGGGGTCACCCCGAGGGTGAGGACACCCGTGTGCCCCTCGTCGGCCAGCCCATCGAGGACACGCAGCAGCGGCAGGTAGGACCCCGCCCAGGACTGGTAGAGCCATTCCTCGCCGACGGGCCAGCGCCCGTGATGTGCCAGCCAGGGCAGGTGCGAGTGCAGCACCAGGCTGAACATGCCCGGTTCGTCGGCCATCTCAGGCTCGCACGGCTATCGCGACCAGATCCAGGCTCGCGTCGAGGGTGTCGGGCGAGGGATCGAGCTCGAAGTCCTCCACTCGCACCCCGGCGACGTCGGTCAGGAGGGCGGGCGGCCACGGGAGGCCGGCCACGGCGCGGTCGATCTGCGCATCGATGAAGGATCCGCCGTACCGCTCGTCCAGGGTGCGCAGAGCCGGTCCGTGATGGACCCCGAGCAGCGAGGTGACGTCGAATCCGTTGTCCTGCAGAAGTTCTCGCAATTCTTCGCCGGAGAGTTCGCGGGTGTGGAACGGGTTCAGTGGGGTGTCGCGACCGGGGGAGAAGGTGATGCGGTTGGGGGTACTGATCAGTAGTTCTCCGCCCGGGCGCAGCACCCGCGCGCATTCCCGCAGGAAGTGCTCCTGATCCCACAGATGCTCGATCACCTGGAAGTTGACGACGACGTCGACGGACTCATCGGTCAGCGGCAGTGCGGCGAGGTTGCCGCGCACCATCGTCACGGCCGGGTACTTGGTGGCCACGTGCCGGGCGGCGGAGAGGTCGTAGTCCAGCCCGACGACGCGGCGGGCACGGGTGGCGATCAGATCCGCTCCGTAGCCCTCGCCCGAGCCCGCCTCGAGCACCACTGCGTCGTCGCAGCGGTGGAGTAGTTGTCGATAGACCACCTCGTGACGACGGAACCAGTAGTTCTCCTCCGCGACGCCGGGCACGGTGCGCTCGCCGGTCAGCGGCAGGTTCTCGGGCGCGTGGGCGTTGACGTCCGTCATCGGGGCGAGGTTAGTGCCCGCGCGCGGCCCGAGACGATGCAGGGTCTCGACTTTCGGCCCCGACACGCGTAAGTTACCGATGAGTAACTACAAATGGGGTAACCTCCACATCACAGGCATCACCAGGTGGATGACCCGAGGACACACGAGAAGACACAGGAGGTCGACGAGACCCATGACAAACATTGTCGTTCTGATCAAGCAGGTTCCCGACACGTGGTCCGAGCGCAAGCTCACCGACGGGGACTTCACGCTCGATCGTGATGCCGCCGATGCGGTGCTCGACGAGATCAACGAGCGCGCCGTCGAGGAGGCGCTGCTGATCAAGGAGCGCGACGGCGGTGAGGTGAAGGTGCTCTCGGCCGGTCCCGACCGCGCCACCGACGCCATTCGCAAGGCGCTCTCCATGGGCTGCGACAGCGCAGTGCACATCAACGACCCCGCGCTGCACGGCTCCGACGCCATCCAGACCGGCTGGGCTCTCGCCGCTGCCCTGGGTCAGATCACGTTCGAGAACGGTGAAGCCGCAGACCTCGTCATCGCCGGCAACGAGGCCACCGACGGCCGCACGGGTGCCGTTCCGGCCATCATCGCCGAGTACCTCGGCCTGCCGCAGCTGACCCAGATGCGCAAGCTGGTCCTCTCGGACGGCACCATTTCCGGTGAGCGTGAGACCGACGAGGGTGTGTTCGGTCTGGAGGCGTCGCTGCCTGCCATCGTGTCGGTGACCGAGAAGATCAACGAGCCGCGTTTCCCGTCCTTCAAGGGCATCATGGCCGCGAAGAAGAAGACCGTCGACGTGCTCACGCTCGCGGACATCGGCGTCGATCCCGAGACCGTGGGTGCCGCCAACGCGGGTACCACCGTCACCTCGTCCACCCCGAAGCCCCCGAAGAGCGCCGGCGAGCGTGTCACCGACGAGGGTGAGGGCGGCACCAGGATCGCCGAGTTCCTCGTCGGCCAGAAGATCATCTGACCTGCGGTCACCGCACCCACCACACGAACTTTCGATTCGAGGAGAAACATCCATGGCAGAGGTACTCGTGCTCGTCGAGCACTCCGACGGTGCCCTCAAGAAGGTCAGCACCGAGCTGCTCACCGCCGCCCGCGAGCTCGGTGAGCCGTCGGCAGTGGTCACCGGTGCCCCCGGCACCACCGATCAGTTGGCCGGCGCTCTGGCCGAGGCCGGCGCGGCCAAGATCTACGTCGCCGAGTCCGACGACATCACCGGTTTCCTGATCACCCCCAAGGTCGACGTGTTGGCGTCGCTGGTCGAGTCGGTCCAGCCCGTCGCCGTGGTCGCCGCCGCGACCATCGAGGGCAAGGAGGTGGCGGGTCGTCTCGCCGCTCGCATCGGCTCCGGCCTGCACTCGGACGTCGTGGGCGTCAACGCCGACGGCAGCGCCACCTACTCGATCTTCGGCGGGGCGTACATCGTCGAGGCCAAGGCCAACGGCGCGACCCCGGTGATCACGGTCCGCCCCGGTGCCATCGAGGCCGTCCCGGCGGCCGGTGCCGGCGAGCGCGTCGACGTCGAGGTGCCCGCGCAGGAGGAGGCGGTCGTCAAGATCACCTCGAAGGACCCGATCGTGGGCGGCGATCGCCCGGAGCTCACCGAGGCATCGGTTGTGGTCTCCGGTGGACGCGGCGTCGGCAGTGCCGACAAGTTCAGCGTCGTCGAGGCCCTCGCCGATTCGCTCGGTGCCGCCGTCGGCGCCTCGCGCGCTGCGGTCGACTCCGGCTACTACCCGGGCCAGTTCCAGGTCGGCCAGACCGGCAAGACCGTCTCGCCGCAGCTCTACGTGGCCCTCGGGATCTCCGGCGCGATCCAGCACCGTGCCGGTATGCAGACCTCGAAGACCATCGTCGCGGTCAACAAGGACGAAGAGGCACCGATCTTCGAGATCGCCGACTACGGCGTCGTGGGCGACCTGTTCGACGTGGCGCCGCAGCTGACCGAGGCAGTCGCCAAGCGCAAGGGCTGATTCGCAGGCCGCAACACCCGATCGACGAGCAATCCCGTCACCGCAACCGCGGTGGCGGGATTGTTAGCGTCGGCCGGTGTTCACGGGCGTTCACCGGACCTGCACCGACACGCAACGCGGTCGATGCCGGGCCGCCGTCGAGGCTCGATAGACATCAGGCCATGAGCACACCTGTGATCACATCCAGCCGGACCCTCGACCGAGCAACACCTGCCGCGGACTCCATGCCCCGCTACTCCCTGCTCGTCTCCTCCGACGCCGAGCACCGCCTGGCCGCGCAGCGTCTGCGTGCCGAGGTGTTCGGCTCCGAGCCGGGTTTCCGCCTCCCCGACGGCGCCGACGGGCTCGACGCCGATCGCTTCGACGAGCACTGCGACCACCTGCTCGTTCGTCACGAGGGCACCGGTGACGTGGTCGGGTGCTACCGGATGATGACACCCGAGGGCGCTGATCGAGCCGGCGGGTACTACACGGCGACCGAGTTCGACATCTCCGCACTCAACCCGCGCTCGCGGCGCGTGGTCGAGATGGGCCGGGCCTGTGTGCGGGAGGAGCACCGCTCGGGCACGGTGCTGGGTCTGATGTGGTCGGGCATCTTGCGCTACCTGGATCTGACGGGCCACGACACCGTCATGGGTTGTGTGTCGGTCCCGCTCGACAGCGGTGACGGGCACCAGCCGGGGGCGCACGTACGCGGAGTGCAGTCGATGGTCTCGAGCGGTCGGTACGCCTACCCCGAGGCGGTGGTGCCGTACACACCCGTGGTGCTGGGCGGCACCCCGCTCGCCGACATCGCGGCCCCGGCACGCCCCACGGTCCCGCCCCTGCTGCGCGGATACCTGCGGATCGGTGCACGCCTGTGCAGTGAACCGGCGATGGATCTCGACTTCGGTGTGGCGGACTTCGTCGCGGTCCTGACCATGGCCGAGGCGAACGTGCGCTACCTGGACCGGTTGCGCGCGGCGGCCGCCGCGTTCGAGCACCCGGCGGCCACTCCCGCCGAGACCGCGAGCGCCCGATGAGTACCGCACACGCCTGGATGCCGACCAGCGCCTGCGGGAGGAGTTGCCTGCCCTCGAATGTCGCGCGCGTTCGGCCGTGGGCTGTGCTGCTGCGCGCGGTGGCGATCGTCGTGGTGCTCTGCGCGTTCCCGGTGATGGTCGCCGCCCGGATGCTGCCGTCGGCTGCGCGGCTAACGGTGGTGACCGGTGCGGCGCGAGCGCTGCTGCGCGCGGTGGGGATTCGCCTCGCCGTCGATCGCGCCGACGCCCCTGCTTCCGATGCTTCTGCTTCCGACCGCACCGGTTCGGAACGCGATGGGGGAGCGCCGAGGGGCACCCTCGTGGTGGCCAACCACGTCTCGTGGACCGACATCGTGGTGCTCTCGGCCCTGTACCCGGCCCGATTCGTCGCGCGTGCGGATCTGCTCGACTGGCCCGTCCTCGGGATCGTGTCGCGGCTGGTTCGGGTCGTCCCGATCGAGCGTGGATCACTGCGTGGCCTGCCGGGCACCGTCGACGAGGTCGCGGACCTGCTGCGCAGAGGTAGCACCGTCGTGGTGTTCCCCGAGGGCACCACGTGGTGCGGGCGGGCCTACGGAACGTTCCGGCCGGCGCTGTTCCAAGCCGCCATCGACGCCGGCGCATCCGTGCAGCCTCTCGAGATCACCTACTCCGACGCCGCCGGCCGGCGAACCACCGCGACGGCGTTCGTGGGAGACGAGGGGATCGGCTCGTCCATCTCACGGATCGTGCGGATGTCCGGGCTGCGGGTCACCGTCCGCATCGCGGCTCCCGCCACCGTCTCGACCGACCGGCGGAAACTGGCGGCGCAGTGCGACCGAGCCATCCACGGCCGCGTCCTGCTGCCGCATCCGGTGACCGTCGTCGAACCCGAACGTCGCCGGGTCGCCGCCGCCTGACGCCTCGGGTGACCGGCTATCCTTGACCGGCCATGCCCTACCTTGATCACGCCGCCACCACCCCGATGCTCCCTGCCGCCATCGAGGCGATGACCAGTGTGTTCGCCACGGTGGGCAACGCCTCCTCCCTGCACGAATCCGGGCGCGCGGCGCGTCGGCGGGTCGAGGAGTCGCGTGAGTCCGTCGCTGCGGACCTGGGCGCGACACCGTCGGAGGTGATCTTCACCTCCGGGGGCACCGAGAGCGACAACCTCGCGGTGAAGGGGATCTTCTGGGCTCGTCGAGCCGAGGACCGGCGGCGCCGTCGGGTGCTGGCAAGTTCGGTCGAGCACCATGCGGTGCTCGACGCCGTGCAGTGGTTGGTCGACCACGAGGGCGCATCGGTGACGTGGCTGCCCGTCGAACCCGACGGGACCGTGCTCCCGGCGACGGTGCGGGCCGAGCTCGAATCCGGCGCGGACGACGTTGCCCTGATCACCGTGATGTGGGCGAACAACGAGGTCGGCACCATCATGGACATCGGCGAGATCGCCGCGCTGGGAGCGGAGTTCGGCGTTCCCGTGCACAGCGACGCCGTTCAGGCGATCGGTGTACTCGATGTCGACTTCGGTGCCAGCGGGCTGTCCGCGCTCTCGATCGCCGCTCACAAGTTCGGTGGCCCGCAGGGCGCAGGTGCGTTGCTTCTCTCGCGAACCACCGCGTGCGAGCCGTTGCTGCACGGCGGTGGCCAGGAACGCGACGTACGGTCCGGGACACCGGACACCGCCGCGGCCGTCGGGATGGCCGCCGCCCTGAGGGTGGCGGTGGCCCAGCGAAGCCGCACCGCCGCGATGCTGACGGGCTTGCGCGAGAGGCTGATCGCCGGAATCGCCGAGCTCGACCCGACAGCGGTGATCAACGGTGCGCTCGGCGCTCGTCGACTGCCCGGCAATGTGCACGTGACCTTTCCGGGCTGTGAGGGCGACTCGTTGCTGATGTTGCTGGACGTGGCCGGGGTGGAGTGCTCGACCGGATCGGCGTGCACCGCGGGCGTCGCGCGAGCGAGCCACGTGCTCTGTGCTCTGGGAGCAGATCCGGCGATCTCGCGGGGCTCCCTGCGGTTCTCGCTGGGCCACACCTCCACGGAGGCGGACGTCGATCACGTTCTCGCCGCCCTGCCCGGTGTCCTGGGCCGCGCCCGCGCCGCCGGTCTTGCCGGTGTCGGCCGAGTGGGGGTGTGAGCGCGATGCGCGTGCTGGCCGCGATGAGCGGTGGGGTCGACTCGGCAGTCGCGGCGGCACGAGCCGTCGATGCCGGCCACGAGGTGATCGGGGTACACCTCGCGCTCTCCGCTGCCCCCGGAACCCTGCGGACGGGTTCGCGCGGATGCTGCTCGAAGGAGGATGCCGGCGACGCCCGTCGCGCCGCCGACGTTCTCGGAATCCCGTTCTACGTCTGGGACTTCGCCGATCGCTTCAAGGAGGACGTGATCGACGACTTCGTCGCGTCCTACGCCGCGGGTACCACGCCCAACCCGTGTCTGCGGTGCAACGAGAAGATCAAGTTCGCGGCGTTGGCCGACCGGGCCGCGGCGCTGGGGTTCGATGCCGTCGTCACCGGGCACTACGCCCGCCTCGACGGCGGTGTGCTGCGCCGGGCCGTCGACGCCGACAAGGACCAGTCGTACGTGCTCGGTGTGCTGAACACCCACCAGCTCTCGCGCGCGATGTTCCCGGTGGGCGACACCGCCAAGCCGGCCATCCGCGCGGAAGCCGCCGATCGTGGTCTCGCCGTGGCCGACAAGCCCGACAGCCACGACATCTGCTTCATCCCCTCCGGAGACACCCGGGCATTCCTGGGTGCACGTATCGGCGTGCGCCCCGGGTCCGTGGTCGACGCCGACAGTGGCGCGGTGCTGGCCACGCACGACGGCGTGCACGGGTTCACCATCGGCCAGCGTAAGGGTCTCGGCGTGGCCGGACCGGCGCCGGACGGCCGCCCGCGGTACGTCACGTCCATCGAGCCCGAGACCGGCATCGTGCGGGTGGGGCCGGCCGAGCGCCTTGCCGTGTTCTCCATCTCCGGGTCGTCGCCGGTGTGGACGTGCGGGGTCGCGCCGACCGGGCCGATCGAATGCGTGGTGCAGGTGCGGGCCCACGGCGCAGCAGCCGACGCGGTCGCACATCTCGTCGGGGAGGGCGACGCCGCCGAACTGCTCGTCACACTGCGGCAGCCGCTCACCGGTGTCGCCCGCGGACAGGCCGCTGTGCTCTACCGCCCCGATCCCGGCGGCGACATCGTGCTGGGAAGTGCCACGATCTCCGGAACCAGCGGCGCTGCGTGAGCGATCCCGCGATTGCCGGGACCGCCACCGGCATGGGGTCCTGGCCCGGTACCGACGTCCGGGAGGCGACGGCAACCGTACTCGGTGAGCTGACCACACTTCCGCACATCGTCGAACTCCCCGCGCGCGGTCTCGGGGCCGACCTTCTGGGCCGCGCCGGTGCCTTGCTGGTCGACATCGAGATCGACACCTCCACCACGGGCTACCGCATCGGATCCGGTCGCTCGCGAGCCGGGCGGGCGGCCGCCGATCACCTCGCGCGCGACCTCGACGTGCTCGAGGAGCTGTGGGAGACCTCGGGACTGCGGGGGAGCGGTCGACCCGTCAAGGTGCAGAGCTGCGGGCCGTTCACCCTTGCGTCCGCTCTGCAGTTCGCCAACGGCCACCGCGTGTCGACCGACCGTGGGGCACTGCGCGATGTGATCGAGTCCCTTGCCGAGGGTGTTGCCGCGCACGCCGACGAGGTGGCTCGCCGACTGGGGACCTCGGTGATCGTGCAGATCGACGAGCCGTCGCTCGGCGCCGTGCTGGGCGGGTCGATCGTCGACACCACCGCACTCGAGCGCGTGCGAGCCGTTCCGGCGCCCGACGTCGCCACGGGAATCGACACGCTGATAGAGCGCGTGGGACGGCCCGTGGTGGTGCACTGCTGCGCCGACGAGGTGCCCTTCGAGGTACTCACCCGCACCGCGGTGGCCGCGGTGGCGTTCGACCTGTCCCGTGTGAGCGAACACCGGTACGACGCGATCGGTGAACTCCTCGAGCGCGGGGCCGATCTGGTGCTCGGCCTCCTACCCGCCACCGATCCGCCGCGTACACCGTCGTGGCGCGAGAGTGCGGGTGCCGCAGCGCGGTTGATCGATCGTCTGGGGTTCGCGCGCACGATGCTGCGCGATCGTGTCGCCGTTGCACCCGCGTGTGGGCTGGCCGGCGCTTCCGCGTCGTGGGCGCGGCAATCGACGAGGGTGCTCGATCAGGTCCGTCGGGCATTCGACGAGGACCCCGGCTCGCTCTAGGGACCCGTCTCGTCACCGTCCGAGGCGTGTCGTGGCCCTCCGATACGCTGCGGACATGACTGTCCCTGCGGAGGATCGGGAACTGTGGCAGGCGCTCGCGGAGGAGATACGCGGCCACCAGTTCCGCTACTACGTCCGCGATGCACCCGTGATCTCCGACGGTGAATTCGACGCGTTGCTCGGCCGTCTGTCCGCCCTCGAGGACGCCTATCCGGAACTACGGACACCCGAATCGCCCACCCAGATGGTCGGCGGCGGGTTCACCACCGACTTCGCCCCCGCGGCGCACCTGCAGCCCATGCTCAGCCTGGACAACGTCTTCGACGGCGACGAGCTGCGCGCGTGGATCAGCCGGGTGGAGGCCGAGGCGGGCACCGATCTGCACTATCTGTGCGAGGTCAAGATCGACGGTGTGGCCCTGAACCTGCTCTACGAGGGCGGTCGGCTGGTGCGGGCGGCCACGCGCGGGGACGGCACCACCGGCGAGGATGTCACCCTCAACGCGCGCACCATCGACGACATCCCCGAGACCCTCGTCGGCACAGAGCAATTCCCGGTGCCGGATCTGCTCGAGGTGCGCGGCGAGGTGTTCTTCCGGCTCGAGGATTTCGCTGCGCTCAACGCCTCGCTGGTGGCCGAGGGCAAGGCACCCTTCGCCAACCCGCGGAACTCGGCCGCAGGGTCGTTGCGGCAGAAGAATCCGGCCGTCACCGCCAAGCGTCGGCTGGGGATGATCTGTCACGGCCTGGGTCGCACCGAGGGATTCGGCCCGTCGGCCCAGTCGCAGGCGTACGACGCGCTGGCCGCATGGGGTCTGCCGGTCTCGCCCAACACCCGTCGCGTTCAGGGGGCCGATGCCGTCGCCGAGCGTGTGCAGTACTGGGGCGAACACCGGCACGACTGCGAGCACGAGATCGACGGGCTCGTGGTCAAGGTCGACGAGATGTCGCTGCACCGCCGCCTCGGGAACACCTCGCGCGCTCCGCGCTGGGCCATCGCGTACAAGTACCCCCCGGAGGAGGCGATCACCACCCTGATCGACATTCGGGTCAACGTCGGCCGCACCGGGCGGGTCACCCCCTTCGCATTCATGGAGCCCGTTCTCGTCGCCGGGTCGACGGTCGGCCTGGCGACCCTGCACAACGCCTCCGAGGTCGAGCGGAAAGGGGTTCTGATCGGCGACCGCGTGGTGATCCGCAAGGCCGGGGAGGTGATCCCGGAGGTCCTCGGTCCCGTCGTCGAGGCGCGCACGGGCGAGGAACGCGCGTTCGTGATGCCCACCCGGTGCCCAGAGTGCGACACCGAACTGGCGCCCGCGAAGGAGAGCGATGTCGACATCCGCTGCCCCAACGCCCGTTCGTGCCCGGCGCAGTTGCGCGAGCGGGTGTTCCACGTGGCCGGTCGCGGAGCGTTCGACATCGAGGTGCTCGGGTACGAGGCAGCGACGGCCCTGCTGGCGTCCGGGGCGATCGAGGACGAGGGCGACATCTTCGACCTCACCGCGGAGAAGCTCGAGCAGGTCGAGCTGTTCACCACCAAGGCGGGTGGGCTGTCCGCCAACGGATCCCGGTTGCTGGCCAACCTCGAGCGGGCCACGCACCAGCCGCTCTGGCGTGTGCTCGTGGCGCTGTCGATCCGGCACGTCGGCCCCACGGCCGCGCGCGCGCTCGCCGCCCGGTTCGGCAGCCTCGACGCCATTCGGGCGGCCACGGAGGAGGACCTGGCGGCCGCCGACGGCGTCGGTCCCACCATCGCCGCCGCCGTCGTCGAATGGTTCGACCTCGACTGGCATCGCGCCATCGTCGACAAGTGGGCCGCGGCCGGGGTCAGCATGGCGGACGAGCGCGACGAGAGCATCGAGCGCAACCTCGAGGGGCTGTCGATCGTGGTCACCGGGTCGCTGCAGGGCTTCAGCCGAGACGAGGCCAAGGAAGCCATCCTGGTGCGCGGCGGCAAGGCAGCGGGATCGGTGTCGAAGAAGACCGCGTTCGTCGTGGTCGGGGAGTCGCCGGGCAGCAAACACGACAAGGCCGTCGAACTCGGTGTGCCCGTCCTCGACGAGGATGGCTTCCGTCGATTGCTCGCCGAGGGCCCGGCCGCCTTCGCGCCCGACGACCTGAACTCCGACGACCCGAACTCCGACGACCCGGCCTCCGACGCCCGGGTCACCGATTCCTAGGGGCCCGGCGTTCGGGGGACTAGAACAGAACGGTGGCGACGATGCCGGCCAGGTAGCCCAGGCGGGCGACCTCCGAGGGCCGGAACGCGGGGCCCCCGGCCCGGCCGAGCATGAGTACCGGCCCTCCCGCGCCGAGAGGTGCTGCTGCGAGCGTGGTGCCCAGTCCCTGCCAGACGGCGGGCACCCAGTCCGCGGTCTCGTCGAGCACCGTGGGCTTCTCCAGCGGCAACCAGGGCAGTGCCGATGCCACCGTCTCCGGTGCACCCGAGCTGCCCACGATCCGATGGGCGCCGTCCTCGGCGACGGTGATCACGGTCGCCCAGCCCACCCGCAGCACGCGGGGTGCGCCGTCCACGAGCACCTGCAACTGATCGGTGGGGGCGGTGGCCACGGCGTCGATGAGCTCGAGTTCGCGGTGGGTGTCCAGAATGCCCGAGTACGGTCGCAGCGAGTCCACGTGCACGTCGGGCAGCTTCTCGGCGGCGGTGATGAGGGTGTCGGGCAGGGCGCCCGGTGCGGTGTCGACCACGAGGTCGTCGACGGCGAATCCGGCTCCGCGCTCGATCACGTCGAGGGAGATGATGTCCGCGCCGACCGACCCCAGTGCGACGGCCAGGGCGCCGAGGCTGCCCGGTCGGTCGGGGAGGTGAACGCGAAGCAGGTACGACACGCCAGCGATCCTTGCACTCCGGGCGGTCGATGGCACTCCGGGAGGCCGAACTAGGCTTGGCCACCATGACCGACGTGCCTTCGATCTCCCGCGACGAGGTTGCCCACCTCGCGCGACTGTCCCGCCTCGCGCTCTCGGACACCGAACTGGACGAGTTCGCCGGCCAGCTCGATTCGATCCTCTCCCACGTGCGCACCGTGGCGGAGGTGGCGGCCGACGACATCGAGCCCACCGCTTCACCGCACTCGATCACCAACGTCACTCGACCCGACGTGGTGGTGCCCGGTCTGACGCTCGACGGCGCGTTGGCTGCGGCCCCGGCGGCCGAGCAGGACCGGTTCGCTGTCCCGCAGATCCTCGGGGAGGGCGCGTGAGCGACCTCACCGGTGCCACCGCTGCGCAGCTGGCGAGCCTGATCCACTCCGGTGAGACCAGCTCCGTCGAGGTCACCCGCGCACACCTCGACCGCATCGCCGAGGTGGACGGCACCTACCATGCGTTTTTGCACGTGGCGGGCGAGCAGGCGCTCGCGGCCGCTGAGGCCGTCGACTCGTCACTGGCCGCGGGCGATTCCCCGGCTTCGCCGCTCGCCGGTGTCCCGCTGGCGCTCAAGGATGTCTTCACCAGCACCGACATGCCGACCACGGCGGGGTCGAAGATCCTGGAGAACTGGGTCTCGCCGTACGACGCCACGGTCACCGCGCGCCTGCGCTCGGCGGGGATCCCTCTCCTCGGCAAGACGAACATGGACGAGTTCGCGATGGGATCGTCCACGGAGAACAGTGCGTTCGGTCCCACGTTGAACCCCTGGGACACCACCCGCGTGCCGGGTGGGTCCGGTGGTGGGAGCGCTGCGGCCCTGGCCTCGTTCCAGGCGCCGCTGGCCATGGGTACCGACACCGGCGGTTCCATTCGGCAGCCGGCTGCGGTCACCGGCACGGTGGGGTGCAAGCCCACCTACGGCACGGTGTCGCGGTACGGGCTCATCGCGTGTGCGTCGTCGCTCGATCAGGGGGGTCCGTGCGCGCGCACGGTGCTCGACACGGCGCTGCTGCACTCGGTGATCGCCGGTCACGATCCGCGGGACTCGACGTCGGTCGACCATCGCGTCCCGGATGTGGTGGGCGCCGCGCTCGCGGGCGCGCAGGGCGATCTGCGCGGTGTACGCGTTGGGGTGGTCGCGGAACTGGCCTCCGATGCCTACCAGCCGGGCGTGATCTCCTCGTTCGAGGCGGCGGTGGCCACGCTGACGGAGTTGGGCGCGGACGTCGTGGAGGTCTCGTGCCCGAACTTCGTGCACGCCCTCGCCGCGTACTACCTGATCCTGCCGTCGGAAGTGTCGAGCAACCTCGCACGGTTCGACGCGATGCGGTACGGCCTGCGCGTCGGTGACGACGGCAGCCGAAGCGCCGAGCAGGTGATGGCGATGACGCGGGCCGCGGGCTTCGGTCCGGAGGTCAAGCGGCGCATCATGATCGGGACGTACGCCCTCTCGGCCGGGTATTACGACGCGTACTACGGGCAGGCGCTGAAGGTGCGCACGTTGATCGCCCGGGACTTCGACGCCGCGTACGAGAAGGTGGACGTGTTGGTCTCGCCCACCACCCCGTCGACCGCGTTCCCGCTCGGTGAGAAGGTCGACGACCCGATCGCGATGTACCTCTACGACCTGTGCACGCTGCCGACCAACCTCGCCGGGCACTGCGCGATGTCGGTGCCCTCGACACCGGCGTCGGACGACGGGTTGCCCGTCGGGTTGCAGATCATGGCGCCCGCTCTCGCCGACGACCGCCTCTATCGCGTCGGAGCGGCGTTCGAGAGAGCCCGCGGGGAGTTGCCCACCGCCCCGCGGTGATCGCCATTCGAGCGGGACGGCTCGGGAGGTAGCAAGATGGTCGTCGGTGAGCCCCTCAGGTTGGGTGCGGCTCGGTCGACGAGAGGTGTCACGGACATGCGCATCGGAGTACTCACCGGCGGTGGCGACTGCCCGGGTCTCAACGCCGTCATCAGGGCGGTGGTGAGGACTGCGGACGCCCGGTACGGCTCGTCGGTGGTCGGGTTTCTCGACGGCTGGCGCGGCCTGCTCGAGGATCGACGTGTGCAGCTGCGCAACGACGACCGCAACGATCGACTGCTCACCAAGGGTGGCACGATGCTCGGCACCGCGCGGGTGAATCCGGACAAGCTCCGCGCCGGACTCGATCAGATTCGACAGACATTGGACGACAACGGAATCGAGGCGTTGATTCCTATCGGCGGCGAGGGCACGCTCACGGCGGCGCACTGGCTGGCCGAGGAGGGTGTCCCGGTGATCGGGGTACCGAAGACCATCGACAACGACATCGACTGCACGGATGTCACGTTCGGATTCGACACCGCGCTGACCATCGCCACCGATGCGATCGATCGGCTGCACAGCACAGCCGAGTCGCACCAGCGGGTGATGCTCGTCGAGGTGATGGGTCGCCACGCGGGCTGGATCGCGATGAACTCGGGTCTGGCGTCGGGTGCGCACATGACGCTCATTCCCGAGCAGCCCTTCGACGTCGATCACGTGTGCGCCCTGGTGAAGAAGCGGTTCCAGCGAGGAGACTCGCACTTCATCTGTGTGGTGGCCGAGGGCGCGATGCCGAAGGAGGGTTCGATGGAGCTGCGCGACGGGGGTATCGACGAGTTCGGCCACGTCCGCTTCACCGGCGTCGCCCAGCAGCTCGGCGCAGAGATCGAGCGTCGCATCAAGAAGGAGGTGCGTACCACCGTGCTCGGGCACGTCCAGCGCGGCGGCAAGCCCACCCCGTACGACCGCGTGCTGGCCACCAGGTTCGGTGTCAATGCAGCCGATGCCGTCCATGCGGGCGAGCGCGGGAAGATGGTCTCGCTACGCGGCCAGGACATCGAGCTGGTCGAGCTCGCCGATGCCACTCGTCAGCTCAAGCGCGTTCCGCAGTCACGCTACGACGACGCTGCGGCGTTCTTCGGCTGAGCGGACTCGTAAACTGCTGCACATGACTGCATCGACCGCCTCACTGATGGACTACGACGAGGTGATCGCCCGGTTCGATCCGGTGCTGGGCCTCGAGGTTCACGTCGAACTCGGCACGGCAACCAAGATGTTCTGCGGCTGCCCCACCGAGTTCGGCGCCGAGCCGAACACCCAGGTCTGCCCGGTGTGCCTGGGCCTGCCGGGCGCCCTGCCGGTGGTCAACGCCGCTGCGGTGGAATCGGCGGTGCGCATCGGCCTCGCCCTCAACTGCAGCATCACCCCGTGGGGCCGGTTCGCGCGCAAGAACTACTTCTATCCCGACCAGCCGAAGAACTACCAGATCAGCCAATACGACGAGCCGATCGCCACGGATGGTCACCTCGACGTGGTGCTCGACGACGGAACCACGTGGCGGGTAGAGATCGAGCGCGCGCACATGGAGGAGGACACCGGTAAGTCCCTTCATGTCGGCGGCGCCACCGGACGCATCGAAGGTGCCAGTCATTCGCTCCTGGACTACAACCGGGCGGGGGTGCCGCTGATCGAGATCGTCACTCGCACCATCACCGGCGCCGGGGCACGCGCACCCGAGGTGGCCCGCGCGTGCGTCACGGCGTTACGCGAGCTGATCGGCGCGCTGGGGGTATCCGATGTGCGTATGGACCAGGGATCGCTTCGTTGCGATGCCAACGTCTCGCTCAAGCCCCGCGGTGCAGTCGAGTTGGGTACCCGCACCGAGACCAAGAACGTGAACTCGCTCAAGAGCGTCGAGGTTGCTGTTCGCTACGAGATGCGCAGGCAGGCGGCAATTCTCGCGGACGGTGGCGAGATCGTGCAGGAGACCCGGCACTTCCAGGAGGCCGACGGGACCACCTCGGCCGGGCGCACCAAGGAGACGGCCGAGGATTACCGGTACTTCCCGGAGCCGGATCTCGCGCCCGTCGCCCCGGATTCGGCATGGGTGGAATCGCTGCGGGCGACCATCCCCGAGGCACCCTGGCTGCGCCGCGGGCGATTGCAGGCCGACTGGGGATGGTCGGAAGCGGTGATGCGCGATGTGGTCAATGCCGGGGCGCTGGAGCTGATCCTCGCCACGGTCGACGCCGGTGCCACCGCCGATGCTGCCCGCAGCTGGTGGGTGGCATATCTTGCGCAGCAGGCGAATTCGCGCGGTATCGACCTCGCGGCGCTGCCGATCACCCCGGCCCAGGTGGCCCGGGTGGCGGCCCTCGTCGCCGATCGGACGCTCACCAACGCCAACGCCCGCACAGTGGTCGACGGCGTGCTCGCCGGTGACGGCGAGCCCGACGACGTGGTCGCGGCACTCGATCTCGGCGCGGCGCAGGATGATTCGGCGCTCGAAGCGGCGGTGGCCGATGCCCTGGCGGCCAATCCCGATGTGGCCGAGAAGATTCGCGGTGGGAAGGTGCAGGCGGCAGGTGCGATCGTCGGCGCGGTGATGAAGGCCACCCGAGGCCAGGCCGATCCGGCCCGAGTGAAGGAACTGGTGATCGCCGCCTGCTCGTAGACCCCCGCCTGCTCGTAGACCCCCGCCTGCTCGTAGACCCGACGTCAGTCGGGCGAGCCGCCACCGGCGGGGAGGGGGATCCTGACGACGCGGTCGTCGGTGGGAGTGGGTGTACCGCCGTCCTTGTTCGACGTGCTCACCCACAGCACACCGTCCGGCGCCAGCGCAGCACCCGTCAGGCGGCCGTACTTGTCCTGCGCCACCATCGCGGGTGTTCCGGTGACCGCTCCGCTCTGCTGATCGACGGTGAGAACAGACACGGCGCGCTGTCCGGTCAGGGCCACGGCCACGGTGTTCGGACCCGCGGCGCACCCGGCCACGCCCGGCCGGTCCGGCCAGGTCCAGGCGGGCGTCGCGGCAGGCCCGGACGCCCCGACCCGCTGCAGGCGATCCTCACCGGCGATCGCGTCGGTCACCCACGAGGTCCCCGACGGGTCCACGCACACGTCACCGGCGCGCCCGATTCCCGACAGGAGAACCTGCGGTGCAGGTTTCGCGGGGTTGGTGCTGGTGTCGACCACTCGGAGCAGCTTCCCGGCCAGCGATGTCGGTGCCGCGGCGGCGGCGGGGTCCCCGGCGTCCCCGGTCAGCACGAGGAGGTCCTTCCCGGCGAACTCGAGCGCACCTCGGTTGGAGACCGGTCCGCGGGGGATCCCGGTCAGGACGTCCTTGGGAGCGTCGCCTGCCGCAACTCGCACGACCCGGTTGTCGGTCGGTGTGGTGACGTACGCGTAGATCAACCGGTCCTCGCCGTAGGTGGGGGAGACCGCGATGTCCAGCAGCCCGCCGTCGCCGCCGCCGTCCACCGGCACTCTGGCGACCTCGGTGGGGGGCCGACCGGCGGTGACCCGCAGGATCACGCCGGTGCGGCGCTCGGCGACCAGCGCGGTGGCCGCATCCGGCAGGACCACCACTCCCGCGAGGGTGTCCATACACGTCCCGACCACGTTGGGATCGGGATCGGTGCACGGTCCGGCGGGCGGAGGCGGCCCTGGCGTGGGGGACGTCGTGGGTCCGGCGTTCGGGTCCACGGGGGAGACGTCGGCTGCGGTCTCGGTGGGAACCGGGCTGAACGGAGTACTGGTGGTGTCGTCGAATCGGGCACACCCGGTCGCGGCGCCGAACACCGACAGGCCGGCCAGGGTGAGTGCCAGCGCGCTGCGTGCGGACGGACCTGATCCCATGGGGACAACGGTACGCACGTGGATATCCCGGCGCCGGTTCCGGTGGTCACTAGGGTGGGCAGGATGAGCGAGAAGGTGACTGGTGGCGACGGTTCCGATGGTGTCCCCGGGCGCGCGAGCAGCCCGTACGACGGCCGGACGGAAGAGATTCGGATCGTTCCCCGCACCGACGACGAGCTGGGGTTCGACGGGCTCGATGTGCCGACGACGGGATCGGCCGCGGTGACCGAGCGGATTCCGCGCGCGGACGCGGTCACCGTGCCGCGAACGGCGATGGTGGCCCCGGCGCCGGCCGAGGAGCGTCGGGGGACGGCCGATCTGGGGCTGCTGATTCTGCGAACAACGCTGGGTGCGGTGATGTTGGTGCACGGCCTGCAGAAGGTCGCCGGCCTGTGGAACGGCCCCGGTCTGGACGGCTTTCGCGAGCTACTCGTCACGGTCGGCTTCCACCGCGCCGACGTGCTGGCGCCCGTGGGTGCCGCTGCGGAGGTGGCGGGTGGTGTGTTGGTGATGGTCGGTCTGCTCACGCCGGTGGCTGCGTCGACCATCGTCGCGGTGATGATCAATGCGTGGCTGGTGCGTCAGAGCGCCGAACCCGGACTGCAGTTCTTCGCGCCGGCCGGGGTCGAGTACGAGAGCCTCCTGATCGTCGTGGCCGCGGCGTTGGTTCTCATCGGTCCGGGTCTCTACTCGCTCGACCGGTCACGGGGATGGGCGCGTCGGCCCTCATGGGGTTCCGCGGTCACCCTCGTTCTGGCGATCGCTGCGGCGGCAGTGATGTGGATCGTGTTCAACGGCTCGAACCCGCTCAGCTGACCGCGGTGTCCTGCGGCCCCGACGTCGTGTCCGGCTGCGGTGCCGCACCCTGGCTCGGGCCCTCGTCGTCCGTGGGCGCCCCGTCCCCGTTCTCGTCGTCGTCCGTGGCGAGCGGATCCGCGATGCGACCGCCACTGGCGGCGGCGATCCGGGGGAGATCGTCGATGGTCACCGCCGGAAGGACGACGGTCGATCCGTCGATCAGAGTCGCGCGCGCCCACTTGCGATTGGGGAAGGACAGCCCCGCGACGTTCGTCCACGCGACGGTGTCACCACCGACGGTGCGACGGGTGACGATCGCGTCCGCGGTGACGGTGGTGCGGATGCGGAGCACCCAGTAGGCGAGGAAGGCGGGAATGGCGAACAGCCAGCCGAACGCCACCGGGGCCCCGAAGACGGGGAAGGTGATCGCGAAGACCAGCAGCGATATCGGGGCCAGGTTCAGTGGGCTGAGCCGGATCAGCAGCGGCGGCGGGGGCTCGTCGGTGTGCGGACCCGGCTCGTCGGTGTGGGAGACTGTTTCCGGTGGTTCGGACTGCTGCGAGGACGACACCCCTTCATTCTCGCACTGCACACACGCCATCCCACATAATGGGATCTGTTGTTCGCCAGGTTTGACTGATCGATGCCCGCGCACCTACCGTCACATGCGTGAAGCAGACAGAGTTGCTCGTAGTCGTCAGGCGCGTCGCCGCCTGAGTCGATAGCAGCACTCGATCGGCCACGACGCGCCACCCTCGCCCAGCTCTCGCTGGCGGGGGTTTTTTCTTGCCCGGATCAGGATCGATAGGACAACAGCAGTGAGCGCACCAACCGCACGGCCCGGCCCGTCGGCCCGCAAGGCCACGGGATCGGCCACCCCGCCAGTTCCCGCCCCCACCGGTGCGGAGCGTCGCCAACTCCCGCCCGAGCGTGTCACCGGCGCGCAGGCGGTGGTTCGCGCGCTCGAGGAGCTCGACGTCGACACCATCTTCGGTATCCCCGGCGGAGCCGTTCTGCCTGTCTACGACCCGCTCTTCGATTCGGAGAAGGTGCGCCACGTGCTGGTGCGCCACGAGCAGGGCGCGGGCCACGCCGCTACCGGGTACGCCCAGGCCACCGGCAAGGTCGGGGTGTGTATCGCCACGTCGGGTCCCGGAGCGACCAACCTGGTCACGCCCATCGCCGACGCGCAGATGGACTCGGTTCCGATGGTCGCGATCACCGGGCAGGTCGGGCGCTCCCTGATCGGTACCGACGCCTTCCAGGAGGCCGACATCTCGGGCATCACCATGCCCATCACCAAGCACAACTTCCTCATCACCGATGGCGCGGACATCGCGCGGATCATGGCCGAGGCGTTCTACCTCGCCGCGTCGGGGCGACCCGGTGTGGTCTTGGTCGACATCCCCAAGGACGTGCTGCAGGCCCAGACCACGTTCGTGTGGCCCCCGGAGATGAAGCTGCCGGGCTACCGCCCGGTCACCAAGCCGCACGGCAAGCAGGTGCGCGAAGCGGCGCGCCTGATCGCCGAGGCGAGCAAGCCGGTGCTCTACGTCGGCGGTGGCGTGCTCAAGGCGGAGGCGCACGCCGAGCTGGCCGAGCTGGCCGAACTCACCGGCATCCCGGTGGTGACCACGTTGATGGCGCGCGGGGTGTTCCCGGACAGTCACAACCTCAACCTCGGCATGCCGGGTATGCACGGCACCGTGGCGGCGGTCGCCGCTCTGCAGAAGAGCGATCTGCTCATCACCCTCGGTGCGCGCTTCGACGATCGCGTCACCGGCCAGCTCGACAGCTTCGCGCCCGAGGCCAAGGTCATCCACGCCGACATCGATCCGGCCGAGATCGGCAAGAATCGCCACGCGGACGTGCCGATCGTCGGGGACTGCCGCGAGGTGATCTCCGAGCTGATCGAGGCCATCCGGGCGGATCGCGCCACCGGTGGCGCGGGTTCCGACATCGGGCCGTGGTGGACCTACCTCGACGGAATTCGCCGCACGTTCCCGCTCAGCTACGACCGGCCTTCCGACGGGTCGATGTCGCCCGAGTTCGTCATCTCCTCCATCGGCAAGTTCGCCGGACCCGACGCCGTCTACTGCGCCGGCGTCGGCCAGCACCAGATGTGGGCCGCGCAGTTCATCTCCTACGAGAAGCCGCGCACGTGGCTCAACTCCGGTGGCCTGGGCACGATGGGCTACGCGGTGCCGGCCGCGATGGGCGCCAAGATGGGCCTGCCGGACGCCGAGGTGTGGGCCATCGACGGTGACGGTTGCTTCCAGATGACCAACCAGGAGTTGGCCACCTGCGCCGTGGAGGGCATCCCGATCAAGGTGGCGGTGATCAACAACGGCAACCTCGGCATGGTTCGTCAGTGGCAGACGCTGTTCTACGAGGAGCGCTACTCCAACACCAACCTCGGCACGCACGGCAACGTGCGCATCCCCGACTTCGTCAAGCTCGCCGAGGCGCTCGGGTGCGTCGGCCTGCGGTGTGAGCGCGAGGAGGACGTCGACGCGGTGATCGCGCAGGCACGTGCGATCACGGACCGACCCGTGGTCATCGACTTCATCGTCGGTGCCGACGCGCAGGTGTGGCCGATGGTGGCCGCCGGCACGTCGAACTCCGAGATCATGGCGGCGCGCGACATCCGGCCACTGTTCGACCAGGACGATTCCGCGGAGGAGCCGAGCCTGATCCACTCCACCATGGAGCGCGGCACCGCAACCAGCCTCGATCCGAGACCGGCCGCCGAGCAAGCGAAAGGTACCGCCCAGTGAGCACCAGCCATACCCTGAGCGTCCTCGTCGAGGACAAGCCCGGTGTTCTCGCGCGGGTGGCGTCGCTGTTCTCCCGTCGCGGGTATAACATCGCCTCGCTGGCCGTCGGTGGCACCGAACTGCCGGATGTCTCCCGGATGACCATCGTGGTCACCGTCGACGAATTCCCGCTCGAGCAGGTGACCAAGCAGCTCAACAAGCTGGTCAACGTGATCAAGATCGTCGAGCAGGAGGCGGAGGCCTCGGTTGCACGTGAGCTGCTGCTGATCAAGGTGCGAGCCGACGCCAGCGTGCGCAGCGAGGTGATCGAGACCGTCAACCTGTTCCGGGCCAAGGTGATCGACGTCTCGCCCGAGGCCGTCACGGTGGAGGCCACCGGCACACGCAGCAAGCTCGATGCATTGCTGAAGATGCTCGATCCGTACGGTATCCGTGAGATCGTCCAATCGGGTGTGGTCGCCGTCGGGCGCGGACCGAAGTCGATCACCGCGTCTCGCTAGCACCCGTCCCAGCCTGTTCCAACCCCGAAGAGCGCAGTTCCAGCCGGGCGCCCGCCCGGACAATCAAGGAGGAAAACCACAGTGGCAGTCGAGATGTTCTACGACGACGACGCCGACCTGTCGATCATCACCGGCCGCAAGGTCGCGGTGATCGGGTACGGCAGCCAGGGCCATGCGCACTCGCTGAGCCTGCGCGACTCGGGCGTCGACGTGCGTGTCGGCCTGGCGGAGGGCTCGAAGTCCCGCGCCAAGGCCACCGAGCAGGGACTGACCGTCGGCACGCCGGCCGAGGTGTCCGCGTGGGCCGACGTGATCATGCTGCTGGCTCCCGACACCGCCCAGGCATCGATCTTCAAGCAGGACATCGAGCCGAACCTGAAGGAAGGCGACGCGCTGTTCTTCGGGCACGGGCTCAACATCCATTTCAAGCTCATCGAGCCGCCCGCCAACGTCACCATCGGCATGGTCGCCCCGAAGGGCCCCGGGCACCTCGTACGCCGCCAGTTCGTCGACGGCAAGGGTGTGCCCGCCCTCATCGCCATCGATCAGGACCCCACCGGCGAAGGCCAGGCACTGGCCCTGTCGTACGCCCGCGCCATCGGCGGTACCCGCGCCGGCGTCATCAAGACCACGTTCAAGGAGGAGACCGAAACCGATCTCTTCGGCGAGCAGGCCGTGCTGTGCGGCGGCACCGAGGAACTGGTCAAGACTGGTTTCGAGGTCATGGTCGAGGCAGGGTACGCACCGGAGATGGCGTACTTCGAGGTTCTGCACGAGCTCAAGCTGATCGTCGACCTGATGTACGAGGGCGGCATCGCGCGCATGAACTACTCGGTCTCCGACACCGCCGAGTTCGGTGGTTACCTCTCCGGTCCGCGCGTGATCGACGCCGGTACCAAGGAGCGGATGAAGGCGATCCTCGCCGACATCCAGTCCGGCGAGTTCACCCGTCGACTGGTGGCCAACGTCGAGAACGGCAACACCGAGCTCGAGGAACTGCGCAAGGCCAATGCCGAGCACCCCATCGAGGTCACCGGCAAGAAGCTGCGCGACCTCATGAGCTGGGTCGACCGTCCCATCACCGAGACGGCCTGACACCCGTACCGCACCGAATACTCGCCGAACCCTGCGGAGAGCCGTCGGCGCTCCGCGGGGCGGCGAGGCACGAAGCACCCGAATCAGAACCCAGGAGTTCTCTCTGTGAGCCAGCCAGGCCGCCCCGTCGTTCTCATCGCCGACAAGCTCGCCCAGTCCACCGTCGACGCCCTCGGAGACGGGGTGGATGTGCAGTGGGTGGACGGTCCCGACCGTCCCGCGTTGCTCGCGGCCGTCCCTGCCGCGGACGCCCTGTTGGTTCGTTCCGCCACGACTGTCGACGCGGAGGTCCTCGCGGCGGCAACCAACCTCAAGATCGTTGCCCGCGCCGGGGTGGGCCTGGACAACGTCGACGTTCCCGCGGCCACCGAGCGCGGCGTGATCGTGGTCAACGCCCCGACCTCGAACATCCACACCGCAGCGGAGCATGCGGTGACGCTGCTGTTGGCAGCGGCGCGTCAGATCCCGGCGGCCGACGCCACGCTGCGCGCGCATCAGTGGAAGCGCAGTTCCTTCAACGGTGTCGAGATCTTCGGCAAGACCGTCGGCGTGGTCGGCCTCGGCCGTATCGGTCAGCTGTTCGCGCAGCGGCTGGCCGCGTTCGAGACCCACATCATCGCGTACGACCCGTACGTCTCACCGGCGCGAGCGGCTCAGCTGGGGATCGAATTGGTGTCGCTCGACGAGCTGCTCGAGCGGGCCGACATGTTCTCGGTGCACCTGCCCAAGACGCCGGAGACCGCGGGCCTGATCGGTCGGGAGGCTCTGGCGAAGACCAAGAAGGGCGTGATCGTCGTCAACGCCGCTCGCGGTGGACTGGTCGACGAGCAGGCACTGGCGGATGCCATCACCTCCGGACACGTGTTCGCGGCAGGTCTGGACGTGTTCGCGACCGAACCGTGCACCGACAGCCCGCTGTTCGACCTTCCTCAGGTGGTGGTCACCCCGCATCTGGGTGCGTCGACGTCCGAGGCTCAGGATCGTGCCGGAACCGACGTCGCGAAGTCGGTGCTCCTGGCCCTGGCCGGTGAGTTCGTGCCCGACGCGGTGAACGTGCAGGGCGGCGCCGTGGGCGAGGAGGTGGCACCGTGGCTCGACATCGTGCGCAAGCAGGGCCTGCTCATCGGTGCTCTCTCGCACCGCGTCCCGACCACGGTCTCGGTGGACGTATTCGGTGAGCTGGCGTCGGAGAACGTCGATGTTCTGGGGTTGGCAGCGCTGCGCGGGGTGTTCTCCGCGGTGGTCGACGAAGCCGTCACCTTCGTCAACGCTCCGTCGCTGGCCAAGGACCGCGGTGTGGACGTCGCCGTCACCACCACCACCGAGAGCCCCAATCACCGCAGCGTGGTGGATGTGCGGGCGGTGTTCGACGACGGTTCGGTGGTCAACGTATCCGGCACGCTCAGCGGCCCGCGTGCGGTGCAGAAGATCGTCAACATCAACGGCCGCAGCTTCGACCTGCGCGCCGAGGGCACCAATCTGCTGCTGACCTACCCCGATCGTCCGGGTTCGCTCGGTCGCATCGGTACCGCACTCGGAGACGCGGGCATCGACATCGTCGCCGCGGCGCTGAGCCAGGACACCGACGGCGACACCGCGACCATCCTGTTGCGCGTCGACCGCGACGTTCCCGAGGACGTTCGCGGCCGAATTGCGGACGCCGTGGGCGCGACGACCATCGAATCGGTGGATCTGTCGTGAAGCTCGCGGTCATCGCCGGTGACGGCATCGGGCCGGAGGTGATCGGGGAGGCCCTCGCAGTTCTCGAGCTGGTGCATTCGAACGTGCAGGCCACCGAGTACGACCTCGGCGCCCGGCGGTACCACGCCACCGGAGAGCTCCTCCCGGAGTCCACGCTCGAGGAGATTCGCGGGCACGACGCGATCCTGCTCGGCGCGATCGGAGATCCCTCGGTTCCCAGCGGTGTTCTCGAGCGCGGTCTTCTGCTGACCATGCGGTTCGCGCTCGACCACCATGTCAACCTGCGACCGTCGAAGCTCTACCCCGGCGTTCGGGGTCCGCTCACCATCGACGACCCGATCGACATCGTCGTGGTTCGCGAGGGAACCGAGGGCCCGTACACCGGTAACGGTGGGGCCATTCGCGTGGGCACCCCGCACGAGGTGGCCACCGAGGTCAGTCTCAACACCAGGTTCGGTGTCGAGCGCGTGGTGCGCGACGGATTCGCGCGGGCGATGGGTCGGCGTAAGCACCTGACGTTGCTGCACAAGACCAACGTGTTGGCCTTCGCTGGTTCGCTGTGGAAGCGCACGGTCGACGATGTCGCCCGCGAGTTCCCGGAGGTCGAGGTTGCCTACCAGCACATCGACGCCGCCATGATCCACCTGGTCACCGATCCGAGCCGGTTCGACGTGGTGGTCACCGACAACCTGTTCGGCGACATCGTCACCGATCTCGCGGCGGCGGTCACCGGTGGGATCGGGCTGGCCGCCAGCGCCAACATCGACGCGTCCGGCACCAATCCGAGCATGTTCGAGCCGGTGCACGGCAGCGCCCCCGATATCGCCGGTAAGGGTCTGGCCGATCCGACGGCGGCCATCCTCTCCGTGGCCCTGCTTCTCGACCATCTGGGTGAGTCCGACGCGGCGGCGCGGGTGGAAGCCGCGGTGGCGCAGGATCTCTCGTCGCGCACCGCGGCGTCCTCCAGAGCGTCGTCCTCCACCGCGGAGATCGGCGCACGGATCAGAGCCGGGCTGGCCTGAGTCGTCTCGATCGCCGGTCCGTCAGGCCTGCTCGGGAATCGGGGTCCGCCGCGGGATCACCGTCAGGGCCAGCACGGGGAGAATCGCGGCCAGGGCGAACGTCGTGGGGAACGCGAGCGTTGTGATCGCGGCGCCGAACACCGGCGGCACGAACGACGACGCCAGGTACTGCCCGGTGTTCTGCAGCCCGAGTGCCCGGCCGCTGTAGAACGGTCCGGCTGTTTCGGCCACCGCGGTGAAGGCCAGCCCGTTCGGGGCCACCGTGAGCACGGATGCCACCACCAGCAGCGCGATCGAGATCGGCGAGTCCAACTGGTCGGTCAGGGCGAGCAGGCCCATCGAGACGGCGATCGCGGCCGTCACGGCGCGCATCGGCCCCATCCGACTGTGTACGCGATCGGACCACGCACCCACGGCGATGCGGCCCAGCGCGCCGAGCACCTGGGAGGCGGTGATGAGAATGCCCGCCGATTCCTCGGTGAAGCCGCGATCGGTCATCAACCACACCAGGGCGAACGTCCACACCACGTACTGCGGGATCACCAGCAGAACCGACGACATGTGTATGCGCCACAGCGTGTTCGAGCCGCGATAGGGATTACCCGCGGCGCCCTCCTCGGCGTCGGCGCGGTCCGGGCGAGGCGGGTCGTGCACCACCACTGCGGTGACGACGGCAGCGATCGCGCACGCCGCAGCCGGAAGCGCCAGTGCGGCTCCGATGCCGTGGTCGCGAGCAATGGTCGGGACGGTCAGCGCGGACACCGCCACGCCGAGGGGTAGTGCCATCTGCCGGATTCCCATGGCGAGTCCGCGCCGCTGCGCCGGGAACCACCCGACCACCACCCGTCCGGTCGCACTGTTGGCGCTCGCCGCCGCCATGCCGCCGAGCAGCAGGAATGTGCCCAGCGCGAGGGTGGACGAGGAGGTGAGCGCGGCAGCTGCGGCTGCGGCCGCGCTCAGCAGCGACCCGGCGACGAGGGTGGATCGCTCGCCGACACGATCGACCAGGGCGCCCCAGGCGAGCAGGGTCAGCAGCACTCCGACCGTCGGCATGGCAACCACGACACCTGCGGCAGGCAGCGACAGACCGCGCTGGTCGGTCAGGGCCGGTATCAGGAACACCGCACCGTTGGTCACCAGCGCCGACGATGTCGCCGTGAGCATCCCGACGGCGAGGATCGCCACCGGTCGTGGGGTGCTCGTTCGCAGTGCCGGGCTCATGGCTGTCATCGTCGCACCGGTGGCGCCGTCCGTTGTTCGGGGGTCGATAGACTTCAGCGCATGCGTCTGGGTCGAATAGCTAGTCCTGATGGTGTCGCCTTCGTGGGGATCGAGGGCGAGCCGGGATCCCGGATCGCTCGGGAGATCGCCGAACACCCCTTCGGCACACCCACGTTCACGGGCCGAACGTGGGAGCTCGACGACGTGCGACTCCTCGCGCCGATCCTCGCGTCGAAGGTGATCTGCATCGGGAAGAACTACGCGGCCCATGCGGCCGAGATGGGCGGGGCCCCGCCGGAGAGCCCGGTGATCTTCATCAAGCCCAGCACCGCGATCATCGGGCCGGGCGCTGCGATCGTCCGACCTGCCGGGTCGACCAACGTGCACCATGAGGGCGAACTGGCAGTCGTCATCGGCCGCCCGTGCAAGGACGTGCCCGCTGCCCGCGCCGCCGACGTGATCCTCGGCTACACCGTGGCCAACGACGTCACCGAACGTGATCAGCAGCGGGTCGACGGGCAGTGGACACGCGCGAAGAGCCACGACACGTTCTGCCCGTTGGGGCCCTGGATCGTCACCGACGTCGACCCGAGCGATCTGGCGATCACCACCACCGTCGGCGACAGTGTCCGGCAGAGTTCGCGGACGTCGCTGCTGCTGCACGACGTCGGGGAGATCATCGAGTGGGTGTCGGCGGTGATGACGCTGCTGCCGGGGGACGTGATTCTCACCGGCACCCCGGAGGGTGTGGGTCCGCTCGAGCCAGGGGAGACGGTGACCGTCGAGATCGAGGGCATCGGTTCCCTGAGCAACCCGGTGATCGACAGGGCAGGGACCGACAGGGCGGGGGTGGACAGGGCATGACCGTGCGCGTTCGCTTCTGTCCGTCCCCGACCGGCACCCCACACGTGGGTCTGGTGCGAACCGCCCTGTTCAACTGGGCGTTCGCACGACATCACGGTGGCACGTTCGTCTTTCGGATCGAGGACACCGATGCTGCGCGCGACTCGGAGGAGTCGTACGCCGCCCTGCTCGACGCCCTGCGCTGGTTGGGTCTGGACTGGGACGAAGGCCCCGAGGTGGGTGGACCGCACGCGCCGTACCGGCAGTCCCAGCGTCGCGAACTTCACCTGGACGTGGTCGGTCGTCTGCTCGCCGCCGGTGAGGCGTACGAGGCGTTCTCCACTCCGGAGGAGGTCGAGGCCCGCCACCGCGAGGCCGGCCGTGATCCCAAGCTCGGATACGACAACTTCGATCGCGACCTGACCCCCGGGCAGCGTGAGGCCTATCGAGCCGAGGGTCGCTCGCCGGTGGTTCGACTGCGCATGCCCGATCACGACATCGGGTGGACCGACCTCGTGCGTGGCGAGACCACCTTCCGGGCGGGCACGGTTCCCGATTTCGCGATCACCCGAGCCAACGGTGTACCGCTCTACACCCTCGTCAATCCCGTCGACGACGCCCTGATGGAGATCACCCACGTCCTACGGGGCGAGGATCTGCTCTCCTCGACCCCCCGTCAGATCGCGCTGTACGAGGCCTTGGGACGCATCGGTGTCGGGCGGGGAGTGCCCCGGTTCGGTCATCTGCCCTTCGTTCTCGGTCAGGGCAACAAGAAGCTCTCCAAGCGCGACCCCGAGTCGAGTCTGTTCGTCCATCGCGATCGCGGGTTCGTCCCCGAGGGTCTGCTGAATTACCTGGCGCTGCTCGGGTGGGGTCTGTCGGAGGACCGGGATGTGTTCTCCCTGGACGAGATGGTGGCGGCCTTCGAGATCGAACGTGTCAATTCCAATCCGGCGCGGTTCGATCAGAAGAAGGCCGACGCGATCAACGCCGATCACATTCGGATGCTCGACCCGGTGGATTTCACCAACCGGTTGCGGGTGTTCCAGAGTGCGGCCGGGAATCCGATAGAGACTGCGGACACCGAAACCTATTCCGCTGCTGCAGAACTCGTCCAGACGCGAATCGTGGTGCTCGGTGACGCCTGGGATCTGATGAAGTTCCTGTTCGTGACCGAGAGCGAATTCACGCTCGATCCTGTTGCCGCCGAGAAGAATCTCGGTCCGGACGCCGGCCCGGTGCTCGATGCCACCATCGCTGCGATCGAGCAGGCACCCGAGTTCACGGCCTCGGCGCTCGAGGAGGCACTGCGGACGGCTCTGATCGATGGCCTGGAACTCAAGCCACGCAAGGCGTTCGCGCCGCTTCGCGTGGCCGTCACCGGTTCGCACATCAGTCCTCCGCTCTACGAGTCGATGGAACTGCTCGGGCAGAGCCGAACGCTGCAGCGGCTGCGGGCGGCGCGCGAGCTCGTCACCGAGGCCGGTTGATTCGGTGGTCGTGGAGTGGGTGTAGCGAATCGACTGGACAGCTACCAGCGACGCCACCGGGTCGTGGGTGTGCCCGTCGCGGTGGTCTACAAGTTCATCGATGATCAGGGCGGCTACCTCGCTGCCCTGATCGCGTACTACGCGTTCATTTCGCTGTTCCCGCTTCTGTTGGTGGCATCCACCGTGCTCGGGATCGTCCTGTCGGGCAATCCCGAACTCCAGCAACAGATCCTGGGCTCGGCCCTGCGGCAGCTGCCGGTTATCGGTGATCAGCTCGAACGTCCGCAGGCCCTGTCGGGCGGCGTCACCGCCATCGTCATCGGAATCGCCGGTTCGCTCTACGGCGGTCTCGGTGTCTCGGTCGCGGTTCAGAACGCGTTCGACACGGCCTGGGCGGTGCCGCTCGACCGTCGCCCCGACCCGGTCACCGCTCGGTTGCGGGGGGTGCTGTTGCTGCTCACCGTCGGGGTGGCCGTGGTGGCCCTGACGATCCTGAGCGCAGTGGTGTCCGCCGGGTCGTTCGGGTCGTTGGCCAGCGCGATGATCCTCGTGGGAACGGTTGCGCTCAACGTCGGTGCCTTCTGTGCTCTGTTCAGGTTCGGCACTGTGCATCGACTGTCGTGGCGCCAGGTTCTGCCGGGTGCGGTCGTGGCGGCCGTCGGGTGGCAGGTACTGCAGAGCTTCGGCAGCCTGTACGTTTCCTCCGTGATCGACGGTGCCGACAACACCAAGGGTGTGTTCGCGGTGGTTCTGGGGTTGCTCGCCTTCCTGCAACTGACTGCACTGGTCCTTGTGTTCGCAGCAGAGGTGAACGTGGTTCTGGTGAGGGGCCTGTTCCCTCGTTCGCTGTTGGCGCCGTTCACCGACGACGTCGATCTCACGGCGGGCGATCGGCAGACCTACATTGCCAGGGCAAAGGCCACCAGGGTGAAGGAATTCCAGGACATCGTGGTGCGCTTCCGCTCGCGCCTGCGCCGCGGACGCTGATTCGGGTGCACCGCTCCTGAGCTGGCGATTTGCAGAACGCCAGTGGTTGTTTGGTAGTCTGGCCCGCGGCTCGCGAGCGGGTCTGTGGGGTATGGTGTAATTGGCAACACAGCGGTTTCTGGTACCGCCATTCTAGGTTCGAGTCCTGGTACCCCAGCGAGGTTCGGCGGTAGCGGATCGATTCCCGGCACTCTTCCCGTCACGGATTTGGGAAGGGCCTCGCGTGTCGGTTACGCTCAGCCGGCTCACCAGCAGTACCTGAAAGTTCCTGGCCCCGTCGTCTAGCGGCCTAGGACGCCGCCCTCTCAAGGCGGTAGCGCGGGTTCGAATCCCGTCGGGGCTACAACGATGAAAGGGGCCTCCCAATCGGGAGGCCCCTTTCGCAGTCTCGTGCCGGTGTCGCAGTCTCGTGCCGGTGTCGCAGTCTCGTGCCGGTGTCACAGTCTCTTGCCGATCGCCTCCGCTGCGGCGAGCAGGTCCGCAGCCCATCGCGAGCCCGGTCGCCGTCCCATCCGATCGATCGGACCGGACACCGAGATGGCGCCGACAACCGATGCGAATTCGTCGGACACCGATGGATCACGCACGGGCGCAGCGACACTGGCCACCCCGGCTTCGCGTTCGCCGGCGCTCTGCGCCCAGCCTCGTCGACGGACCTCGGCGAGCGAGCGTTCGGTGAACCGGGCCCCGGGAAGCACGGTGCGGCGAAGTCCGTCGTCCGCCCACGCGAGCAGTACCTTGGCGCCGCTTCCGGCCGTCATCGGTAGGCGAGCCCCCACCAGCACCGTGTCGCGCAGCCCGGTCGGTGGTTCCACCGCGGCGATGCAAATTCGGTCGGTGCCGTCGAGCCGGTAGAGCTGCACGCTCTCGCCGGTGATGTCGCGTAGACGGGGCAGTACCGACGTGGCGGCCTCGAGCAGTGGGTCGCGTGCGGAGGCGGCGAGTTCGCCGAGAGCCGGACCGGGTCGGAAAATCCCATCGTTCTCGCGGGCGATCAGGCGGTGGGTCTCGAGGCCGATCGCCAGGCGGTGCGCCGTTGCGCGGGGGAGCCCCGTGCGTTCGCACAGCTCTCCCAGCGAGCATGGATGCTCGGCGACCGTTCGGAGCAGGAGGACGGCTTTGTCGAGCACGCCGATGCCGCTATCGTGTCCCATAGAGCGATACTGTAATCCCACATAATGAGAACTAGCACTCTGAGAACCACGGGTGGACGAGGATGGACATCATGAGCAGCGCCGACACCGCCGTCACCGACACCGCCGGGATCGAGACGGCCGCGAACCGAACCCGGCCTCGGACCCTGGCGGAGAAGGTCTGGGACGAGCATGTGGTGGTCTCGGGTGGCACGGGCACAGGTGACGCGCAGAAGCCCGATCTGATCTACATCGATCTCCACCTCGTGCACGAGGTCACCAGCCCACAGGCGTTCGACGGTCTGCGCCTGGCCTCGCGACCGGTGCGTCGCCCCGATCTGACCATCGCGACCGAGGACCACAACGTCCCGACCGTCGACATCGACCAGCCCATCGCGGACCTCGTCTCGCGCACCCAGGTCGACACACTTCGTCGCAACTGCGCCGAGTTCGGAATTCGACTCCACCCGATGGGAGACATCGATCAGGGCATCGTGCACATCATCGGTCCCCAACTCGGTCTCACACAGCCGGGGATGACCGTCGTGTGCGGTGACAGCCACACCTCGACGCACGGCGCGTTCGGTGCGCTGGCCATGGGTATCGGGACCAGCGAGGTCGAGCACGTGTTGGCCACGCAGACATTGTCGTTGCGCCCCTTCAAGACGATGGCCGTGACGGTCGATGGTGAACTGGGCCCCGATGTCAGCAGCAAGGATCTGATCCTGGCCGTGATCGCTCAGATCGGTACCGGCGGGGGTCAGGGACACGTGATCGAGTACCGCGGCAGTGCGATCCGAGCACTGTCGATGGAAGCGCGCATGACCATCTGCAACATGTCGATCGAGGCGGGTGCGCGGGCCGGGATGATCGCGCCGGATCAGACCACGTACGACTACCTGCGCGGGCGCCCGCATGCACCGACCGGCGCCGACTGGGATGCGGCTGTCGCGCACTGGAACACGCTCGCAACCGACCCGGGTGCGGTGTTCGACACAGAGGTCAGGATCGACGCCGACTCGCTGTCGCCGTTCGTGACCTGGGGGACCAACCCGGGCCAGGGTGCCCCGCTGGGATCGACGGTGCCCGATCCCGCGCAGATCGCCGACGAGAACGAGTCCATCGCCGCCGAGAAGGCCTTGGCGTACATGGATCTTCGACCGGGTACGCCCCTGCGTGAGATCGCAGTGGACACCGTCTTCCTGGGCTCGTGCACCAACGGACGTATCGAGGACCTGCGGGTGGCGGCGCGAATACTCGAAGGTCGGTCGGTGGCACCGGGTGTGCGCATGCTCGTGGTGCCCGGCTCCATGCGGGTGCGCGCGCAGGCGGAGCAGGAGGGTCTCGGCGAGATCTTCGTTGCGGCCGGGGCGCAGTGGCGCCAGGCGGGGTGCTCGATGTGCCTGGGCATGAACCCCGATCAGCTTGCGCCCGGCGAACGTTCGGCGTCGACCTCCAATCGCAACTTCGAAGGGCGGCAAGGTAAGGGCGGGCGCACCCATCTGGTTTCACCGGCAGTGGCGGCCGCAACCGCGGTGCGCGGGCGCCTGTCTGCCCCCAGCGATCTCGACCGACCGTAGCCACAGCTGCGCACCGACCGTCGCAATTCCTCGAACGGAGAAAACGATCATGGAAGCATTCACCACCCATACCGGAATCGGGGTGCCGCTGCGTCGGTCCAATGTCGATACCGACCAGATCATTCCGGCGGTGTATCTCAAGAGGGTCTCCCGTACCGGCTTCGAGGACGGGCTGTTCGCGGGCTGGCGTACCGATCCGGACTTCGTCCTCAACGTCGCCCCCTTCGACAATGGTTCGGTGCTGGTGGCCGGTCCGGATTTCGGTACCGGCTCGTCGCGTGAGCACGCGGTGTGGGCGCTCTCGGACTTCGGCTTTCGAGTCGTGATCGCCTCGCGGTTCGCCGACATCTTCCGCGGAAACGCAGGAAAGGCGGGCCTCCTCGCCGCCGTTGTCGACCAATCCGACGTGGAATTGCTCTGGAAAGCGATCGAACAGCAACCGGGGATCGAGCTCACCGTCGATCTCACTGCGAAGACCGTCACCGCGGGAACTCTCGTGGTGCGCTTCGAAATCGACGACTACACCCGGTGGCGCCTGCTCGAGGGTCTCGACGATATCGGTCTGACATTGCGGCAGGTAGAGGCGATTTCCGAGTTCGAAAATCACCGTCCGACATGGAAGCCTGTCACTATTTCCCAATAGCGGTCGACACCCCGGCTGCAGTCGCAGGGCGGTAGTAGCGTCAACCGCTCCCACCGGCCGTCGTGGAGAAATGTTCCCTGAATTGGCGAGTCTCGTAGACTCCGGGGCCTTTTCGGGTTTACCGTGTCGTGAGTCGGTCCCTCTTCGATGGACCATCGTCGCACCGGAGGAAGTCCAATGAACAAGGCTGAACTGATCGACGCGCTGACCGAGAAGATCGGTTCGGACCGGCGCACCGCCACCGAGGCGGTGGAGAACGTGGTCGACATCATCGTGCGCGCCGTGCACCGGGGTGAGTCTGTGACCATCACCGGTTTCGGTGTCTTCGAGCAGCGTCGCCGTGCAGCGCGGGTGGCCCGCAACCCGCGGACCGGTGAAACCGTGAAGGTCAAGCCCACGTCGGTTCCGGCGTTCCGTCCGGGCGCCCAGTTCAAGGCCGTCATCGCCGGCGGTCAGCGTCTGCCCGCCACCGGCCCCGCAGTCAAGCGTGGCGCCACTGCCGCTCCTGCGAAGCGCGCCGGGGCAGCCAAGAAGGCCGTGGCCACGAAGGCGCCGGCCAAGAAGGCCACCGCGACAAAGGCTCCCGCGAAGGCGCCGGCGAAGGCTGTCGTGAAGAAGGCCCCGGCCAAGAAGGCTCCCGTGAAGAAGGCCCCGGCGAAGAGCGCACCGACCAAGACCGCTGTGAAGAAGGCCCCCGCCAAGAAGGCGCCGGCCAAGGTCGCGGCCAAGAAGGCAGCCACCACGGCGCCGGCCAAGAAGGCGCCGGCGAAGAAGGCTCCCGCCAAGACGGCGGCCAAGAAGTCCCCCGCCAAGACCGTGGCCAAGAAGGCTCCCGCCAAGAAGGCGCCGGCCAAGAAAGCGCCCGCCAAGAAGGCCGCGCGCAAGTAGGTCGCGCGCAGGTAGGCCCGATCCCCCTACTCCGATTCCCCGCTGCCCTCAGATCGCCCCGGGCAGTGGGGAATCGATGTAGTCGGCGGCCACCAGGCGCACCCCGTCGAACGACAGGATCCACAGACTCGCCTTGCGAGTTCGCACGCGGCCCACGTCGACCCCGTCCCGCGCTGCCCACCACTGGACCAGGTCCGGAATCACCTTGCCCTGCGAGCAGATCACCGGCACGCCACCACCGGTCAGTGCAATGGTGCGGGCACGCTCACGCGCACGCGCGGTGTGTGCGGCATACCCCTCCTCGGTCAGAAGGCGCACACGATCGATCTGTACGCCCGCCGTCGCGGCCCACGGGTGAACTGTTTGCACGCAACGGGTCCTGTCCGCCGACACCACGCGGGTCGCACCGACGCAGTCGAGGACCGGAACCAGAGCACTGGCCTGGCGAACTCCCACCGAATCGAGGGGGCGCTCACGATCGTCACCGCGCCATCGGGACTTGCTGCCCGCGCGGGCGTGCCGGAGCAGTATTGCAGTCGAGGTCGACGCCGGGCGCTCGCGGAAGCGCTCGATGGTCGCGCGCTCGAGGTCGTATGTCAGTCGGTCGGCGAGATCGTCGATCGGAAGCCAGTCGAGCAGGTCCACCTCGGAATTGATCTCGAACGACCCGCTGACCGCTTCGGCGTGAAAGAAGGTCACCACCTTCGGGGTCTTGCGTACCCGGTATGACACCTCGCCCACCACGCCTGCGATACGCGCACGAAAGCCCGTCTCCTCCCGAATCTCTCGGACGGCTGCCACGATCGGAGTTTCGTCGGGCTCGACCTTGCCCTTGGGAAGCGACCAGTCGTCGTAGCGCGGTCGGTGCACCACGGCGAACTCACGACCGTGAGTTGGCGAGGAACGCCACAGGACCGCACCGGCCGCGTGGATGGTCGCCGGGGTCTTGCCGGGCACGGCGATCAGGATCCGGTGTAGCGGCGTTGGCGCATGAGCGCGACCTGGTGATCACGAACCTTCTCCCCGTCGGCGGGGGCGGCGGTCCAGGTTCCGTCCGGGCCCAGCAACCAGCATCGCGTGGTCGGATCGAAGGCCGAGTCGAACATCGCCGACAGTTGGTCGACGAGCCGGCCCTCGGTGACCTGCACCATCACCTCGACGCGGCGGTCGAGGTTGCGGTGCATCATGTCGGCGCTGCCGATCCACATCTGCTTCAGTGCCGAGAAGTGCAGGACGCGGGAGTGTTCGAGGAAGCGACCGAGTATCGAGTGCACGCGGATGTTCTCGCTCAGTCCGGGTACGCCCGGCTTCAGAGCGCAGATCCCGCGCACCACCACCTCTACGGGCACTCCGGCGCGCGAGGCGCGATAGAGCGCATCGATGACCTGCTCATCGACGAGAGCGTTTGCCTTGAGGCGAATTCGAGCCCCCTCGGCGCCGCTCTGGTGTGCGCGCACCTCATCGTCGATGCGTTCGATGATCCCCGAGCGAACCCCGAAGGGCGCCACGAGAAGATTGCGGTAGTGCTCCTTGCGCGAATATCCGGTCAGCGAGTTGAACAGGTCCGTCAGGTCGGCGCCGATATCCGGTGCGGCCGTGATCAATCCGACGTCCTCGTAGAGCCGTGCGGTCTTGGGGTTGTAGTTGCCCGTCCCGATGTGGCAGTAGCGGCGGATAGTTGACCCCTCACGCCGCACCACCAGGCATGTCTTGCAATGCGTCTTCAGTCCCACCAGGCCGTACACCACGTGCACGCCGGCCTGCTCGAGCTTGCGCGCCCAGGCGATGTTGGCCTGTTCGTCGAATCGGGCCTTGATCTCCACGAGCGTCACCACCTGCTTGCCGGCCTCGGCGGCAGCGATGAGTGCATTGACGATCGGTGAGTCGCCGGAGGTTCGATACAGCGTCTGCTTGATTGCCAGCACGTGTGGATCGGCGGCCGCCTGCTCGATGAATCGCTGAACGCTGGTGGAGAACGAGTCGTAGGGATGGTGCAGCAGCACGTCGCCGTCGCGGAGGGTGGAGAAGATGCTTCGCGGGGTCTCGCGCTCGCCGAACGCGGGGTGTGTCGCGGGAACGAAGGGGGCGTCCTTCAGGCCCGGCTTGTCCACGCCGTACACCTGCCACAGGCAGGACAGGTCGAGCAGGCCCGGCACCTGGATGACATCACCCGGGTCGACGTCGAGCTCACGCAGCAGCAGCTCGAGCATGTGCTCGGTCATGTCGTCGGCCACCTCGAGGCGAACGGGCGAGCCGAACCGGCGCCGCGCCAGCTCGCGTTCGAGCGCCTGCAGCAGGTCCTCGTCCCGATCCTCCTCGACCTCGAAATCGGCGTTGCGCGTGATCCGGAAGGCGTGGTGTTCGACGATCTCGAGGCCGGGGAAGAGCACGTCCAGGTGGGCGGAGATCAATTCCTCCATCGGCAGGAAGGCCGGAATACCCGCCGGGTTGTCCGGACGGGCGACCTTGACGAACCGGTCGACGTTGTCGGGCACCTTCACGCGCGCGAAGTGCTCGCCCCCGGTCGACGAATCCTTAACCGTCACAGCGAGATTGAGACTGAGCCCGCTGATGTAGGGGAAGGGATGTGCCGGATCGACCGCCAGCGGTGTCAGAACGGGGAACACCTGCTCGTGGAAGTACTTGGTCAAGCTCGCGCGATCGTCGTCCGACAACTGCGCCCAGCGCGTGACCGAGATCCCTGCCTCGGCCAGTTCGGGTAGGACACGATCGCCGAACACGCGCGCGTGGCGCTCGGCGATCTCCTGGGTACGACGGCCGATGAGCGCGAGTTGCTCACGCGGGGAAAGCCCGTCGGCGGACCGGACGGACAAACCCGTCTCGTCGCGACGTTTGAGACCGGCGACGCGCACCATGTAGAACTCGTCGAGATTGCTGGCGAAGATGGCCAGAAACTTGGCGCGCTCGAGCAGGGGGAGGGAGGAATCCTCGGCGAGCGCCAGGACGCGGGCATTGAAGTCGAGCCAACTCAGTTCACGGTTGAGGTAGCGGTCCTCGGGCAGCGGGTCGGCAGTGTCGACGTCGGCGGTCGCTGCGGGGGGAGGGTTCGGGCCGGTCGATTCGGGCGCGGAGTCGTGCATGTTCTCGGATGCCTCGTCGATGCTCACGATCGCCATCATTCCTCACCGGGCCACCCGATGTGCTCGAGTAGCGCACGTGTGCGGTCACCGATTCCGAGATCGAGCGCGGCCCGCAGATCGTCGCGCGTGTCGACGTCGAGCCGCAGCCCCGGCCACCGACCTGTCAGGGCGTGCGCACCGGACTGGAGATGCCGGCGCGCCGAATCCGGCCCGAACCGCGGATCGAGATCGGTCTCGCCGCGCAGGATCAGGGCGCTCGTGCCGCGTCCGGTGTGATCGAGCACAACAGATCGCCCGGAGGGCGCGAGGGCGAGAGCTTCCGCGATCTCCTCGGTGCGCAAGGCCGGGAGGTCCGCCTGCAGGGCCAGGACGTCCGGTGCGGGATCGGCTGCGCGGACCAGCGCGGCGGCCGAGGCGAGTGCTGCGTTCAGGCGCCCGGCGGTGCCGTTCGGTTCGGCGATCACCGCGCCGCCCAGGGCCAGGACCGTCTCGGCGACCCGCGGATCGGGCGTGACGGCCGACCAGCCGCCGACGGCGGGCAGCGCGGCCGCGACGGTGTCGGTGAGCATGGCCAGGACGAGCCGGGCTCGGGTGTCGTCGTCGAAGTCCGGACCGAGCCGAGACTTGGCCTCGGCGAGGTTCTTCACCGCAACGACCAGATGCACACCGCGTGCAGGTGACGTTGCCGAGGACATGGGGGCGATCCTGCCAGCAGGAGGTGTCGGCGGCGGACGACGGGCTATGGTGATGCGCTGACACCAGGCAGGAGGCTCGAGGATGGTCAAGGCAGCGGTTCTCGGCTCCGGATCGTGGGGCACGGCGTACGCGAAGGTTCTCGCCGACGCGGGCACCGAGGTGGTGATGTGGGCTCGGCGGCCCGAACTCGCGGCTGCCATCGACGCCACACACGAGAACCCCGACTACCTTCCCGGCGTGGCCCTCCCGCCGACCATCCGCGCGACGTCGAGTGCGGCCGACGCCTTCGACGGAGCGGACTGCGTCGTACTGGCGGTTCCGTCGCAATCGTTGCGCGCCAACCTCGAGCAGTGGCGCGACCTGGTTCCGCCGGACTCGACGCTGCTCACACTCGCCAAGGGCATCGAGACCGGAACCCTGTTGCGGATGTCGGAGGTGATCTGCGAAGTGACCGGCGCACCGGTGGAGCGGGTGGCCGCGCTGTCGGGTCCCAACCTGGCCAAGGAGATCGCGGCGGAGCAGCCCACGGCGACTGTGTTGGCGTGCCCCGATCCCGAACGGGCGCGGGCGCTGCAGCAGATGTGCGCGACGTCGTACTTTCGCCCGTACACCAACGAGGACGTCATCGGTTGCGAGATCGGGGGTGCGTGCAAGAACGTGATCGCCCTCGCCTGCGGGATGGCCTCCGGTCTGGGCTACGGCAGCAACACCGGAGCATCCATCATCACCCGCGGGCTCGCGGAGATCATTCGGCTCGGGGTGGCCGTCGGCGCGAGTGCCTACACCTTCGCGGGGTTGGCCGGGGTGGGTGACCTCGTCGCCACCTGTTCGTCGCCGCTCTCACGCAACCGATCCTTCGGTGAGCGACTGGGCGCCGGCGACACCCTCGACGCCGCGCAGCGCGCCACCAACGGGCAGGTCGCCGAGGGGGTCAAGTCCTGCGGATCGGTCAAGGCGCTCGCCGAGCGGCACGGTGTCGAGATGCCTCTGACGGAGAACGTCAACCGCGTGTGCCACGAGGGCCTGTCCGTGCGTGAGGCCATGGCGAACCTACTCGGACGTGCGCACCGGTCCGAGTGAGTGGTCCGCTGCCGAGCCGGTACGGTGCTCTCGTGACGGACAGGCGTATCAGGGTTGCGGTGCTCTTCGGCGGACGCAGTAGCGAGCACACCGTCTCGTGCCTGTCCGCGGGCAACGTACTGGGGGCACTCGATCCCGAGCGGTTCGACGTGGTTCCGCTGGGTATCACGACCGACGGAACGTGGGTGGTGGGACCGCAGAGCCCCGCGGAACTCGTTGCGCACGGGCGCGAGTTGCCCGCGGTGTCGCGGGGCGAGTCGGTGTCGCTCACCGTCGATGCGGCCCGGCCGGGCGTGATCTCCACGATCTCCGGGGACGGCACCGGACTCGGTGTTCTCGCCACGGTCGACGTGGTCTTCCCGCTCCTGCACGGTGCGTTCGGTGAGGACGGCACCATTCAGGGCCTGCTCGAGATCGCGGGTCTGCCGTACGTCGGTGCCGGTGTGCTGGCCAGTGCCGCCGCCATGGACAAGGAGTTCACGAAGAAGCTCCTCGCGGCGTCGTCGCTTCCGATCGGTCGCCAGGTGGTGCTGCGGCCCGGCACCGACGACCTCACACCTGCACAGCGTGACGACCTCGCACTGCCTGCCTTCGTCAAGCCTGCACGCGGTGGTTCGTCGGTGGGGATCACGCGAATCACCTCCTGGGACGGCCTCGCCGATGCCGTGCGCACCGCGCGGGCGCATGATCCGAAGGTGATCGTCGAGGCCGGCATCGTCGGTCGTGAGGTCGAGTGCGGAGTCCTCGAGTTCCCGGACGGGTCCGTCCGCGCGAGTGTGGTCGCCGAGATCACCATTCCTGCAGGCGATCCGGCAGGTCCGTCGTTCTACGATTTCGACACCAAGTACCTCGACGACGTCGCCGGCTTCTCCATCCCGGCCGATCTGCCCGACGAGACCACCGAGCGGATACGCGAGCTGGCGATCGAGGCCTTCCACGCGCTCGACTGTCAGGGGCTCGCGCGGGTGGACTTCTTCGTCACCGAGGACGGACCGGTGATCAACGAGATCAACACCATGCCCGGCTTCACGTCGATATCCCTCTACAACCGAATGTGGAACGCAAGTGGGGTCGACGCGACCACCCTGCTCACCACGCTCGTCGACACCGCCATCGCGCGGGGCACCGGGTTGCGCTGAGCGCTATCGAATGGGGCCGGGGTCGAGCGGGACCGCGGGCAGCGTTCGGGTGATCGCCCCCGATATCGATTGCAGGGGAGTCGGCCCCGAACCGCCGGGGATCGTGACTGCGATGTAGACCGTCCGGTCGACGGCGTACCAGGTGGATGCGTCGAGTCCCTGCGCGGCGCCCGAGACCTCGAACCACTGAACCCCGTCGACCACCGTCAGCGTCGAGTCCGCGACGAACTCGGCCGGACGTGCGAGACCGCATCGCGCCACGATGGGATCGGGTCCATCGGATTGCCACGCAGCGGTGGCCGGTGGTGCGGGCTCGGCGAGGACACCGCGCGTCCAGTCCCCGAACGACGTCGGCAGGGCCGCCACGAAGTTGGTGCACTCGACGGTGCCGGCCTTCGGCGAATCGACGGCGCCGACGGCCACCGGTTCGCGCGACGGCGTCCGGGTGGCGATCACGGCCGCCACGATCACCCCGACCACCAGCGCGATCGGCAGAGCGATGGCGGTGGCCAGAACGGCCGGGTGCATGCGGGGCCGAACGTCGGGAGCACTCATGATCCCTCGAGCCTACCGAGGCGGGGATGCCTCAGGTGGCGAGCCGGCACGTGAGGGTGCGAGTGATGCCGCCGACCGAGACGATCGCGGCGACCGTGGCGGTCAGAGCGTCCTCCGTGGCGGCCTCGCAGCGCACGATCACGTCGTACGGGCCGAGCACGTCCTCGGCAGAGACCACCCCGCTGAGAGCGGCCACCGCGCGGGCGACGGTCGCAGCACGACCGACCTCGGTCTGCACCAGCACGTATGCCTGCACCACGGGTCGACCCCCTCGTGTACTCGCTGCCCTGACCGACCCGGCCCGGGTCGGTGCATGAGAACCTACCGCAGAGCGCAACGAGGTTCCGGCCGAGCAACTCCGGCCGAGTTGGATCAGACGCCGGTGATGGGAGGACTGGGATGAGCGAGGCCGATCCCGGCGAGTCCGTGGGAACGATCGGTGAGTTCGCGCTCATCGGCCGCCTCCTCGGCGGCCGCACACAGAGCCGCCACACGGTCCTCGGACCGGGCGACGACGCCGCCGTCGTCTCCGCGCCGGACTCCCGCGTGGTCGTCACCACCGACATGTTGATGCAGGACCGACACTTTCGGCTCGACTGGTCCGCTCCGTCGGATATCGGCCGCAAGGCCATCGCACAGAACGGCGCCGACATCGCTGCGATGGGCGCTCGGTGCACCGGTTTCGTCGTGGCGCTCGCGTGCCCGCCGCACACGTCGCTCACCCGGATCGCCGGCCTCAACGCCGGCCTGTGGGCCGAGGCCGAGCGTGCCGGCGCCGCCATCGTGGGCGGCGATCTGGTGCGTGGGGAGGTGTTGGTGATCTCCATCACCGCACTCGGAGATCTCGAAGGTCGTCCGCCCGTGGTTCGCTCGGGGGCCGAGGTGAGCCATGTGGTGGCCGTCAACTCCTCGCTCGGTCGGTCCGCCGCCGGCCTGGCGTTGCTCGAGCGAGACGGGGCGCCGGCGCGCGAGCGGTGGCCCGAACTCGTTGCCGCCCATCTGGTTCCGACGCCGGACTACGCGGCTGGTCCGGTGGCGGCGCGGGCCGGCGCGAGCTCGATGATCGACATCTCCGACGGATTTCTCGGCGACCTCGCGCACATCGCGAACGCATCGTCGGTCTCGATCGACCTCGATCCCGACGCGCTCGAACCCGATGACGATCTCGTAGCAGCAGGGCGGTACCTCGACCTCGATCCCGTCGACTGGGTCCTCGGCGGAGGTGAGGATCACGCGTTGGTCGCCACCTTCGCCGCCGGTTCCGTGCCGCCGGGATGGCGTGTGGTCGGATCCGTCGTCGACCGCGGTGCACACCCGGTGACGGTTGCCGCGAGCGCGCCCGACCGACGGCCGGGGTGGACGAGCTTCTGACGCCGTCTGGCACCCTACGGCCATGCCCATCTACGCCCTCGGTGACCGCGAGCCCACCATCGACCCCACTGCCTACGTTCATCCAGACGCCGTCGTGATCGGTGCCGTCACCCTCGCCGCGGGCGTGTCCGTGTGGCCCGGCGCGGTTCTGCGCGGCGACTACGGCACCATCACCATCGGTGAGCGCACCAACATTCAGGACGGCACGGTGGTGCACTGCACGCCGATCGATCCGACCGTGATCGGCGCCGAGTGCGTGGTCGGGCACAACGCCCACGTCGAGGGAGCCAGGATCGGCGACCACTGCCTGATCGCGTCGGGATCGGTGGTCCTCAACGGATCCGTCGTCGGCGACGGTGCCATCGTCGGCGCCGGTGCGGTGGTGCCGTTCAAGTTCGAGGTGCCGGCGCGGTCGATGGCGCTCGGCGTTCCCGCGAAGGTCCGGGAGGGCTTCGAGGTCCCGCTCGGCCACGTCGATGTCAACGTGCAGATGTATGCCGCGAACGGTGCCTACTACCGCCAGAGTCTGCGCAGGTTGGACGGGTGAGCCCGACGCGGCGCCCACTCGCCGACCTGGTCGAGGCCGGTTGGGCCGCGGCGCTCGCACCCGCCGGGGACCGGATCGCGGCGATGGGGGACTTCCTGCGTTCGGAGCAGGCGGTCGGTCGCGGATACCTCCCGTCGGGGGAGAACGTGCTGCGTGCCTTCACCCGGCCGTTCGCCGATGTGCGCGTGCTCGTGGTCGGTCAGGACCCGTACCCGACCCCGGGCCACGCCGTGGGGTTGAGCTTCTCCGTTGCTCCCGATGTCCGCCCGATTCCACGATCGTTGGCCAACATCTTCACCGAGTACAGCGCGGACCTCGGCCTGCCGACACCGTCGACCGGTGACCTCACGCCGTGGGCGGACCGGGGCGTGTTGCTGCTCAATCGGGTGTTGACCGTCGCTCCCGGCGAGGCCGGCTCGCATCGAGGCAAGGGTTGGGAGGCGGTGACGGAGCAGGCGATCAGCGCACTGCTCGAGCGTGACCGCCCGCTGGTCGCGGTGCTGTGGGGTCGTGACGCGCGAAGCCTGGCGCCGATGCTGCGGGGAGCCGGGATCGCACTGGTCGAGTCGGCACACCCGTCGCCGTTGTCGGCCTCGCGCGGGTTCTTCGGATCCCGCCCGTTCAGTCGGGTCGACGCCCTGCTCGCAGAACAGGGCTGCGAACCGGTCGACTGGACCCTGCCCTGATTTCCCGCCACCTGCTCCTGTGCGTCGGAAACGGCAGAACCCGCCGCCCCCGGAGAGGCGACGGGTTCCGTCGATGCTGAACGAGCGTGTCAGCCGCGAACGACCTTGCCGGCCTTGATGCACGAGGTGCACACGTTCATGCGGCGGGTGTTGCCCGGCGCGACCTGCGCGCGGACGGTCTGGATGTTGGGGTTCCAGCGACGGTTGGTGCGGCGGTGCGAGTGCGATACCGACTTACCGAAGCCGGGTCCCTTGGCGCAAACGTCGCAGACGGCAGCCATAGTCGCGAACTCCTTGTGATCAGTGATCCGGGTGAATCAAGCATATGAACGGTCTCGGGGTGGTGCCGACGGCAGGATGAGCCGCCGTCGGGCAACCCTGTCAGGGTAGCCGCATCGCGGGCGCTGGTCCAAACCGGCATAGGATCGGCCATCATGACGGCGCTCACCGACAGGCTGGACTCGGTGATCTCGCCGTCGCTGGCCGAGCCCCTCGAGACGGCCTTCGCGATCGTGACCGTCGAGGACCTGCTTCGGCACTATCCCACGCGGTACGTCCGGCCCGGACAGGAACTGGGGCGAACCGATCCCGACGACGGCGAGCACATCACCGTCGTCGGCACCGTGACCAAGGCCGACCTGGTCGCGATGCGCGCACGCCGGGGCCACATGTTGCGGGTGAACCTCGCCTGCGACGGGCAGACCGTCTCGGCGACGTTCTTCAACGGGCACAAGGTCAAACACGCCATTCGACTCGGCGCCCGGGTGATGTTCTCGGGCACAGTCAAGTATTTCAACGGGCGCTGGTCGCTCAACCACCCCGGGTACCTGATCCTCGACGGCACGGCCGCCGAGGGCTCCGAGGAGTTGGTGCGCTCGAGCGGCCGCGGGGGCGGCGCGCTGGCCGGCATGGCTCGCGGGGCCCGAGACGACGGCGGCGAGGTGGACATGGCGATGTTCGACCTTCCGTTCCTGCCGATGTACGCCGCCACCCGGGAGATGGAGAGCTGGACGATCCTCGGCTGCGTGCGCCGAGTTCTCGACGCACTGGCCCCGGTGGACGATCCGTTGCCCGAGCAGATTCGACGGGACCGCGCTCTGCTCGATCTCGACAGTGCGCTGCGGGCGGTGCACTTCCCGACCGATACGGCGCAGATCGATTCGGCCCGCGAGCGGCTGCGCTTCGACGAGGCGGTGTCCCTGCAGTTGGTCCTCGCGGAGCGACGGGCCCTGCTGCGGACCCGTAGCTCTCATCGCTGCGGCGCCGTGGTCGACGGGATCGCCGACCGGTTCTCCGCGCGCCTGCCGTTCGAGCTCACCGACGGCCAGCGGGTGGTCGCGGAGGAGATCGCCACCGATCTGGCCTCCGACCATCCGATGAGTCGGCTGCTGCAGGGGGAGGTGGGGTCGGGCAAGACCATCGTCGCGCTGCGGGCGATGCTGACCGTGGTCGATGCCGGCTATCAGTGCGCACTGCTGGCACCGACCGAAGTTCTCGCCGCCCAGCATCATCGGTCCATCAGGGCGATGCTCGGTCCGCTCGGATGCGCGGGTGAGCTCGGCGCGGACGAGCGGGCCACGCGCGTGGAACTACTGCTGGGCTCGCAGTCCACCGCGGCCCGCCGAGCCGCGCTGCTCTCGATCGTCTCCGGGGACGCCGGAATCGTGATCGGGACACATGCCCTGATCCAGGATTCGGTCGAGTTCTTCGATCTCGGTCTGGTCGTGATCGACGAGCAGCACCGATTCGGCGTAGAACAGCGGGAGGCGTTGCGCGCCAAGGCCCGCGCCGGCAACACACCCCACCTGCTGGTGATGACCGCAACCCCGATCCCACGCACGATCGCCATGACCACCCTCGGTGACCTCGAGACGTCGACCCTGACGGAGCTTCCGCGCGGCCGTTCACCGATCGTGACGAACGTGGTGCCCGTGCTCGAGAAGCCGACCTGGGTGGACCGGGTGTGGGCGCGTATCCGCGAGGAGGTTGCTCGTGGCCGCCAGGCATATGTGGTGTGCGCCAGGATCGGTGACGAGAACCAGGACGCGCCCACCCCGTCCGGACCGCCCCCGCCCACGGCAGCGCTGGATATGTTCGAGACGCTGTCCACCGACACGCTCGCCGATCTGCGTGTGGGGCTGCTGCACGGGCGCCTGCCCACCGACGAGAAGGACGCGACCATGACCGCGTTCACCGCCGGGCACATCGACGTGTTGGTGTGCACCACCGTGGTGGAGGTGGGGGTGGACGTGCCGAACGCAACGGTGATGGTGATCTCCGACGCCGAACGTTTCGGGGTGAGTCAGCTGCATCAGCTGCGCGGGCGCATCGGCCGCGGCGGCCACCAGGGGCTGTGCATCCTGATGACCGCGTCCAACCCGGCCTCGCCGGCCAGGGGGCGCCTGGTCGCGGTGGCGGCGACCACCGACGGATTCGATCTGGCCCTGCTCGATCTTCGACAACGTCGTGAGGGCGACGTCCTCGGAGCGGCCCAGTCGGGCACCAGCAGCACGCTGCGGCTGCTGTCGCTGCTCGATCACGCGGACGTGATCACCGATGCCCGTGAGGTGGCCCGCGCCGTCGTCGAGAGCGACCCGGACCTGTCGGCGCACCCGGGCCTGCGCAACATGACGCGAGCCGCCGTGGCAACCGATCGACTGGATTTCCTGGACAAGAGCTGACCTACGGCAGCTCGCGGTACCGTTACGCCATGGTGTCGAAGGTGCTGGTGGCCAACCGCGGAGAAATTGCCATCAGGGCCTTCCGTGCGGCGTACGAACTGGGTCTGGGCACGGTCGCGGTGTTCCCGTACGAGGACCGCAATTCCATCCACCGCACCAAGGCCGACGAGGCCTACGAGATCGGCGAACCCGGCCACCCGGTGCGGACGTACCTCTCGGCGCAGACCATCGTCGATGCCGCCGTTCGCTCGGGGGCGGACGCGGTCTACCCGGGTTACGGATTCCTCTCCGAGAACCCCGATCTCGCGCGTGCCTGCGCCGATGCAGGCATCACGTTCATCGGACCCTCGGCAGAGATCCTCGAGCTGACCGGCAACAAGGCACGCGCGATCGCCGCGGCCGAGGCAGCGGGGCTGCCGGTTCTGGCCTCGACAGCGCCGTCCACGGACGTCGACGAGTTGATGTCGGCGGCGGAGTCGATGGAACTGCCACTGTTCGTCAAGGCCGTCGCAGGCGGGGGCGGCCGCGGAATGCGTCGGGTCACGCAGCGCTCGTCCCTGCGCGAGGCGATCGAAGCCGCTGCGCGGGAAGCGGAGTCGGCGTTCGGCGACGCGACGGTGTTCGTCGAACAGGCCGTGGTGGAGCCGCGCCACATCGAGGTTCAGATCCTCGCGGACAACCACGGCAACGTCGTTCACCTCTTCGAGCGGGACTGCTCGGTGCAGCGTCGTCACCAGAAGGTGATCGAGTTGGCGCCGGCGCCCAGTCTGGATCCCGAGCTACGGAGCCGAATGTGCTCGGACGCTGTAGCTTTCGCGCGATCGATCGGATACACGTGCGCGGGCACGGTCGAGTTCCTCCTCGATCGAGAGGGCCGATACGTGTTCATCGAGATGAATCCGCGTATCCAGGTCGAGCACACCGTCACCGAGGAGATCACCGACGTCGATCTGGTTCAGGCGCAGATGCGGGTGGCGTCGGGGGCCTCGCTCGCCGACCTCGGGCTGATCCAGGAGTCGATCGTCCCGCGGGGTTTCGCCCTGCAGTGCCGCATCACCACAGAGGACCCGGCGAACGGGTTCCGGCCCGACACCGGCCGCATCACGGCGTACCGCACGCCGGGCGGCGCCGGGGTCCGGCTCGACGGGGGTACCACCCTGGGCGCCGAGATCTCGGCCTACTTCGACTCGATGCTCGTCAAGCTCACGTGCCGGGGTCGCAGCTTCCCGGATGCCGTGGCGCGCGCGCGACGCGCGGTGACGGAGTTCCGTATTCGTGGCGTCTCCACCAACATTCCCTTCCTGCAGGCGGTGCTCGACGATCCCGACTTCCAGGCAGGGCGGGTGCGCACGTCGTTCATCGAGGAGCGCCCTCATCTGGTCGCGGCGCGCCGATCGGGCGACCGCGGAACCAAGATCCTGTCCTATCTCGCCGACGTCACTGTCAACAAGCCCAACGGTGAGCGCCCGTCGGCGCTCTACCCGGCCGACAAGCTTCCCGACGTCGACATGGACGCACCGCCGCCGCCCGGTAGTCGCCAGCGCCTGCTCGAGCTCGGCCCGGACGGTTTCGCCGCTGCCCTGCGCGCGCAGAGTGCACTGGCGGTCACCGATACGACGTTCCGTGATGCACACCAGTCGCTGCTCGCCACGCGTGTGCGCACTCGCGGGCTCGTGGCGGTCGCCGGGCATCTGGCTCGAACGACCCCGCAGTTGCTCTCCATCGAGGCATGGGGTGGGGCGACCTACGATGTGGCGCTGCGGTTTCTGCACGAGGATCCGTGGGAGCGGCTCGACGCGCTACGCACGGCAGTGCCGAACATCTGCCTGCAGATGCTGCTGCGCGGGCGAAACACAGTGGGCTACACCGCGTATCCGCAGAAGGTGACCACGGCATTCGTCTCCGAGGCAGCGAAGTCGGGCATCGACATCTTCCGTATCTTCGACGCGCTCAACAACGTCGACCAGATGCGCCCGGCGATCGACGCCGTGCGCGAGAGCGGCACCACGCTGGCAGAGGTGGCCCTGAGCTATACCGGCGATCTCACCGATCCGCGTGAGAGCCTCTACACACTCGACTATTACCTGCGGTTGGCCGAGCAGATCGTCGACGCGGGGGCCCACATCATCGCGATCAAGGACATGGCGGGACTGCTGCGCGCTCCCGCCGCCGCCGCACTGGTGGGAGCGCTCCGCGCGAACTTCGATCTGCCCGTTCATGTGCACACCCACGACACCCCCGGCGGCCAGCTCGCGACCTACCTCGCGGCATGGCAGGCCGGTGCCGACGCGGTCGACGGGGCCAGCGCGCCGATGGCGGGCACCACCTCACAGCCCCCGTTGTCGGCGATCGTGGCGGCGGCCGCGAACACCGAACGCGATACCGGAATGTCGCTGTCTGCGCTCTGCGACCTCGAGCCGTACTGGGAGGCGCTGCGAAAGGTGTACGCGCCCTTCGAATCCGGGGTCGCTGCACCAACCGGTCGCGTCTACACCCACGAGATCCCCGGTGGGCAGCTGTCGAACCTGAGGCAGCAGGCCATCGCTCTGGGCCTCGGCGACCGCTTCGAGGACATCGAGCGCGCGTACGCCGACGCCGACCGCCTCCTCGGCAGGTTGATCAAGGTGACCCCGTCGTCGAAGGTGGTGGGCGATCTGGCCCTGCACCTGGTGGGCGGGGGCGTCTCGGTGGAGGAGTTCGCCGCCGATCCCGGGCGGTTCGACATCCCCGATTCCGTGATCGGTTTCCTACGCGGCGATCTCGGCACCCCCGCCGGTGGCTGGCCCGAGCCGTTCCGAAGCGCGGCGCTTGCCGGTCGAGGCCCTGCACGTGGTGAGACCTCCCTCTCGCCCGCCGATCTGGATGCGCTCGACGGGACCAGCGATCAGCGGCGTGCCCGACTCAACCACCTGCTCTTCCCCGGCCCGGCTCGCGAGTTGGACGACCACCGCGACACGTACGGTGACGTCTCCCGCCTGTCGGACAACCAGTTCTTCTACGGGCTGCGCCATGGTGAGGAGCACCGTGTTCAGCTCGAGAAGGGTGTCGACCTCATCATCGGATTGGAGGCGATCTCCGAGCCCGACGACGCCGGCATGCGCACGGTGATGGGCATCCTCAACGGGTCCCTGCGCCCGGTGTCGGTGCGCGACCGCTCCATCGTCGCCGATGCACCCGTGACCGAGAAGGCTGATCGCAGCGATCCCACGCATGTGGCCGCGCCCTTCGCCGGCGTTGTGACCATGGTTGCGGCCGTGGGCGATTCGGTGTCCGCGGGTGACGTCATCGCCACGATCGAGGCCATGAAGATGGAGGCCTCGATCACCGCCCCGCGCAGCGGCACCGTTGCGCGGCTGCCGATCACCGGGATGGTGGCGGTCGAGGGTGGTGACCTGATCGCGGTGATCTCGGTCGGTGACACCACCAGCGTGGACTGACGAGGCCGATGACGCGGATCATCTCCGGGGTCGCGGGTGGACGGCGGCTGGCGGTACCTCCGGCCGGGACCAGACCGACGTCCGATCGTGTCCGAGAGGCCCTGTTCAACGCCCTGACGGTGCGCGTGGACCTCGTGGGAGCGGCTGTGCTCGATCTCTACGCCGGCTCGGGTGCGCTGGGGCTCGAGGCGCTCTCGCGCGGGGCGTGCCCGGTTGTGCTGGTGGAATCGGACTCCCGTGCCGCGGCAGTGATCTCCTCCAACGTCGCCTCGCTCGGACTCGACGGTGCCTCGGTGCGGCGCGCGCCCGTCCGTTCGATGCTCCGGAGCGCAGCGAGCCCGGCGTTCGACGTGGTGCTCGCCGACCCGCCCTACGGTGTCGACGAGCTCGAGGTGTCCGCCGTGCTGTGCGATCTCGTCGGCGGCGGGTGGTTGACCGACGGGGCGGTGGTGGTGCTCGAACGATCGGCCCGCTCACCGCAGACCACGTGGCCCGCGCCGTTGACCGCGACGGGCAGTCGCACGTACGGCGATACCCGCCTCGACTGGGCCGAACACCGACCGGTTGCCCGGTAGGTTGAGGGCCATGAGCGGAGTCGTCTGCCCCGGGTCCTACGACCCCGTCCACAACGGACACATCGATGTGATCACCCGTGCGGCCGCGCTCTTCGACGACGTCGTGGTCACCGTGGTGATCAATCCCAACAAGGCCGGACTGTTCCCGATCGCCGAGCGCCTCGAGATGATCGGCGCCGCGACCGCCCACCTGCCTGCAGTGCGGGTGCAGTCGTGGCAGGGCCTGCTGGTCGATTTCGCTGCGCAGCAATCGATCACCGCCATCGTCAAGGGTTTGCGCGGAGGCGCCGACCTCGACTACGAGATGCAGATGGCGCAGATGAACCGACACCTGACCGGCGTGGACACGGTGTACCTGGGCACCGACCCGGCCACCTCCCACCTGTCGAGTTCGCTCATCAAGGAAGTTGCCCGACTCGGTGGTTCCGTCGAGGGGATGCTGCCCGACCTCGCACACGAGAGGCTCAGGGCGCGACTCGCGGCCGGTGGCTGACTGCGCGACTCGCCGCCGGTGGCTGACTGCGCGACTCGCCGCCGGTGGCTGACGCACAACTGCGCCGCGGTCGTGGACACTCGGAAGCGGAGTCCGTGACCGATACCGAATGGGGTGGCGTACGTGTACCGCGTATTCGAGGCGCTCGACGAGCTGGTTGCCATTGTCGAGGAGGCGCGAGGCGTGCCCATGACTGCGGGGTGCGTGGTGCCGCGCGGGGATGTTCTCGAACTTCTCGACGACGTCCGTGACGCCATCCCCAGCGAACTCGACGACGCCCAGGACGTGCTCGATCATCGTGACCGCCTGGTCTCCGAGGCGCGCAGCGGCGCCGAGAAGACCGTGGCCACCGCCTCGGCGCAAGCCCGCGAGACGGTCGAGAACGCCCGTGACGAGGCCGATCGACTGCTCGCCGACGCCAAGGCCCACGCCGATCGGATGGTCGCCGAGGCTACCGCGCATGCGCGCCAACTGGTGGCCGACGCCGAGCACGAGAGTGAGGTGCTCACCAGCCGGGCGCGTGCGGAGGCCGATCGCCTGGTCGCGGCCGGTACCGCCGCGCACGAGCGCAGTATCGCCGAGGGACGTAGCGAGCAGGCCCGACTCGTCTCGCAGACCGAGGTGGTTCAGGCCGCCCACATCGAGTCCGCGCGGATCATCGACGGTGCGCACGCCGAGTCCGATCAGTTGCGCGGTGACTGCGACCTCTACGTCGACACCAAACTCGCCGAGTTCGAGGAGTTGCTCACCGGCACCCTGCGCTCGGTCGGCCGCGGTCGCCAGCAGCTGCGCACGGGCAACGGGGTTCCCGACTACGGACTGCGCTGACCGGCCTTTCGTCGATCGCGGGGCTTTGCCGGTCGGGAAAGTCGTCCCGTAGCCTGGGAGTCTTACCGAAGCCCCTCACACCGTCAGGATTTCCGTGCCACCCCGCCCGTCCCGTGGTTCCGCGTCTCGTACGCCGAACTCCTCGCCCCTGGTCCTCGACACCCGACGACTCGGGCGCCGTCCCGGCTCCATGCTCGAGGTTCGGACCACCGTCGCATCCCCCGCGCGGTTGGGTCTGGATCTGATCGCGATCCTCCCCGGCGCCCCGCTCGATCTGGATCTGCGACTCGAGTCGGTGTCCGAGGGCGTACTCGTCTCCGGAACGGTGTCGGCCGATACCGAAGGTGAGTGCTCGCGCTGCCTCGAACCGTTCACCTCCCACGTCGACCTGCCGGTCACGGAGTTGTTCGCGTACCCGGACAGCGCCACCGACGAGACCACGGACGAGGACGACCTGTATCGAGTCGAGGACGAGTCGATCGACCTCGAGCCGGCCATCGCCGACGCGGCCGGGCTCGGCCTGTCGCTGCGTCCGCTGTGCACTCCGGATTGCCCTGGACTGTGCGCCGAGTGCGGAGTACGCCTGGCGATTACGGAACCGGGCCACAGCCATGAGATACTGGACCCTCGCTGGGCCGCGCTCGCCGAGAAGGTGCTGCCCACCCCTGACGCATCCGAGTACGAGGAGAAGTAGAAGTGGCTGTCCCCAAGCGCAGAATGTCGCGATCCAACACCCGATCGCGTCGCAGCCAGTGGAAGACCACGGCACCCACCCTGATCACCTGCCCCAACCGCGGGTGCGGCGAGAAGACCCTGCCGCACACCGCGTGCCCGGCATGCGGGACGTACAAGGGTCGCCAGGTCAACGCGGTCATCTGATCCCCGCAGTGAGCGAGTCCCTCGACACGCCGAGCCTCGGGAGCGATCGTGAGTCGCTTCTCGCAGCGCTCGGCGTCTCGCTGGACGAACCCCTGTTGTCGTTGGCACTGACCCATCGCTCGTACGCGTACGAGAACGGGGGCCTACCCACCAACGAGCGCCTCGAGTTCCTCGGGGATTCGGTGCTCGGGCTCAGCATCACCGAGGCCCTCTACCAACGGCACCCCGACAAGTCCGAAGGTGAGCTCGCCAAGATCCGCGCCAGCGTAGTCAACATGCACGCGCTCGCCGAGGTGGCGCGCGCCCTGGGCGACGGCGGGCTCGGCCGCCACATCATGCTCGGCAAGGGCGAAGAGATGACCGGTGGGCGCGACAAGCCGTCCATCCTGGCCGACGGTATGGAGTCGCTGCTCGGAGCCATCCACCTCCAGCACGGGATCGACGTTGCGCGCAAGGTGGTTCTGCGGCTCTTCGGCTCGCTTCTCGACCGCGCCCCCCGGCTCGGCGCCGGACTCGACTGGAAGACCAGCCTGCAGGAACTGGCGGCCGAACGCTCGCTCGGGGTACCCACGTACACCATCACCGCAACCGGACCCGATCACGACAAGGAGTTCACGGCCACCGTCCTCATCGGCGGCGACGCACTCGGTGTCGGGGTCGGCCGGTCCAAGAAGGAGGCGGAGCAGCGGGCGGCGTCGACCGCCTGGACTGCTCTGGACGCCACCGCGTAGTGCCCGAACTCCCCGAGGTCGAGGTGGTACGGCGTGGACTCGACGCCCACGTCGTCGGACGCGTCATCACGTCGGTTGCGGTGCTGCATCCGCGGGCCACCCGCCGTCACGAGCAGGGGAGCGTGGACCTCGAGAATCGACTCGCCGGGCGGCGCGTGGTCGCTGCACAGCGACGCGGGAAGTACCTGTGGCTGGTAACCAGAGCGCAGGACGCCGGCGAGCATGCCCCGGCGGTGGCGGAGCCCACCGTCGACGACCTGGCGGTGGTGGTCCACCTCGGTATGAGCGGGCAGATGCTGGTGCAGCCGTCGTCCGCCGCGGACGAGAAGCATCTGCGCATCAGGGTTCACCTCGACGGTGCGCCCGAGGGCGGTGAACTGCGGTTCGTCGATCAGCGGACCTTCGGCGGCTGGGCACTGGCGGACATGGTGACGGTGGACGGTACCGACCTACCCGCTCCGGTGGCGCACATTGCGCGTGATCCGCTGGACCCGCTCTTCGACGCCGCTGCCGTCGTACGTACGTTGCGCGGCAAGCACACCGAGATCAAGCGCGCACTCCTCGACCAAACCGTGGTGTCAGGCATAGGCAACATCTACGCCGATGAGGCGCTCTGGCGCAGCAGGGTTCACGGCGCCAGACTCACCGACTCGCTCAGCCGCCCGCGCCTGCACGCCGTCATCGACGCCGCCACCGAGGTGATGGAGCAAGCCCTGGCGCAGGGCGGGACCTCCTTCGACGCTCTGTACGTCAATGTCAACGGCCAGTCCGGCTACTTCGACCGCTCTCTGGCCGCCTATGGCCAGGAGGACCGACCGTGCGCCCGGTGCGGCGCGCCGATCCGCCGCGAGAAGTTCATGAACCGATCGTCGTTCAGCTGTCCGCGCTGCCAGCCGCGACCGCGCATCAAGATGTCGTAAAAGCCGCAGGTAGATCCGTCAACCTTGCGTAAATGCCGGGCTCGCGACAGGTGATCGAGGGCAGGCTCTCCTCCAGCGAGCCGAGCACCCCGCCCGGCCCCTTCCTGGACAGGGATCTCACGTCATGGCTGATCTGGCCTTCCTGGTGACCGTCGTCGGCTTGTTCGGCGCGTGTGTCGGTGTCGTCGCCGCTCTCGCGAAGACCTCGTCGTGACGGCGGCCGGCCTCGAAACGGTGGTGCTGCTGGTGATCGCCGCAGCGCTGGCCGTGTATCTGCTCGTGGCACTTCTCGACCCCGAGAGGTTCTGATCGATGAACGCAGCCCTTGCTGCCACCCTCCAGATCCTCGCCGTCCTGCTCGTCCTCGCGCTGGCCTACGTGCCGCTCGGGGACTACATGGCGCGGGTGTTCTCCTCCGAGACCGCGGACCTGAGGGTCGAGCGGCCCATCTATCGCGTGTGTCGAATCGATTCCTCCGCCGAGCAGACATGGGTGGGGTACGCGCTCTCGCTGCTGGCGTTCTCCGCGGTGAGCGTGGTATTCCTCTACGTTCTCCAGCGCATCCAGGGCGTCCTGCCGCTCAGCGGTGACCTGCCCGGGGTGAGCCCGTCCGTCGCGTTCAACACCGCGATCTCCTTCGTCACCAACACCAACTGGCAGTCGTACACACCCGAGACGACGATGAGCAACCTCACTCAGCCCCTCGGTCTCGCGGTGCAGAACTTCGCATCCGCAGCTGTGGGCCTGGCCGTGGCGGTCGCGGTGATCCGCGGCTTCGTCCACGTGCGTACCGGCGGTGAGCTCGGCAACTTCTGGGTCGACCTCACCCGCGGCGTCGTTCGGGTTCTGCTGCCGCTGTCCTTCGTCGTCGCCCTGATCTTCCTCGCGCAGGGGATGGTGATGTCGTTCGACACCTCGTTCACCTCGACGAACTTCGACGGTACGGCGGTGACCAACGCGCTCGGCCCGGTCGCCTCGCAGGAGGCGATCAAGGAGATCGGTACCAACGGTGGTGGCATCCTCGCCGCCAACTCGGCCCACCCGTTCGAGAACCCGACGCCACTGACCAACATCGTGCAGATCACCTCCTTGCTGCTGATCCCGGTGGCGCTCACCCGGACGTTCGGCACCATGGTCGGTGAGCGTCGCCAGGGGCTCTCGGTACTGGGCGTGATGGTGCTGCTGTGGGGATCGGTTCTTGCGGTGACGTTGGCAGCGGAGTCCGGCGCCCGCGGTGTCGCGGCGACCGCGGCCGGCTCGATGATGGAAGGCAAGGAGCAGCGTTTCGGCATCCCCGCTTCGGCCCTGTTCGCCGTCAGCACCACCGGAACCTCCACGGGCGCGGTGAACTCCGCGCACGACAGCATGTCACCCGCGGGCGGCGGTGCCGTGCTGGTGAACATGCTCTTCGGTGAGGTGGCACCGGGTGGTGTGGGCACCGGTATGTACGGGATGCTCGTGCTCGCCGTGGTCGCGGTGTTCGTCGGCGGACTGCTCGTCGGCCGGACCCCGGAGTACCTCGGGAAGAAGCTCGGGCGCCGCGAGATCACCATGGCGGCCCTGTCTGTGCTGGTGATGCCGGTGCTGGTGTTGGTCGGCGCGGGCATCGCCATCGCCGATTCCGACACCGGAGCGGCCCTGGGCAACAGCGGTGACCCCGGCACCCCCGGGGCCGCTCACGGATTCTCCGAGGTGCTCTACGCGTACGCGTCGGCATCGAACAACAACGGCAGTGCATTCGGCGGACTCACCGTCACCAGTGACTGGTTCCAGGTGTCGCTGGGCGTGTGCATGCTGCTCGGACGATTCCTTCCCATCATCTTCACGCTCGCTCTCGCCGGTTCGCTGGTGAAGCAGAAGCGCGTGCCCGCGAGCGCCGGCACCCTGCCGACCACCGGTCCGCTGTTCGTGGTTCTGCTCACCGGGACCGTCGTCCTCGTGGCGGCGTTGACCTTCTTCCCGGCGCTGGCGCTGGGACCGATCGCAGAGGCTCTGCAATGACCGTCACGTCCGGATACTTCAACCCCTCGCAACTGTGGACATCGCTGCCCGGAGCCTTCGCCAAGCTCGATCCGCGCCACCTGGCCACCAACCCGGTGATGTTCGTGGTCTTCATCGGCTCGGTGGTGACCACCGTCATGGCGATCGTCGATCCGTCGGTGTTCGCCTGGCTGGTGGCGGGCTGGTTGTGGTTCACCGTTCTGTTCGCCAACCTGGCCGAATCCGTCGCCGAGGGGCGCGGTAAGGCGCAGGCGGCGAGCCTGCGCGGGGTCAAGCGGGACACCGTCGCTCACCGACTGCTCGCCGACGGCACCACCGAGTCCGTGGCCGGCACCGATCTGGTGGTCGGCGATCGGGTGGTCGTGGTGGCCGGGCAGACCATCCCCGGCGACGGCGACGTGGTCGAGGGAATTGCCTCGGTGGACGAGTCGGCCATCACCGGCGAGTCCGCGCCCGTGGTGCGCGAATCCGGCGGCGATCGCTGCGCGGTCACCGGCGGTACCACGGTGCTCTCGGATCGCATCGTCGTGAGAATCACTGCGGCGCAGGGGGAGACGTTCGTCGACCGGATGATCGCCCTCGTCGAGGGAGCCGCGCGGCAGAAAACCCCCAACGAGATCGCGTTGAACATCCTGTTGGCCTCGCTCACCATCGTGTTCCTGTTCGCCGTCGTGGCGATCGCGCCGATGAGCATCTACTCCGGTGCGGCGCAGAACCCCATCACGCTCATCGCTCTGCTGGTGTGTCTGATCCCGACCACGATCGGCGCCCTGCTCTCGGCGATCGGCATCGCCGGTATGGACCGGCTCGTTCAGCGCAACGTTCTGGCCCTGTCCGGGCGCGCAGTCGAGGCGGCGGGCGACATCGACACCCTGCTGATGGACAAGACCGGCACCATCACCTTCGGTAACCGCCGCGCCACCGCTCTGCACCCGGCAGAGGGGGTGACCATGATCGAACTCGCGCAGGCTGCGCGGTTGTCGTCCCTGTCGGACGGCACACCCGAGGGGCGGAGCATCGTGGATCTGTGCGCCGAGCAGTTCGACCTCGCCGCCGAGCCGTCCGCACAGGAGAAGTCGGCGCAGTTCGTCGAGTTCACCGCGCAGACGAGGATGAGTGGACTCGACCTCGGCGAGGTGAGCATCCGCAAGGGAGCCGCCTCGAACGTGCTGGCGTGGGCGGATTCGCCCGACCCGGCGGTGACGGTGGTGGTCGACGAGGTCGGACAGGCCGGCGGCACCCCGCTGGTGGTGGCCCGGCGGACCGGTGGGGAGGACGGCGCCGCGCGGGTACTCGGTGTCATCGAACTCTCCGACGTGGTGAAGCCGAACATCGCCGAGCGGTTCGCCCGCCTGCGGGCCATGGGTATTCGCACGGTCATGGTCACCGGCGACAACCCGTTGACCGCGCGTGCGATCGCGGCGCAGGCCGGTGTGGACGACTTCCTCGCCGAAGCGACACCCGAGGACAAGCTCGCCCTCATCCGACGCGAACAGCAGGGTGGTCGACTGGTGGCGATGACCGGCGACGGCACCAACGACGCACCCGCTCTGGCGCAGGCCGACGTCGGTGTGGCGATGAACACCGGCACCTCCGCGGCGAAGGAGGCCGGCAACATGGTCGACCTCGACTCGGATCCCACCAAGCTGATCGAGGTCGTGGAGGTGGGCAAGCAGTTGCTCATCACTCGCGGAGCTCTGACCACGTTCTCCCTGGCGAACGATCTGGCCAAGTACTTCGCGATCCTGCCGGCGATGTTCGTGGGGCTCTACCCGCAACTCGATTCGCTCAACATCATGCGGCTGTCCACCGCGTCGTCGGCCATCGTGTCCGCGGTGGTGTTCAACGCACTGGTGATCGTGGCCCTGATCCCGTTGGCGCTGCGGGGTGTTCGCTACAGCCCCTCGTCCGCGTCGTCGCTGCTGGGCCGCAACCTGCTGATCTACGGACTCGGCGGTGTGATCACACCCTTCATCGGCATCTGGCTGATCGATCTGCTGGTCCGACATATTCCCGGAATAGGCTGATTCATGCGAACCACCGTCTCCTTCCTCCGCCAGGCGCTCGTCGGTCTCGGAGTTCTGCTCGCCCTCACTCTCGTTGTCGGAGTGGGATATCCGGCCGTTGTCTGGGCGTTGTCCCGCATCGACAGCACCTCGGCCGAGGGCTCACCGATCACCGATTCGCGCGGATGCGTCGTCGGCAGCGCCCTGATCGGCGTCGACGTCGCCGTGCCCGACGGCGCGCCGGATCCCTTCTTCCACTCGCGAGTGGTCGGTTCGCTGTCGAACAACGATCCGTTCGCGCCGGGGGATCCGTCCGCGGCCCTGCCGCTGAACCAGGGGCCCAGCAGTGACGCGCTCGCGGGCTTCATCGATGCTCGGCGGGCTCGGATCGCGGCGCGAGAGAACGTCAGTCCAGCCGACGTTCCGGTGGACGCGGTGACCGGCTCCGGCTCGGGGATCGATCCGGACATCAGTCCGGCGTACGCCGCCATCCAGATCCCACGCGTGGCGAGGGTGACCGGTCTGAGCGAGGACCGGGTCCGCGAACTCGTCGCCGAGAACACCTCGGGACGGCAGTTCGGTTTCCTCGGCCAGCCCGCAGTGCACGTGTCCGCCCTGAACGTCGCCGTGGGCAACACGGCTCCGTCGTGCTCGGGGAGATAATGCACAGGTGAACGGACACGAGCAGCATGCGGCCGCGGCCGAGCGGGTCACGGCGGGGACCCGCGGTGAACTGCGGATCTACCTCGGTGCTGCTCCCGGTGTCGGGAAGACGTACGCGATGCTCGGCGAGGCCCACCGGCGGATCTCGCGTGGATGCGACGTGGTGGCCGCGGTGGTGGAGACGCACGGTCGAACCGGTACCGCCCGTCTTCTCGACGGCATCGAACTGGTGCCGCCGCGCGAGGTCGAGTACCGGTCGGTGCGCTCGCTCGAGATGGACCTCGACGCGGTGCTCGCCCGCGCACCCCAACTGGTGTTGGTGGACGAGCTCGCACACACCAACACCCCCGGGTTGCGTCACGCCAAGCGGTGGCAGGACGTGGAGGAACTGCTCGCCGCGGGGATCGACGTGATCTCCACCCTCAACGTCCAGCACCTCGAGAGCCTCAACGACGTGGTCGCACGCATCACCGGCGTGACACAACGCGAAACCGTTCCCGACGCAGTTGTGCGTGCGGCGGCGCAGATCGAACTGGTCGACATCACTCCGGAGGCTCTGCGTCGTCGGCTCTCCCACGGCAACATCTATCCCGCCGATCGCGTCGACGCCGCGCTGGGCAACTTCTTCCGCCGCGGAAACCTCACGGCGCTGCGTGAGCTCGCGCTGCTGTGGGTGGCGGATCAGGTGGATGCGGCGCTGGCGGCGTACCGCGCGGACAACTCGATCGACGCCACCTGGGAGGCACGCGAGCGAGTAGTGGTCGCCGTGACCGGGGGAGAGGAATCGGAGACTCTCCTGCGGCGTGCCAGCCGAATCGCGGCGAAGTCCTCGGCCGAGCTGATGGTGCTGCACGTGGTGCGCGGCGACGGGTTGACCGGGGTGTCGGCGGCGCACATGGGCAAGGTGCGAACACTCGCGACGGCGTTGGGGGCAACCCTGCACACCGTGGTCGGCGACGACGTTCCCACCACGCTCCTCGAGTTCGCGCGCAGCGTCAACGCCACCCAGCTGGTGCTCGGCACGTCCAGACGGTCACGGTGGGCGCGCATTCTCGACGAGGGCATCGGGTCCACCGTGGTGCAGAAGTCGGGAGCGATCGACGTGCACATGGTCACTCACGAGAAGGCCGGCACCGTTCGACGTACCGGGGCGCCCGCCCTCGGCCGACCCTGGGTGTGGCTCGCCGCGCTGGTCGTGCCCGCGATCGCCGCTGCGATCATCTCGTTGTTCGACGGCATGCTGCAGCTCGGTGGCGAGAGCGCGCTGTTCTTCATCGTGGTGTTGGCGGTCGCCCTCCTCGGCGGCGTCGGTCCGGCGGCGCTGTCCGCACTCTTCTCTGCGCTCCTGCTGAACTACTTCTTCACCGAGCCGCGCTACAGCTTCACGATCGCCGAGCCCGACAACTTCGTCACCACCGTCGTGCTGCTGGTGGTGGCCGTGGCCGTCGCCGTGCTGGTCGACGCCGCCGCCCGGCGTGCGCGCGAGGCGCGGCGGGCCTCGCGCGAGGCCGAACTGCTGGCTCTGTTCGCCGGGTCGATCCTGCGGGGAGCAGACCTGACGGCGTTGCTCAACCGCGTCCGCGAGACCTACGGCCAGCGCGCGGTCACGCTCGTGCAGGGTCCGACCGTGCTCAGTGCTGTCGGCGACGACCCACCGCAGTCGGTGGACGCGGCGGACACCGCCATCGAGGTGGCCGACGGGGAGTACGCGCTCCTGCTCGGCGGCTTACGTACACGTGCAGCTGATCGGCGGGTGCTGATGGCCGTCGCCAACCAGGCGGTGGGTCTGGTGCGTCAGGCGCGACTGGCCGAGGAGGCCAGTGCCGCAACGGCTCTCGCCGAGTCCGACCGTCTCCGGCGGGCGCTGCTCTCGGCAGTCGGCCATGATCTGCGCACGCCGCTGGCAGCGGTGAAGGCGGCAGCGTCGAGTCTGCGCAGTACCGATGTGCAGTTCACCGCGGAGGACACCGCAGAACTGCTCGCCACCATCGACGAGTCCGCCGACCAACTCGCCGCTCTGGTGGGCAATCTGCTCGATTCCTCACGGCTTGCCGCGGGAGTTGTTCGTCCCACCGCCTCGACCGTGTTCATCGACGAGGTGGTCCATCGGGCGTCGGGTGCGGCGGCCCCGGCGCGGGCGCGCGTGCGGGTCGAAGTCGGCGATCTCGCCGTGGTGGCCGACGACGGTCTCCTCGAACGGGTCCTGGCCAACCTCATCGACAACGCGCTGCGTTACGCACCGACGGGGGAGATCCTGGTGCGTGCCGCCGAGGTCGGTCACCGTGTCCGGATTGCCGTGATCGATCACGGCCCCGGAATCGACGCCGACGGTCACGATCGCATGTTCGACCCGTTCCAGCGGCTGGGCGATCGTGACAACACCACCGGCGTCGGACTCGGTTTGTCCGTCGTTCGCGGATTCGTCGAGGCGATGGGTGGAACGGTGACGCCGAGTCCGACCCCCGGTGGCGGCCTGACCGTCACCGTCGACCTCCCGGCCGCCCGCTCGGGTCGCCGGTCCGCGGTGTCGGCGTGACCCGCGTTCTCGTCGTCGACGACGAGCCGCAGATCCTGCGCGCGCTGCGCATCAACCTCAGCGTTCGCGGGTACGAGGTGAGCACCGCCTCCACGGGCGCCGGCGCTCTGCGCGCCGCTGCCGAGACCCACCCGGATGTCATCGTGCTCGATCTCGGACTTCCCGATCTCGACGGCACCGAGGTTCTCGCCGGCCTGCGTGGCTGGTGTTCGGCAGCGGTGATTGTGCTCTCGGCCCGCAGTGACTCCGCCGACAAGGTCGAGGCTCTCGACGCCGGCGCCGACGACTACGTGACCAAGCCCTTCGGCATGGACGAGTTCCTCGCTCGCCTGCGGGTGGCGGCGAGGCGGGCCTCCCAGGACGGTGCCGACGCGTCCGATCCGGTGGTGACCACCGGGTCGTTCACCGTGGATCTGGCCGCGCGAACCGTCGTGCGTGACGGAGCGCCGGTGCACCTGACCCCCACCGAATGGCGAATGTTGGAGGTGTTGGTTCGTCATCGTGGAAAGCTGGTCGGGCAGCGCGAACTGCTCCGGGAGGTGTGGGGTCCGGCCTACGACACCGAGACGCACTATCTGCGTGTCTACCTCGCTCAGCTGCGCCGCAAACTCGAGCCCGACCCCTCACACCCGCGACATCTGCTGACCGAAGCGGGAATGGGCTATCGGTTCACCGTCTGATTCGTCGCGTACATTTCCCAGCGTGCGGTTCGAAGGACGGGAGATCCTGGTCGAGGGATCGCTGCTGCGTCCGCTGACCCGTCGCACCACCGACATTCTGCGAGTCCTGCTCGCCGCACTGGGCGTTGCCGCCGTTATCGCGGGTTCTGTCATCACCCGCAGTGAATGGGATGCGCTCGAGCGCTCGGTCTCCGACATCGTGGGTGTGCTCTCGCCCGATCAGTCCAACATCGTCTACCTGATCTACGGGATCTCCATCCTTGCGCTGCCGGTGGGCGTGTTGGTGGGTCTGGTGCTCGCGCGCAAGTGGAAGTTGCTGGCCGGGTGCATCGCAGCGGCGGTGGTGGCTGTGGTCTCCCTCTCGATCAGCGTGAACGGGTTCTCCGGTCCCACATGGCACATCGACTCCTCCACCCGCCTGGACACACTGCCCTCGCAGTTCCTGGACGACCCGCGGTGGATCGCTCTCCTCGCCGCCGTCGTGACCGTGGCCGGTCCGGGATTGTCCCCACCGTGGCGCCGGGCCTGGGTGGCGCTCCTGGTGGCGTTCGTCCCGATCCACCTCGTGGTCAGTACCGTCGTGCCGGCACGTTCGCTGCTGGGTATGACCGCCGGGTTCCTCGCGGGGGCGATCATCCGATGGGTCGTCGGTACCCCCGCCCTCGAGGTACCTCTGCGAGACACCGTGCGGGTGCTGGCCGGCCGCGGGTTCACCGTCACGGCATTCCGCGTGGTCGCGCCCGCCGGTCGTGGCCCCCTGGTCCTGGCCGCCACGGTGGCTGGGCACACCCCACCTCAGGTGCTGGTGGAGTTGTACTCCGCCGATCAGCGCAGCGGTGGTGTACTCCGCCAGTTCGTGCGTGCACTCCGGTTCCGCAGCAGCGAAACCGCGCCCCTGCACTCGTCCCTGCGGCGCGCGGTCGAGCACCGAGCCCTGATGACGATCGCGTTCGGTCAGGTCGAGGTCGCGGCGTCGCGAATCCTGGCCCTTCAGGCCCTCGAGCGAGGTTGGGTGCTGTGCGCGCGCACGGTCGTCCGGGGTCGTCCGCTCGACGGCGGTCTGCCGGAGCAGGCGCGGGCGGTGTGGGAGACACTCGACCGGATGCGCCATGCTCAGCTCACGCACGGTGATCTGCGGGCACAGTCCATCACGGTCGACGACGGCGTGGCGCTGGTGGACTGCTCGGCCTACGCCGAACTCGGTGCCTCCGGCGCCCAGTTCCAGTCCGATGTCGCGGATCTGCTGCTGACCACCTCGAACACCTACGGTCAGGAGGTGGCCGTGCAGGCGGCGATCGATGTGCTCGGCGCGAGCGTGGTGCTCGACGCGTCGCGGCGCCTGACCAAGCCCGCGATCTCACCGGCGGTACGAAAGTCCGTGGCGGACGCCGACACTCGCATCAAGTCCACCCGTCGTGAGGTGCTCGAGCGCACAGGCACCGCCTCGATTCCCGTCGCTCAGGTCACCCGGTTCACCCGACGCCAGATCTTCCAGCTCGTTCTGCTGATCGCGCTGGTGTACGTGGCGTACCCGTTCGTCAGTTCGGTGCCGGCATTCGTCACAGAGCTCGGAAATGCGAAGTGGTGGTGGGCGCTGGCGGGTCTGTTGATCTCTGCGACAACGTATTTCGGTGCCGCCGGAGCGTTATGGGCGTGTGCGTCGGGGCTCGTGCGGTATCGCGATGTGGTTCTGATGCAGGTGGCCAACACCTTTGCCGCCACCACCACGCCTGCGGGCGTCGGCGGGTTGGCCCTGAGCGTGCGGTTCCTGCAGAAGGGTGGTCTGACGGTGCCGCGTGCCACCGCTGCAGTCGCGCTGCAGCAGAGCATGCAGGTCATCGTCCACGTGGGGTTGCTCGTCTTCTTCTCCGTGGTCGCGGGCACCTCGACGCAGCTCTCGCACTTCGTGCCCAGTGCGTCGGTGATCCTGCTCGCCGGCGGCGCACTGCTCGGCGTGATCGGTACCTTCACCTTCGTCCCCACCCTGCGTCGGTGGCTCGCCACCGCGGTGCGTCCGCAGCTGACCGAGGTGCTGCGAGACCTCGTGGATCTGGCGAAGAACCCCAAGAAGTTCTCCCTCATCGTTCTCGGGTGCGCATCGACCACCCTGGGCGCATCCGCCGCGCTCTGGGTGGGCATCGAGGCGTTCGGAGGCGACACCACGTTCGTGACGGTGACCGTGGTGACCATGGTCGGGGGCACCCTCGCCTCCGCGGCGCCCACGCCCGGCGGGGTGGGCGCGGTCGAGGCCGCACTCATCGGTGGGCTGGTCGCGTTCGGTCTCGGCGCAGCCGTGGCAGTGCCCGCGGTACTGCTCTACCGCGTGCTCACCTGCTGGATACCGGTGTTCGCCGGGTGGCCGATTCTGAGGTGGATGACCCGCGTCGACATGATCTGACCATCGGCACTCGATACAGTCGGCTCATGACGCAACTGTGGGTCGAACGCACCGGAACTCGTCGCTACACCGGTAGGAGTTCGCGGGGAGCGGAGGTGCTGGTGGGCTCGCAGGACGTGGACGGGGTGTTCACCCCGGGCGAGCTGCTGAAGATCGCGCTGGCTGCCTGCACCGGGATGAGTTCGGACCTACCCCTCTCGCGGCGCCTCGGTGACTCCTACGACGCCACTGTCCGGGTCTCGGGCGATGCCGATCGTGAGAACGAGGTGTACCCGGAGCTGACCGAAGTACTCGAACTGGACCTCAGCGAACTCGATGCCGACGCCCGCGAGCGCTTGATCGCGGTGGTCGAACGCGCCGTCGACAAGGTGTGCACGGTCGGTCGAACCTTGAAGGCCGGAACCACGGTGACCCTGTCGATCGAGGCCGAACACTGACCGCGCCGGGTGAGAACGAGCGGCTCGGCGCATGGGTGCACGGGCTGGTGCAGGGTGTCGGTTTCCGCTGGTGGACGCGCTCTCGCGCCCTTGAGCTGGGGCTGGTGGGCTCGGCGACCAACGCATCCGACGGCCGGGTGCACGTGGTGGCCGAGGGGCCGCGGCCCGCGCTCGATGCCCTGCTCGAGCTCCTTCGCTCGGGCCGCACTCCCGGATCGGTGACCACCGTCGTCGAGTCCTTCGAACCCGCGCGTGGCGGTCTGATCGGATTCGTCGAACGCTAGGGAAGGTACTCTGACCGGCCGTGCATCTGAAGAGTCTGACGCTGAAGGGATTCAAGTCCTTCGCGTCTGCGACGACTCTGCGATTCGAGCCGGGAATCACCTGCGTGGTGGGCCCGAACGGCTCCGGCAAGTCCAATGTCGTGGACGCCCTCACCTGGGTGATGGGGGAGCAGGGGGCGAAGGCGCTGCGCGGCGGGAAGATGGACGACGTCATCTTCGCCGGTACCTCCGGGAGGGCCCCCCTCGGTCGTGCCGAGGTGACGCTGACCATCGACAACTCCGACGGTGCGCTGCCCATCGACTACTCCGAGGTCTCGATCACCCGGCGGATGTTCCGTGACGGTGCCGGTGAGTACGAGATCAACGGCACCAGCTGCCGGTTGATGGACGTTCAGGAGCTGCTCAGCGACTCCGGTATCGGTCGTGAGATGCACGTGATCGTCGGTCAGGGTCGGCTCGCGGCAATTCTCGAATCCCGCCCGGAGGATCGGCGCGCGTTCATCGAGGAGGCCGCCGGGGTGCTCAAGCACCGCAAGCGCAAGGAGAAGGCGGTCCGCAAGCTCGATGCGATGCAGGCCAACCTTGCGCGGCTGACGGACCTGACGGCCGAGCTCCGACGCCAGCTCAAGCCGCTCGGACGGCAGGCGGAGGTCGCGCGGCGAGCGCAATCGGTGCAGGCTGACCTGCGTGATGCACGGCTGCGCCTGGCGGCGGACGACCTGGTCACTCGCCGACGTGAGCTGGCCGAGCAGTCGCACGACGAGGAGCGTGCCCGGCAGGAGTACCTCTCCGTTCAGGCCGCCCTCGCCGAGGGGGAGCAGGTGCTCGCCGAGCACGAGGCCGAGCTCGCGGCTCTGACGCCCGCGGCGGAGGCCGCCGCGCAGGCATGGTTCCGACTCTCGGCGCTTGCCGAGCGAGTCGACGCCACCGTGCGCATCGCTCGCGAGCGTGCCACCCACCTCGTCGACGACGGGCAGGACCGCAGGGGTCCGGATCCCGACGAGCTCGAGGCTCGCGCGGAGCAGGTCGCTCTCGAGGAGCTCGAGCGCGCCGAAGCCGTCGAGATCGCTCGGGCGACGTTGGATGCCGCGCGCGAGCAACTTGCCGAGCGTGAGCTTGCCGTCGCGGAGGCCGAACGGTCCCACCTGGCCGCGGTGCGGGCAGTTGCCGATCGCCGCGAGGGGCTCGCTCGACTGGCCGGCCAGGTCGACACCGTGCGTACCCGCGCGGAGTCCGTCGACGCCGAGGTCGCCCGCCTGACCGAGGCCATCGATGCGGCCCGAACCCGCGCCGAGCACGCTCGTGAGGAGTTCGACGCGGTGCAGGAACGCATCGCCGAACTCGACGCGAGTGAGGTGGGCCTGGACACTCAGCACGAGAACGCGGTCGATGCTCTGCGCGTGTCCGACGAGCGGGTGGCCGAGCTGGTGGCCGCCGAACGCTCCGCGAGCCAGGGCGTGGTCTCGCTGCGCGCACGAATCGAAGCGTTGACGATGGGCCTGGACCGCAGGGACGGGGGCGCGTGGCTGGCCGACAATCGCCACGACATGGTCGACGGGCGCCTGTCGAGAGCCATCACCGTGGCAGCCGGATACGAGGTGGCCGTCGCCGCCGCTCTCGGCGCTGCGGCCGATGCCGTCGTGGTCGGGTCCGTCGATCGTGCGCTGACCGCGATCCGGGCGCTCAAGGAAGCCGATGGCGGCCGCGCATCCATCGTCCATCCGATGCAGGGACCGGCGTCCTCGCCGTCGGTTCGGCTGGATGCGCCCGCACGCTGGGCGGGCGATGTGGTCGAGGTGTCCGGAGAACTTGGCGGGGCGGTGGCCGCCCTGCTGGCCGCAACCGTGATCGTGGAGGGCGTGGATCAGGGCATCGGTCTCACCTCTGCTCATCGTGGGTTGCGCGCGGTGACGCTCGACGGCGATGTGATCACCGCCGGGTCCATCACGGGTGGATCGCAGCGGCAGACCAGTGTCATCGAGGTCCAGGCTGCCATCGACGCCTCTGCAGCCGAACTGATCGAGTGCGAGAGCCGGGCCGAGGAGTACGCGGCGGCGCTCGCGGGCGCGCTGGTCGAGCAGACCGAGCGACGTGAGGCCGCAGAGCAGGCCCTGGCGGCCCTCAACGAGTCCGATGCCGCCCTGGCCGCGGTGTACGAGCAACTTGGTCGGTTGGGGCAGCTCGCGCGTGCCGCCCACGCCGAGTCGGCGCGACTGATCGAGCAGCGTTCCGCGGCGGAGTCCGCACGCGATCAGGCGACCGCGACATTGGCCGAGCTCGAGGAGCGGTTGCGGCTGGCCCAGCAGGAGCAGGCGGTGGTCGGTGTGGACGAGCACGCCGCCGACTCGGCTCACGCCGCCGACCGCGCGGTGGCCGCCGCAGCCCTCGCCGAGGTGAGAGCCGTGGAGATCGACGCTCGCCTGGCCGTCAGGACGGCCGAGGAGCGCGCGGAATCTGTTCGTGGACAGGCGGAGTCGCTGCGTCGGTCGGCCAGGATCGAGCGTGAGGCACGTGCTCGCGCCGAGCGCATCGCGATCGCCCGAGCCCGCTCGGCGGCCGTGGCGGGCGCCGTGGCAGAGTCCGGCGACCGCGTCGCTGCACGCCTGCGGTCGGTGGTGGCGGACGCGGTGGCGCACCGCGACGACCTGGCGCGTCGACGTACCGAGCGCGCCGGAGCCGCCGAACGGGTCAAGGAACAGGTGCGTGCGCTCTCGACCAGGGCGAGCCAGCTCGGTGACGCCGTGCACCGCGACGAGGTGGCGCGAGCCCAGGCGGCTATGCGTATCGAGCAGCTCGAGACCGCGGTGCTCGAGCAGTTCGCCATCAGTGCCGACGACCTGGTGGCCGAGTACGGCCCGCAGGTGCCGCTCCCGCCCACCGAACTCGAGATGGCCGAGTACGAGCAGGCTCGTGAGCGCGGTGAGTCGGTGATCGCGCCCGCGCCGATGCCGTTCGATCGCGACACCCAGCTGCGCCGCGCCGCGCGGGCCGAGAAGGACCTCGCCACGCTCGGGCGCGTGAACCCGCTCGCACTCGAGGAGTTCGCCGCGCTCGAGGAGCGCTACAACTTTCTCTCCACTCAGCTCGAGGACGTCAAGTCCGCGCGCGCCGACCTGCTCGGCGTGGTCGCGGATGTGGACGCCCGCATCCTGCAGGTGTTCACCGATGCGTGGCACGACGTCGAGCGCGAGTTCGTCGGCGTGTTCGCCACGCTGTTCCCCGGCGGGGAGGGTCGACTGCTGCTGACCGATCCGTCGGACATGTTGACCACCGGCATCGAGGTCGAGGCCCGGCCGCCCGGCAAGAAGGTCAAGCGCCTGTCGCTGCTCTCGGGCGGCGAGAAGTCCCTCACCGCCGTCGCGATGCTCGTCGCGATCTTCCGCGCCCGGCCGTCGCCGTTCTACGTCATGGACGAGGTGGAGGCGGCACTGGACGACACGAACCTGCGACGGTTGATCTCGCTGTTCGAGCAGCTTCGGGAGAAGTCGCAGTTGATCGTGATCACCCACCAGAAGCCCACGATGGAGGTGGCCGACGCGCTGTACGGGGTCTCGATGCGCGGCGACGGGATCACCACGGTGATCTCCCAGCGCATGCGTGGGCGTGATCTGGCCGAGCCGGCGCCTGTCGACTCCTGATCCGGCGGTCACCGACAGCATGGTTACGTGAGCACCGACAGCATGGTTCCGTGAGCACTGACAGCATGGGCACGTGAGCACTGACAGGATGGGTACGTGAGCGTAGAACTGTGGATCGCCATTGCTGCGATCGTGGCCGTCGTCCTGATCGTGGTTCTGCTGTTCGGCCTACTTCGGGCGCGGCGTTCGCGTGTCTCGCTCGGTGAGTCGGCCGCGGTCGAGCGCACGCGGCGTGAGCAGTCCGGTGACTACCGCGCCGGGTCCGCCATCTCGTTCGCCGAGGGCGGCGCTGCCGGGACCGCCGTCGCCGAGCCTCGGCGAGGTCTGCCGGAGCCCCTCTCGGCGCGCCCGCCCGTCGACCCTCTCCCGTTCGAGCGCACCGATACCGACGACCAGCCGCGTGTGGGTGACGACGCGTCGGTGCCGCGTGATGCGCCCAAGCGCGATATCACCAACGTGTCCCTCCCGGAGCCGGTCGAGGAGGAGGCGGACACCGTAACCCCGCAGGCCGCGGCCGGCGGGGGAGTCGAGACGATCGAGCCCACCGCAGGACGACTCGGTCGCCTGCGCGGGCGACTGGCGCGTTCGCACAACGCCGTCGGCAGGTCTCTGCTGGGCCTGCTCGGTGGCGGCGACCTCGACGAGGACTCCTGGGAGGAGGTCGAGGACACCCTGCTCGTGGCCGATATCGGTACCGCGACCACCGCGGAGATCGTCGCGACCCTGCGCCGCGAGATGGCCGTCCGCACGGTCAGAACCGAGGCCGATGCTCGCGCCCTGCTGCGCGAGGTGCTCGTCGAGGCGCTCGACCCGAGCATGGATCGCTCCATCAAGGCGCTTCCGCACGGGGATCGTCCATCGGTGCTGCTGGTGGTGGGCGTCAACGGAACGGGCAAGACCACCACCACCGGAAAGCTGGCGCGGGTGCTCGTGGCGGACGGTCGTCGCGTGGTGCTCGGCGCAGCCGACACCTTCCGCGCGGCAGCCGCCGACCAACTGCAGACGTGGGGTGAGCGAGTCGGCGCCGAGGTGGTGCGCGGACGGGAGGGTGCCGACCCGGCTGCCGTCGCCTTCGATGCGGTGAGCAGGGGCGTCGACGACGGAGCCGACGTGGTGCTGGTGGACACCGCCGGGCGTCTGCACACCAAGACAGGTCTGATGGACGAGCTCGGCAAGGTCAAGAGGGTGATCGAGAAGAAGGCGCCCGTCGACGACGTACTCCTGGTCCTCGATGCGACGATCGGTCAGAACGGCCTCGCGCAGGCGCGGGTCTTCGCGCAGGTCGTCGACATCACCGGCGTGGTGCTGACCAAGCTCGACGGGACCGCCAAGGGTGGCATCGTCTTCCAGGTTCAGCGTGAGCTCGCAGTGCCCGTCAAACTGGTGGGCCTCGGCGAGGGTGCGGACGACCTCGCGCCCTTCGAACCGGGCGCCTACGTCGACGCGCTGCTGGGCTGAGGGGACGTTCCACGCCGCGAAGAGCGCGACGAAACATGCACGCAACATGATTCGGGCGTGCGTTCACACGGCTGAAACTTCACAGTGCCGTCGCGGAAACGTCTTATGAGCACTCTTTCCTCCAGGTCGTCAGCCACCCAGCGCTGGACCGAGGCAGAAGGAGGAGGCTCAAGGTGGAATTCCCCACTATCGGTGCACCCGACACCGGTGACACGGCATGGATGCTGACCAGTGCAGCGCTCGTGCTGCTCATGACCCCGGGTCTTGCGTTCTTCTACGGCGGCATGGTCCGCGCGAAGAGTGTGCTGAACATGATCATGATGAGCGTCAGCTCCATGGGCGTCGTCGGCGTGCTGTGGGTGCTCTACGGCTACTCGATCGCGTTCGGCGAGGACAAGGGCAACCTGATCGGTGACCCCACCCAGTACTGGGGTCTCAAGGGGCTCATCGGAGGCACCTACCTGTCCTCCACCGACGACGCCGGCACGGTCACCGCTGCCGCGATCCCGTTGGCCGGGACCATTCCCGCCACGGTGTTCGTCGCCTTCCAGGCCATGTTCGCCATCATCACCGTCGCCCTCATCTCCGGCGCTGTTGCCGATCGCCTCAAGTTCGGGCCGTGGCTGTTGTTCGCGGGACTGTGGGCCACGATCGTCTACTTCCCGGTCGCGCACTGGGTGTTCGCCTTCGACGGCGTCACGGCCGAGAAGGGTGGCTGGATCGCCAACCAGCTCAAGGCGATCGACTTCGCCGGTGGAACGGCGGTGCACATCAATGCCGGTGCCGCGGGCCTGGTGCTCTGCATCATCCTGGGCAAGCGCAAGGGGTGGCCGCAGACACCGTTCCGTCCGCACAACCTGCCGTTCGTCATGCTCGGCGCGGGTCTGCTGTGGTTCGGGTGGTACGGCTTCAACGCCGGGTCCGCGGTTGCCTCCAACGGAATTGCCGGCGCCACGTTCATCACCACGACGGTCGCCACCGCGGCGGCCATGCTGGCGTGGTTGCTCGTCGAGCGCATCCGTGACGGTCATGCCACCAGCCTCGGCGGCGCGTCCGGAATCGTGGCGGGTCTGGTCGCCATCACTCCGGCATGTTCGTCGGTCAACGTCATCGGTGCTCTGGCCGTCGGCGTCGTCTCCGGTGCGCTCTGCGCCCTGGCGGTGGGCCTGAAGTACCGGTTCGGGTTCGACGACTCGCTCGACGTGGTCGGGGTTCACCTCGTCGGTGGCCTCATCGGCACCCTCATGGTGGGCCTGGTCGCCACCTCCGAGGCCCCGGCTGCGGTGTCGGGCCTGTTCTACGGCGGTGGGTTCGATCAGCTGTGGCGTCAGGCCGTGGGCGCGGGTGCCGTACTCGCGTACTCCCTGGTGGGTACCGCGGTGGTCGCGCTGATCGTCAAGTACACCGTGGGTCTGCGAACCACCGACGAGGGTGAGACGCTGGGCGTGGACGAATCGGAGCATGCAGAGACCGCGTACGATTTCGCCGCGCTCGGCGGCAACAGCGTGGGCCGCGTGTCCACCGGCAAGGAGGCCTGAGATGAAGTTGATCACGGCAATCGTCAAGCCGTTCACCCTCGAGGATGTCAAGACCGGGCTCGAGCAGGCCGGGGTCCTCGGGATGACCGTCAGTGAGGTCCAGGGTTACGGCCGCCAGAAGGGCCACACCGAGGTCTATCGAGGAGCCGAGTACTCCGTCGACTTCGTTCCGAAGGTTCGTGTCGAGGTGGTTGTCGACGACGCCGCCGTCGACAAGGTCGTCGACGTGATCGTCGAGGCCGCGCGGACCGGCAAGATCGGTGACGGCAAGGTGTGGGTGTCGCCGGTGGACACCATCGTGCGAGTGCGCACCGGGGAGCGTGGCTCCGACGCCCTGTAGCTTCGACCGATCGGAGTTCCAGCCGGACGGGTGACCGCGACAGACGCCGTTTCGACGGTCGATCGCGGTCACCCGTTTTCTGTCGAACACCCCGCCCGACACCCCGCGAGAAGGGAACCGCGATCATGACCGCACACGACGCGGCAACCGATCTCGTCCGAGCCCGTGAGCAGCTGCTCGGCGTCGGCCCGTCGGGTCGCCGGCTCGACGCTCCCGCCCTGCGGGAGGCCTTGACGGATCTGCACGACTTCTGGCTCACCAGCAAGGGCTCGGAGGTCGGGATCAAGGCCGACAGCGGGTTCGCCATCGTCGCGGTCGGAGGTCTCGGGCGCCGGGAGATGCTCCCGTTCTCCGACCTCGATCTGGTGCTGCTGCACGACGACGTCGACCCCGAGAAGCTGTCGGTGGTGGCCGACCAGCTCTGGTATCCGCTCTGGGACGCCCACATCAAACTCGACCACAGTGTGCGCACGGTCGAGCAGGCCCTGCAGGTGGCCGCAGGCGACATGACGGCAGCACTCGGTCTGCTCGACGCCCGGCACGTCGCGGGCGATCCCGAGCTGAGCAATCTGCTGATCAGCGGGATCCGGCGGCAGTGGCGAGCAGGGCTCCGGGACCGGCTCGACGTGTTGATCGACCTGACCAGAACACGGTGGGCGCGCTCGGGAGAGATCGCCCACCGCGCCGAGCCCGACCTCAAGAGCGGTCGCGGTGGCCTCCGCGACGTTCAACTTCTCGACGCCCTGTCCATTGCCCAGCTGACGGACGCGACCACCGGTCTCGGCCCCGACTCACCGGGTGGTGGCCTGGCGTTCGCACACGATCGGATCCTCGATGTGCGCACCGAACTGCATCGCATCGCCGGTCGAGCGCGGGATCAGCTGCGTGCCCAGGATGCCGACGAGATTGCCTCCGCGCTGCGAATCGGGGATCGTTTCGACCTCGCGCGCCTGCTGAGCGACTCCGCGCGCACGATCGGCTACTGCGTCGACGTCGGCATCCGCACCGCCGGCAACGCCGTCCCGCGGCGAGGACTCTCACGTTTGCGCCGGGTACCCGTCCGGCGGCCGCTCGACGAGGGAGTGGTCGAGCACGCCGGCGAGGTGGTGCTCGCGCGCGATGCGCGTCCGACCAAGGATCCGGGCCTGATCATGCGGGTCGCCGCGGCGTCGGCGACCACGGGTCTGCCGATCTCGGCCTCCACTCTCGGCCGCCTCTCCGACAGCGCGCCGGAACTGCGTGAACCGTGGCCCCGGGAGGCTCTGAACGATCTGTTGGTGCTGCTCGGCTCAGGTCGGTCCGCCATCGCGGTGATCGAGGCGCTCGACCGGACGGGTCTGTGGGGGCGTCTGCTGCCCGAGTGGGGCGCGGTGCGCGACCTGCCTCCGCGCGATGCCATCCACACCTGGACGGTCGATCGTCACCTCGTCGAGACCGCGGCCAACGCCGCGTCGATGACCACACGGGTGTCGCGACCGGACCTACTGGTGCTCGGTGCCCTGCTGCACGACGTGGGCAAGGGACGAGGCGGCGACCACAGCGTGGTCGGTGCCGACCTCGCCACCCAGATCGGGAACCGCCTCGGGATGTGGCCCTCCGACGTCGCCGTGCTGAGCGGGATGGTTCGACACCATCTGCTGCTGCCGGACGTCGCGACGCGGCGAGACCTCGATGATGCCGACACCGTGCAGGGCGTTGTCGACGCCCTCGGAGGTGACTCGCAACTGCTCGATCTGCTGCATGCTCTGGCGGAGGCCGACTCGCTGGCCACCGGGCCGGGTGTGTGGGGCGATTGGAAGGCGTCGCTGATCAGGGAGCTGGTTCGCCGGTGTCGACTGCTGATGTCGGGTCGTCCGTTGCCGGTTCCCGACGAGGTCGATCCCGCGTTGCTCGAACGCGCACGCTCCGGCGACATCGACGTCGACATCACGCCGGCGGGCGGACCGCACACCTATCAGGTCACCGTCACCGCGCCCGATCGCCTCGGGATGCTCTCCAACGCCGCCGGTGTTCTGGCTCTGGCGTCCCTGCGCGTTCTCGCCGCGTCGGTGGGCGGGCGCGACGGGTACGCCGTCAACTCCTTCATCGTGGCGCCGACCTTCGGTTCCCCGCCCGCGGCGGGGTTGCTGCGCCAGGAGCTGATTCGCGCGCTCGACGGCGAACTGGATCTGGTCGCCGGGCTCGACGCGAAGGAACGCGACGCCGCCCGCGACCCTGCGGGCGAGGATCCACGGGCGGTTCCGCTCTACGCGCAGTCCCCCCCGCGCGTGCTGTGGTTCGACGTGCCCAACGCCACCGACGTGATCATCGAACTGCGGGCCCGTGATCGGCTGGGGTTGCTGTGCCGGTTGGCCTCAGTTCTCGAGCATGCCGGTGCCGACATCCGCTGGGCCAAGGTCGCCACGCTGGGATCGTCGGTCGTCGACTCCTTCTGTGTGGCGCTACCGGACGCGGCGAATCCCGCGGTGCGTCGATCTCTCGAGACCGCACTGCTGGCCGTGGTGCCCGCGTTGGCACCGCGTCCACCCGAGGAATCGAACGCCGCCAGCCGCTAGGGTGGTGCTCGGTCCGTGCCGTCATTGCCCCGAGCTCAGGAGTGTCACCGGTGTTCGATTCCCTCTCCGACAGGTTGGCCGGAAGTCTCAGGAATCTGCGAGGCAAGGGTCGGCTGACGGACGGTGACATCGATTCGGTGTGCCGTGAGATCCGCCTGGCCCTGCTCGAGGCCGACGTCGCGTTGCCCGTGGTGCGCGCCTTCATCGGTCGGATCAAGGATCGCGCCAAGGGCGCGGAGGTCTCCGGTGCGCTCAACCCTGCCCAGCAGGTGGTCAAGATCGTCAACGAGGAACTCGTGGCGATTCTCGGCGGCGAGACCCGGCGCATCGTCTTCGCCAAGACCCCTCCGACGGTGATCATGCTGGCGGGTCTGCAGGGCGCCGGAAAGACCACGCTCGCAGGCAAACTCGCCGCGTGGCTCAAGGCGCAGGGTCACACGCCGCTGCTGGTGGCCTGTGATCTCCAGCGTCCGGGCGCGGTGGATCAGCTGCGCGTGGTCGCCGAGCGGGCCGGGGTGGCCGTGTTCGCTCCGCATCCCGGAACCTCGACCGGCGGTGGGGACAACGCTCTCGGCGTGTCTGCGGCCGACCCGGTGGCCGTGGCGACGGCCGGTGTGGCCGAGGCACGTTCGAAGGTCTTCGACGTGGTCATCGTCGACACGGCCGGTCGACTCGGTATCGACGCCGAGCTGATGGCGCAGGCTGCCGGCATCCGCGACGCGGTCCAGCCCGACGAGACCCTCTTCGTGCTCGACGCGATGATCGGTCAGGACGCGGTCAGTACCGCGCAGGCTTTCGCGGAGGGCGTCGGCTTCACCGGAGTCGTGCTGACCAAGCTCGACGGCGACGCCCGAGGTGGCGCCGCGCTGAGTGTGCGCGAGGTGACCGGTCGCCCGATCATGTTCGCGTCCACCGGCGAGAAGCTCGAGGACTTCGAGACCTTCCATCCTGATCGGATGGCCGGACGCATCCTCGGCATGGGTGATCTGTTGAGCCTGATCGAGCAGGCCGAGACCGTCTTCGACGCCAAGCAGGCCGAGGATGCCGCCGCGCGGATGGGGTCCGGTCAGCTCACGTTGGAGGACTTCCTCGAACAGATGATGGCCATCCGCAAGATGGGTCCCATCGGCAACCTCCTGGGAATGCTGCCGGGTGCCGCGGGTATGAAGGACGCCCTCGCGCAGGTCGACGACAAGCAACTCGACCGCGTACAGGCGATCATCCGCGGCATGACCCCTGCCGAGCGGGCGGACCCGAAGATCATCAACGCATCGCGTCGCCTGCGCATCGCCGCGGGCTCCGGGGTGAAGGTCTCCGACGTCAACCAGCTCGTCGACCGCTTCTTCGAGGCACGCAAGATGATGGCCTCGATGGCCGGACGCATGGGCCTACCCGGGTCCCGTAAGGGCGGCCAACGCGCCAAGAAGGGGAAGAAGGGCAAGCGGACCGGGCGCGGTCCGACACCGCCCAAGGTCAGGGGAGCGATGCCGGGCATGCCGGATCTGACCGGCATGCCCAAGGGTCTGGACCAGCTGCCGCCCGGGCTCGAGGGTTTCGATTTCTCGCAGTTCAAGCTGCCGAAGAAGTAGATGTCATGAGCGACCGCCTGCACGTGATCGGCACCGGCCTACCCGATGAGCAGCGGCTCGAGTTCTGGGTGGTGGACGGTGTGGTCTCGGCCGAGCCGGTCGCCGATGCGCACACACTCACCGGTGGGTGGATCGTGCCGGGTCTGGTGGATGCCCACTGTCACGTCGGCATCAAGTACGGCGGCGGGCACGAGGACGAGGCGGGGGCGATCGAGCAGGCCGAGAAGGAACGGTCGGTCGGTGCACTGCTGCTGCGCGATGCCGGGTCCCCGGTGGACACGAGATTCATCGACGAGCGTGAGGATCTGCCGAAGATCATCCGCGCGGGTCGCCACATAGCACTCCCCAAGCGCTACATACCCGGCCTGGCGGTCGAACTGGAGGATCCCGAGCAGCTCCCGGAGGCAGTGGCCCAGCAGGCGAGGATGGGCGACGGCTGGGTCAAGATCGTCGGTGACTGGATCGACCGCAGCGTCGGGGACCTCGCCCCGCTCTGGGACGAGAGGATCGCCGCCCGCGCCATCGCAGCGGCGCACGCCGAGGGGGCGCGGGTGACGGCGCACGTGTTCTCCGAGGATGCTCTCCCGGGGCTGATCGCGGCCGGAATCGACTGCATCGAGCACGGTACGGGCCTGACCGACGACACCATCGCCATGATGGTCGAGCACGGTACGGCGCTGGTGCCGACCCTGATCAACATCGAGACGTTCCCCGACATCGCCGCGGCGGCGGGGAAGTACCCGGTGTACGCGCGGCACATGTTGGACCTGCACGGCCGGGTGGCGCAGACCGTGGGCCGCGCCCACGATGCGGGGGTGCCGATCTACGCGGGTACGGACGCGGGAGGATCGATCCGCCACGGCCGCCTCGCCGACGAGGTGGCCGCCCTGGTGCGGGTCGGTCTCAGTCCCACCGAGGCACTGGGCTCGGCAAGTTGGTCGGCCCGCACGTGGTTGGGGCGGCAGAACCTCGAGCACGGCGCACCCGCTGACTTCGTGATCTACGAGCAGGACCCGCGCCTCGGGCCCGACGTGCTCTCGGCGCCCGACACCGTGGTGCTGCGAGGCAATTTCGTGCGCTGAGCACGCTCTGGCACAATGAAGCGTTGTCAGCCCGTCGTCGGCCACGTGCCGCGCGGGGAGTCACGACACCCCTCAACGGCAAAACCGGATGTGCGTGCCGCGCGCATCGCTGAATTGCCATGTGACCAAACACCGAAAGAGGCTCAGCCAGCATGGCCGTCAAGATCAAGCTCACCCGTCTCGGCAAGATTCGCAACCCCCAGTATCGCGTCGTCGTCGCCGACGCTCGCACCCGCCGCGGCGGCCGTGCCATCGAGACCATCGGCAAGTACCACCCCAAGGAAGAGCCGTCGCTGATCGACATCGACTCCGAGCGCGCGCAGTACTGGCTCGGCGTGGGCGCACAGCCCACCGAGCCCGTCGAGGCCCTGCTCAAGATCACCGGTGACTGGCAGAAGCACAAGGGCCTGCCCGGCGCCGAGGGCACCCTGCGTGTCGCCGAGCCGAAGCCCTCCAAGCTCGACCTGTTCAACGCCGCGCTCGCGCAGGCCGACGATGCGCCCACCACCGAGGCCATCACCCCGAAGAAGAAGAAGGCCGCCAAGGCCGACGCCGCTGATGCCGACGACGCTGCCGGTGCCGACGACGCCGCTGCGGCCGACGCGGACAAGTGAGCGCCGTCGTCGCCGACGCCGTCGAACACCTGGTTCGCGGTATCGTCGCCAACCCGGATGACGTCCGAGTGGAGATGATCACCGGCCGTCGTGGTCGCACCATCGAGGTTCACGTCCATCCGGACGACCTGGGCAAGGTCATCGGTCGTGGCGGTCGCACCGCCACGGCGCTGCGCACCCTGGTTGCGGGTATCGGTGGCCGCGGGATCAGGGTCGACGTCGTCGATACCGACAGCTGATCCAGACGTGGAGCTGGTGATCGGGCGCGTTGCGAAATCGCACGGCGTCCGGGGCGAGGTGGTCGTCGAGGTCCGCACCGACGATCCCGACGATCGGTTCGCCGTCGGCACCGTCCTGACCGCCCGGGTTCGCGGGTCGTCCACGCCCACGCACTATCGAGTCGAGGCCGCCCGGGAGCACTCCGGGCGGCTTCTTCTGGTGTTGGAGGGCATCACCGATCGGTCGGCCGCCGACGCGCTGCGGGGATCGTTGTTCGTCATCGACACCGCCGACCTGCCGGAATCGGATGATCCCGACGAGTTCTACGATCACGAGCTCGAGGGCATGAGTGTGCGCTTCGGCGCGGATCATCCGCGTGCGGGTGAGCGCGTGGGTGTGGTGCGTGAGGTGCTGCACTCGGCGGCAGGCGAGCTGCTGTCGGTTCGGGCCGAGAACGACCGCGAGATCCTCGTGCCGTTCGTCTCGGCCATCGTCGTCGGTGTGGACCGAGCCACTGCGACCGTCGACATCGACCCACCAGACGGCCTGCTGGAGATCTGAACGTGCGCATCGACGTGGTGACGATCTTCCCCGAGTACCTTCAACCGCTGCGAACGGCCCTGCTGGGCAGAGCGATCGAGAAGGAGATCGTCAGGCTGGAGGTTCACGACCTGCGATCGTGGACCACGGATGTCCATCGCGCCGTCGACGACTCGCCCTACGGCGGTGGGCCGGGGATGGTGATGACGGCGCCGGTGTGGGGCGCGGCTCTCGACGACGTGGCCACGGCGGACTCGGTGCTGATCGTGCCCACGCCGGCGGGGGTCCCGTTCACCCAGGCGAGCGCCGAGGGGCTTGCGAGCGAGAAGCACCTGGTGTTCGCGTGCGGGCGATACGAAGGTATCGATCAGCGCGTGGTCGACGACGCATCGCGGCGGATCCGTGTGCAGGAGATCAGCATCGGGGACTACGTTCTGATCGGCGGCGAGGCCGCAGTGTTGGTGATGGTGGAGGCGATCACCCGGCTCATACCCGGTGTTCTCGGCAATCAGCTCTCACATCAACAGGATTCGTTCTCCGACGGCTTGCTCGAGGGACCCAGCTACACCCGTCCCGTGCGATGGCGAGACCTCGAGGTGCCACCGGTGCTCCTCTCGGGCGATCACGCACGCATCGCCGAGTGGCGACATGCTCGCGCACTCGAGCGCACGCGCGAGCGGCGGCCCGATCTGCTCTAACCCGGGACCGACCCCGTGGGGAACAGGGCGCTCAGAGCATCGGTCACCGTGGCGCGCGCGTGCTGAGCGCCGGCGTCGTCGGTCACCGTGATGTCCGATCCGCTCGCACCGCCGTCGGCGCCGGTGAAGGGGATCTCCTGGGAGATGATCGCGAGGACGTACCGCGCGCCCTCACCGACGAACCCCGTGGACAGGTGCACCCAACGACCGGCCGTGCAACACATCCAGCCCTGCTTGACCCCGCGCAGCGTCTCCGACGGCAGCGCCGTCGGTATCCCGAAGGACTGCGGGTACCCGTCGGTGCCCTCCGGGGTGAACGACTCGAGATAGCTCAGGATCGTGTCCGCCCGATCGCGCGGCAACCCACCCGAACCGTCGAGCAGAAGCGCGTAGTAGCGCACCAGATCGGCAGCCGTGGTCACCGTGTTGAACCACCGTCCGTCCGGGGGCGGGTTCGTGGCCACCAGGCGGTACCGCTGGGCGACCCTGGTGACGATCGCGTCGGCGCCGTAGGAATCCCACAGTTCCTCCGCAGCGGTGTCGTCGGACGACTCGAGCATCGGCACGATCAGGTTGCGGTCGCCGGCGGAGAGAGTGATCTCGTTGCGCGCGTCGCGGAACAGCAGATCGTCGGCGATGAACAGCTTGACCACCGATGCGGTGGCCACCGGGACCGTGTCGGCCGTCCCGGTGTAGGTGCCCGTCGCTCGATCGAGGAAGCCGATGGAGACCTCGGCACCGCGCTGGGACCCCACCGCCGTCGCCTGATCGAGTCGAGCCCGCACGTCGGGTGCGGTGTCGGTCGAGGACACCACGGTCGGGGGAGCGGCCACCGAACGCGGGGGACTCGCGGGTGCGGTCGAACAGGCCGCGCAGCACGCGAGCACCGTGGCGGCGATGGCCGCGACAACCCTGTTCATCGAGCCCAGAGTACCGGCCCGGTAGTCTCGCCCGCCGTGGCCAGTACCCAGAACGAACCTGCTGTCGAGACCGTGACCGGGCAGCGCCCGGGTGTCCCGTCGGTGATCACCCGTATCGCCGAGATCGTGGGGGTGGCGCCGGGGCGTGTACGCGCTGCGGTGGACCTGCTCGATTCCGGCGCCACCGTCCCGTTCATTGCCCGCTACCGCAAAGAGGTCACCGGCACCCTCGACGACGCGCAGCTGAGGCTGATCGACGAGCGTCTGCACTATCTGCGTGAACTCGACGAACGCCGCGAGAGTGTCCTGGAGTCGATCCGCGCGCAGGGCCGCCTCGACCCGCGGATCGAGCGAGATCTCCTGCTCGCGGACACCAAGGCCCGAATCGAGGACATCTACCTGCCGTTTCGGCCGAAGCGGCGAACGAAAGCCCAGATCGCGCGCGAGGACGGCCATGAGCCCGTCGCCGACGCGCTTCTCGCGGACCCGACCACCGATCCGACCACCTATTCCGACGAGCAACTGGCCGGTGCCCGCGCGATCCTGGTGGAGCGATTCGCCGAGGACGCCGACCTGGTGGGCGAGTTGCGCGAAACTGTGTGGGCCCGCGGTGTCCTGACCACCACCGTGCGCGACGGTCGCGAGGGTGACGGCGCGAAGTTCGCCGACTACTTCGGCCATCGCGAACCCTTCACCTCGATGCCCGCCCATCGGGTCCTCGCGGTGCTTCGCGGCGAGAAGGAAGGTGTCCTGTCGGTCTCGGTCGAGCCCGAGCCGGACCCCGAGGTCGCGTCGGCGCGCGGTGGAGCCGGGATGTACGAGAACGTGATCGCAGCACGATTCGGTATCGCCGATCAGGGCCGTCCGGCCGACCGGTGGCTGCTCGACACCGTGCGCTGGGCGTGGCGGACCAAGCTGGTCGTCGGCATCGGCATCGACATCAGGATGCGGCTGCGCCAGAGCGCCGAGGCGGCGGCCGTGGAGGTGTTCGCCACCAATCTCGCCGACCTTCTGCTCGCCGCACCCGCCGGCAACCGGACCACCCTCGGCCTGGATCCGGGTTTCCGCACCGGTACGAAGGTGGCCGTGGTCGATGCGACCGGCAAGGTGCTCGACCACACCACGATCTATCCCCACCAGCCGCACAACAAGCGTCGGGAGTCGCTGGCGGTGCTCGCTGCGATGGTCGCGCGGTACTCGGTGGAGTTGATCGCCATCGGTAACGGGACCGCCTCGCGGGAAACCGCAGCGTTGGCGACCGAACTCGCGCAGATGTGCGGGGACTCGCGACCGACCGAGGTGATGGTCTCCGAGGCGGGGGCATCGGTGTACTCGGCATCGGAGTACGCCTCACGTGAGCTCCCGGACCTCGACGTCTCGATTCGCGGGGCCGTCTCGATCGCGAGGCGACTGCAGGATCCGCTGGCGGAGCTGGTCAAGATCGACCCCAAGTCCATCGGCGTGGGGCAGTACCAGCACGACGTCTCGGAGACCCTCCTCGCCCGCTCGCTCGGCGCCGTCGTCGAGGATGCGGTCAATGCTGTCGGCGTCGACGTCAACACCGCCTCGGCGCCACTGCTGGCGCGGGTGTCCGGGATCTCGGCCTCGGTGGCCGAGAGCATCGTCGAGTATCGGGACTCGCGCGGTCCGTTCACCGATCGTTCGGCGCTGCTGAGTGTTCCCCGTCTGGGGCCCAAGGCTTTCGAGCAGTGTGCGGGGTTCCTGCGGATCTCGTCGGGGGACAATCCGCTCGACCGGTCGGCCGTTCACCCCGAGGCGTACCCGGTGGTGCGGCGCATCGCAGAGCGTGCCGGTGTCCCCGTTGCAGAGATCATCGGCAACGAGCGGACGCTGCGCGCGTTGTCGCCGAAGGAGTTCATCGACGACAGTTTCGGGCTGCCCACCGTCACCGACATCTTCGCCGAGTTGCTCAAGCCCGGTCGCGACCCACGCCCGGAGTTCCGTACCGCCACATTCGCCGCGGGCGTCGAGAAGCTCACCGACCTACGTCCGGGCATGGTGCTCGAAGGTGTGGTCACCAATGTCGCCGCCTTCGGTGCGTTCGTCGATGTCGGTGTTCACCAGGACGGGCTGGTGCACGTCTCGGCCATGTCGAACACCTTCGTCTCCGATCCGCGGTCGGTGGTGCGATCGGGTGACGTGGTGAAGGTGAAGGTCGTCGACGTCGACGTCGAGCGCAAGAGAATCGGACTGTCCCTTCGCCTCGACGACGAGGTGGGTTCGGCACGCCCGGGCAGGTCCGGGGCCGGCCGTGACTCCCGGACCGCCGAGTCGTCGCGAGGGAACACACCGCGCGGGGACCGGGCTCGCGGGGCCCGCGGAGGCGCTCCCGCGCCGACCGGCTCGATGGCCGATGCACTCCGAAATGCCGGTTTCGGGCGATAACATCGGTGTGTGCACCACCTCGCTGAGCACGGCCGATTGCCCCTGTTCTTCTTCCTCGTGGGGTTCGTGGTCGGCTTCGTGTTCATCCGGATCAGTGTTCGTCTGATCCGCGCGCAGGTTCGATGGTGGCCCGGCAACGTCACGCCCGGCGGCCACCACGTCCACCACGTGGTGTTCGGCGTCGTGTCGATGATCGTGTCGGGGGTCGGGCTCATCGCCGTCTACGTCGACGGATCCGATCTCACCGGCGCCGTCCTCGCAACGATCTTCGGCGTGGGCGCCGCCCTCGTTCTGGACGAGTTCGCGCTGATCTTCTACCTCGAGGACGTCTACTGGGCGAAGCAGGGCAGAACGTCGGTCGACGCGGTGTTCGTGGCCATCGCGGTCACGGTCATGCTGCTGCTCGGTCTGCGGCCGCTCGAACTGCTCAACGTCTCGGGTTTTCGCGAGGACCCGAACCCCGTCGCCCGCGTCGTCCTCGCCGTGTTCGCGCTGATCAACCTCGCACTTGCGGCCGTGGTGCTGCTCAAGGGGAAGATCTGGACGGGTCTGATCGGGCTGTTCGTCCTGCCTCTGCTGATCGTCGGTGCCATTCGTCTGAGCCGCCCCGGAGCCCCCTGGGCTCGCTGGCGGTACACCCGGCGTCCGGGACGAATGGCCCGCGCGGTGCGGCGGGAGAAGAATCTTCGTCGGCCGGTGGTGCAGGCCAAGATCTGGCTGCAGGACGTGATCGCCGGGAGCCCGGACCCCGAGCACGTCCGAAACGCGGCCGAGGCCGAACTCGACCGGAAGGTCGTCCCCGCGCCGCCCGCCAGAACGGTGGTTCCGGGGCCGGAAGCGATTTCGTCGGACCGGGGTTCATCTGGCACGATGGTGGGGTTGCCCGGCGAGTGATCGTCGGGGACCACTAGGAGCACGAACCAGTCGAGCGACTCGCCGTCGCCGCTCGGGTCCTCTACTCGCACTCATTCCACACACAAGGACGATCAATGAACACCCTGGACTTCCTGGACAAGCAGTCGCTGCGCAGCGACATTCCCGAGTTCCGCGCGGGCGACACCCTCAACGTCCACGTCAAGGTCATCGAAGGCTCGAAGGAGCGCATCCAGATCTTCAAGGGTGTCGTCATCCGCCGCCAGGGTGGCGGAATCGGCGAGACCTTCACCGTCCGCAAGGTCTCCTTCGGAGTGGGTGTCGAGCGCACTTTCCCGGTGCACACTCCCAACATCGACCACATCGAGGTGGTCACCCGCGGCGACGTACGTCGCGCGAAGCTCTACTACCTGCGCGACCTGCGCGGCAAGGCTGCGAAGATCAAGGAGAAGCGCTGACCGAGAGCAAGCGCTGATCACTGTCCGATCATCGCAGCTCACCAGCGTCCACGGCGGCCCCGCACCCCTTCGGTGCGGGGCCGTCGTCCATCTCGGCCACCTCACCCGGCTAGCCTGTTGCGGTGACCCACAGAGACTCGGATCAGTTGGACGAAGCCGGTGACGGTGAGCAGGCACCGGCGACGAAGACCAAGAAGGAACGATCGTTCTGGCGCGAACTGCCGATCCTGATCCTCGTGGCGCTGCTGCTGAGTTTCCTGCTGCAGACGTTCGTCGCGAGGGTGTACCTGATCCCCTCGGAATCGATGGAGCCCACCCTCCACGGCTGCGCCGGGTGTACCGGGGACCGCATCGTGGTGGAGAAGATCGGCTACCGATTCGGTGACCCTCGGCCGGGCGACGTCATCGTCTTCCGGGGGCCGGAGTCGTGGAACGGTGACTACACCTCCACGCGCTCGTCCAACGTGGTGGTGCGAGGTCTCGAGGAGGTCGGATCGCTGGTCGGGCTGGTGGCGCCGGACGAGAACGATCTGGTCAAGCGTGTGATCGCCACCGGTGGCCAGACCGTGCAGTGCTGTGACGCGCAGGGCCGGGTGATGGTGAACGGCAAACCCCTCACCGAGCCCTACATCAAGATGGACTTCGGCTTCGTACCCGGTGTGCAGGACTGCACCACCGCCCAGCGGTCCGGGCGGTGCTTCGGTCCGATCACCGTCCCGCAGGGAAACCTGTGGATGATGGGCGACAACCGCAGCAACTCGGCCGACTCCCGTTTCCACGTCGGTGACGAACTGCAGGGCACGGTGCCGATCGGCAACGTGATCGGCAAGGCGCGCGTGATCGTGCTGCCGCCGGGGCGCTGGGGAACCATCGACGCTCCCGACATCCAGGGCCGGTGACCGGACCCGGCCACGCTCGGCTCGTCAGCCGTGGTGCACCGGGTCGGAGCGGGTCGTCGCCGAGGCTGCAGCGGCTCTCGCGTACCTCGTGGCCACCACGGGTGGCGGTGCGTCGGGCGTCGGGGCTGCGCACGATGGAGCAGGCGCTGCTGCGAAGCGGTCTCGGTCCCGTCGCCGGGGTCGACGAGGCCGGTCGCGGTGCGTGCGCAGGTCCGCTGGTGGTGGCAGCGTGTGTACTCGGTGACCGCGCACTGAGTTCGTTGGCATCGATCGACGATTCCAAGAAGCTGGGGGAGTCGGCGCGAGAGGCGTTATACCCCAAGGTGAAGCGGTTTGCGAGAGCGTGGGCGATCGTGGCGTTCCCGGCGGAGGAGATCGATCGGATCGGCATACACGTCGCCAACATCGAGGGGATGCGTCGGGCGGTCACGGCTCTCGGGGTCGAGCCCGGATACGTGCTCACCGACGGGTTCACGGTGCCGGGTCTGACAGCGCCGTCGTTGCCGGTGATCGGCGGCGACGCGACCGCGGCCTGCATCGCCGCGGCGAGCGTGTTGGCCAAGGTCCACCGCGACCGCATCCTGCGGGCACTGGACACCGAGTATCCCGGCTACGGGTTCGCGATCCACAAGGGTTACAGCACCTCGATGCACACCGACGCCCTCGCCGAACTGGGCCCGAGCCCGGTGCATCGGCTGACGTACGCCAATGTCGCATCGGTCGCCGCGCCCGATCTGCGCCCGCCGCGTCGTGTCGGAGGGGACGTGAAGGAATATCGTGGTGCGGTGGTCGAGAGTTCCGGGAATCCGGTGAGTTCGGTGAGTTCGAAGGCGGAGAGAGGGCGACGAGACCGATGAGTGCCGAGGATCTCGAGAAGTACGAGACCGAGATGGAGTTGTCGCTGTACCGGGAGTACCGCGACATCGTCGGGCACTTCACCTACGTGGTGGAGACCGAGCGGCGGTTCTATCTCACCAACTCGGTCGAGATGATCCCGCGGAACGCCGAAGGCGAAATCTACTTCGAGCTTCGTATGAGTGATGCGTGGGTGTGGGATATGTACCGGCCCGCGCGCTTCGTCAAGCATGTCCGCGTGATCACGTTCAAGGATGTCAACATCGAGGAACTCGACAAGCCCGACCTGCGGCTACCGGAGTAGGACCCGCGCGTTCTCCACAGGCGACGAGGTTGTCCACATCTTGCCGAAAAGCGCTGTCGGACGACGAGTTCGGTGCGACGGGTGCGCAATCATCTCTCGTGAGGCGACCGATCGGTGGTCGCCCGCGAGGGGGGTCGAATGTCCACAGCTGCACTGGGTTCTCTGGGTGAGGACGCCGCGGTCGAGTTCCTGACCGCTCTGGGTCTCGAGGTGGTGGGACGCAACTGGCGCTGCCGGTACGGGGAGATCGACGTGATCGCCCGCGACGGCGACGTCACCGTCTTCATCGAGGTCAAGACCCGCACCACCGACCGGTTCGGTTCGCCGGAGGCGGCCGTCACCCGATCCAAGCAGCGCACCCTGCGTCGCCTCGCGGGACTGTGGTTGGCCGATCACCCGCACAGTCGCGGTGCGGTGCGGTTCGATGTCGTCGGCGTGCGCGTGGCGCCCGCTGGGACTCCGCTGCTCTCGTACGTCCGTGAGGCGTTCTGATGGCGCTCGGCAGGGCCTTCTCGGTGGCCGTCGTCGGTGTCGACGGCGTGATCGTGGAGATCGAGGCGGACATCGGCCGGGGTCTGCCCGGCGTGCACGTGGTGGGTCTGCCCGATACCGCGCTGCAGGAGTCGCGGGATCGCATTCGGGCGGCGGTGGTCAACAGCGGTTGGGGGTGGCCCAACTCCAAGGTCGTTCTGGCGCTGTCTCCGGCGACGCTGCCGAAGATGGGTTCGGTGTACGACCTTGCGCTCGCGGCGGCGGTTCTCGTGGCAGCCAAGGACGTCCCACGTGAACCGGTGTCGTCGACGGTCCTACTGGGTGAACTCGCTCTCGATGGGCGGGTGCGCAGGGTCCGTGGTGTTCTGCCCGCGGTACTCGCTGCTCGCCGGGCCGGCTGGAGCAGGGTGGTGGTGCCCAGCGCGGCCCTCGCCGAGGCCGGCCTGGTCGGCGGAATCGAGGTTCTCGGGGCACGTCACCTCGGTGAGGTGATCGCGTGGGCGCGCGGAACCGGCACCCTCGAGGTCCCGACGGCGCAGCCCCCGGCGCCCGTACGCCACGCCGGTGACCTCGCGGACGTGGTGGGTCAGAACGAGGCGCGGTGGGCAATCGAGGTCGCGGCCGCAGGAGCTCACCACGTGATGCTCACCGGGCCGCCGGGCATCGGGAAGACCATGCTGGCGCAGCGTCTACCCGGGATCCTGCCGCATCTGAGCGAGGACGAGGCGCTCGAGGTCACGGCCGTCCATTCGGTCGCGGGCACGCTCACCGACTCGTCGCCGCTGATCACCACCGCCCCGTTCATCGCCCCACACCATTCGAGTTCGCTCAGCTCGCTCGTCGGTGGCGGAACCGGGCTGGCCAAACCGGGTGCGGTGAGCCGAGCACACCGCGGTGTGCTGTTCCTCGACGAGTGCGCCGAGATGGCGCCGCGGGTGCTCGAGTCGCTGCGGACGCCGCTCGAGGACGGCGAGGTGCGGATCGCCCGTCGTGACGGGGTCGCTCGGTACCCGGCCCGGTTCCAGCTGATCCTCGCTGCCAATCCGTGTCCGTGTGCGTCTGCGCGGACGGCCGACTGCACGTGTGCGCCGACCGTGCGGCGCCGGTACCTGTCTCGACTGTCGGGGCCGCTCCTCGATCGGGTGGACCTGCGGGTGACGATGCTGGGCCAGGCCAATGGCACACTCACCGACGAGCCGGGGGAGTCCACCGATGTGGTGCGCTCGCGCGTGGTCGCCGCCCGCGACGCAGCTCTGGCGAGATGGTCGCGTCTGGGGTTTCGGACCAACGCCGAGTTGCCGGGCCCGGCGCTGCGGCAGGACTTTCGATTGCCGCCGCCCGCGTTGGCGCCGCTCGAACGTGCTCTCCGTCGCGGTGTGGTGACCGCGCGGGGGGCGGACAGGATTCTTCGGATCGCCTGGACGCTCGCCGATCTGGGGGGATCGAGCAGCCCGGGTGCGGACGAGGTGATGTCCGCGATGGACTTCCGTGATCGGAGTGCGGCATGACAACGACCGATGCGGATCGGCTTGGCGCCGCCTACCTCTCGCGCGTGGCCCAGGGGCCCTCCCGCGAGATCAACGATCTCGTTGCGCAGCTGGGGTATTCGGCCGCGGCGGAGGCGGTGCGAACCGGCGATGTGTCCGACGAGGTTCGCAGGAGGGTCGCCGCTCGCGCGCATTTCGATTGCGGCGCAGAAGATCTCGAAGCGGTGGAGGCGCTGGGTGGGCGCTTGGTCCTGCCCACCGATGACGAATGGCCGTCGTGGCGCTTGCTGGCGCTCGGTACTCCGCAGTTCGCCACCCGAGCCGATCGGGTGCCACCGCTGGGTCTGTGGGTCCTCGGGTCGCGCAGCCTGGCCGAGGTGACGGAAACCTCTGTCTCCGTGGTCGGTACGCGAGACTCCAGTGCCTACGGCGACCATGTCGCGGGCGAGATCTCCGGCGATCTGGCCCTGGACGGGTGGACCATAGTGTCCGGTGCTGCGATCGGCATCGACGGCGCTGCGCACCGCGCGGCCCTGGGGGTCGGCGGCACCACGGTTGCAGTTCTGGCGTGCGGAGTCGACCGCGCGTATCCGTCCGGTCATCGCAAGCTGCTGGACCGCATCGCACAGTCCGGTCTGGTGGTCAGCGAGTACGCCCCGGCCACCACCCCGGCCAAACACCGGTTCCTGGCCAGGAATCGACTCGTCGCCGCATTCGGAGCGGGCGTCGTCGTGGTCGAGGCGGGATGGCGCAGCGGTGCGCGCAACACCGCATCCTGGGCGCGTGCGGCCGGACGACCCGTGGTGGCGGTGCCGGGTCCGGTGAACTCTCCGCGGTCCACCGGCTGCCACAGAATGATTCGAGAGGGTGAGGCGAGACTGGTCTCCTGCGCACACGACGTGGTTGCCGAAATTGGTCCCGTCGGGGCGGTCGGAGGTGAACTCGATCACCTGTTCCGGCGCCGCACCGACGAGTTGCCGGAGCGCTCTCGGCTGTTGCTCGATGCCCTCGCACCGGCCGGGTCGTCCAGCCCTGTCGAATTGTCCGAGCGTTCCGGCATCGTGGTTTCGGAGGTGCGCGCGGCGCTGGGCCTGCTCGAATTGGACGGGTATGTCGGACGGGACGAGACCGGATGGTTTCGCCTTTCGGGTCCAGGGCGGTGACACGCCGCGAAAAGTTTCGAGAAGAAAGACGACCGCGTGGTTCGTGTCGATCGGGAATGCAGCAGTATTGCGCTGTGGCACAACATATGTCGGGATAGATGTCCGAATCGCGACTATTCCGCGTCCCGATGGCCCCGGAGGCTTACCGTGGAATGGATTCGACAATCGTCTCTTCTCCGGTCTGACCGCTCGCAATCCTGCTATCTTGTCGGAAGCGAGTCCGAAACCAAGAGGAGAATGTCCATGGCGCGGCGAACCACTGTGCAAATGATCGACGATGTCGACGGATCTGTCATCAAGGACGGACAGGGTGAGACGGTCGAATTCTCGATCGGGGGGGTCAACTACACCATCGATCTCAACCACAAGCATGCGAACGAACTCTATGACCAGTTCGCATTCTGGATCGAGCATGCCGAAAGGGTCGGTGGCCGTAAGTCTCGCCGCGGCGCGGCGGCGCCGAAGAAGTCACGCCAGAACCTGCAGGACGTTCGGGCATGGGCCAAGGACAACGGCTTCAACGTCAGCGCACGGGGCCGGATCAGCCAGGAGATCCAGGACGCATACGACGCCGCACGGTAGTGCCGCGTTCGGAAACCGCTTCGCCGAACTCAGAGGTGCGACCACGATGATCCCCACCACATGACCCCGAACGAGGAGACGCCGGCCAATTCGTCGGGGGCGAGGTCGGCGAGACCGTCCACCACAATGTCGGTCGTGCGCACCGAACGCCTGAGTGCTCACCTGGTCCGTATCCACCTCGGGGGTCCGGGCTTCGACGCTCTGGTGCCGGTCGATTACACGGACGCATACGTCAAGCTCGAATTGCCGGACCCACGCTCACCCGACGACGCCGTGCTGCGCACCTACACGCTGCGGTCGATCGACCACGTGGCGCGCGAGATCGCCATCGATTTCGTCGTCCACGGCGACGCCGGTGTGGCCGGGCCGTGGGCGGCATCCGTCGAGCCCGGTGCCACGGTCACTTTCTTCGGTCCAAGCGGTGCGTACCGGCCGGATCCGACGGCAGCGTGGCACCTGCTCGCCGGCGACGAGTCGGCTCTCCCCGCCATCGCCGCTGCGCTCGAAGCGCTCGAGCCGGACGCGGTTGGTTACGCCTTCCTGGAGGTCGGCGGACCCGACGACGAGCTACCCCTGGCCGCGCCGGAAGGTGTGGTGGTCACGTGGCTGCACCGGGGAGTATCGTCCGACGCCGCCACTGAGGACGTGTCCGGTGATCGCGCGCCGCTGGTTCGGGCCGTGCGCTCGGCGCCGTGGCTGGACGGGCGTCCTCACGTGTTCATCCACGGCGAGGCGAGTGCGGTGATGCAGAACCTCCGTCGGTACGTTCGCCGGGAACGGGGAGTTCCGGCGGAGGACGCCTCCATCTCGGGGTACTGGCGCCGAGGTCGCACCGAGGAGGGGTTCAGGGAGTGGAAGCGTGAGTTCGCCGTCACCGAACCCTGACCAACCGGAACATGCCGAGGCGGACGTTCTCGAGGAGTACGCCGTGCATCTGCGACTTCAGCGAGCCCGCTCGGAGCACACAGTGCGCGCCTACCTTGCCGACGCGCGCAGCGTCCTCGCTCACGTGCGCGCCGCCGATCCGGGTGCATCCATCTCGCTCGGCCATCTCCGATCCTGGTTGGCCGCTCAGTCGAGTGCGGGGCTGGCACGCACCACGCTCGCGCGTCGAGTGTCGTCGGCGCGCACCTTCACGGCGTGGATGCACTCGCGGGGTTACGCGGTGGACGATCCCGGGCGGCGACTGACGGCGCCCCGCGCCCACCGGGTCCTGCCACCGGTCTTGCGGCGCGACCAGGCCGACGCCGTGCTCCGCGCCGCCACCGTGGGGTCCGAGTCCGACGATCCCATGGCTCTACGGGATCGGCTGATCCTCGAACTGCTCTACTCCACCGGGATCCGGGTCGGTGAGCTGTGTGGTCTCGATCTGGGGGATGTCGATCACGGTCGACGCCTCGTGCGGGTGCTGGGCAAAGGTGACAGAGAACGTGTGGCGCCCTACGGAGTCCCGGCCGCGGAAGCGCTGACCGCATGGATCGACCGCGGTAGACCTCGGCTCGCCGGGCCGCGATCGGGTTCTGCGCTGCTCATCGGTCGTCGAGGTGGTCGTCTGGACCAGCGTCAGGCGCGCGCGGTGGTGCACGGTGCCCTGACCGCGGTACCCGGTACACCAGACCTCTCGCCGCACGGTCTGCGGCACACCGCCGCAACGCACCTGCTCGAGGGCGGCGCGGACCTGCGCGTGGTCCAGGAACTTCTCGGCCACGCGAGCCTGGCCACGACACAGCTGTACACACACGTCTCCGTCGAGCGTTTGCGCAGCGTGCACGACCAGGCCCACCCGCGCGCATAGTTGCCGACACGGTTCGGACCACTGGTCGATATTTGGTAGCGTTGTTCAACACGTAGGTCGATTTCACACGCTCAATCTCGGGTGCCGGGTTGTTCCGGTCTCGACTGCGCGAGACGGCACGATCGACACGAGGGAGGGTCGTGGATCGCCAGCACAGTGATCGGGACAGCTCGGCGGCTGCCGACTCCAACACCTCGGCCGCCGATTTCACTACCGACAACTCGCCCGGTTGGGCGCCGCCGCCACTGCCCGGCGAGGGTTCCACATCCACCACCGGCGGGTATCGAAATCCGTCGGCCTTCGATGCCATGTCTTTCGAGAGCAGCTTCGACACGCCGCGCTACGACCCGGCGACGTACGAGTCGCCCGGATACGGGGCGTCCTACTACGAGTCCTCGAGCTACGGATCTGCTGGCTACGTTCCACCGAGCTACGAGGTGCCCACCTACGAGGCGCCGCAGTACGAGGCTTCGCAGTACGAGACGCCGCAGTACGAGGCTTCGGAGTACCGCACCTCGGACTATCGCACTGCCGATTTCAGCGGCTCCGACTACCGCACCGCCGATTACCGTTCGGAGAGTTCCGGAACCGCCGAGGTTGCCGGCTCCGACTACCGAACATCCGACTATCGCTCCAACGACAGCGGCACTGCCGCTCGGGGGGCGACGGATCACGACACGACCGACGACATCGGCTACGGAGGGAGCGGTCCGACCGTGCGGTACGAGGAGGGCGTCACCGTCTACGAGGTTCCCGATTTCGACGACCCGGATGCGACGGCGAGCGTATCGAACTTCGGTGGGCCGAAGTTCGTTGCGCCGAACTTCGGGGAACCTGACTTCGGCGGCGGCCGGGGCGCAACGCATGACACCCCCGGCGCAGCAGCTTCGACGCCGGACGTGGAGTCGGCCGCGCCGACCGCCGAGCCCCCCACCGTCGATCAACCGGACTCCTACGCCGTCGGTGCGGCAGCGGATGGGAGGTCGACTGCGAGCACCGAGTGGTCGCGGCACGACGTGCCAGGCGCAGGTTTCCCGGCTGCCGGTTTCGGTGGACCAGCGCTCGCCGACGAGGGCGTGGCCGTCACCCGGCCCTCACCCGTGCCACCGGTTCCCGAGCCGCCGCACGTGTCCGTACCTCCGCGCATCGACCACCCCAAGTTCGATCTTCAGCCGGTGCGCGCACCTATGCCCGACGCGAGCGAAGCAGACTACGCCGGATGGGGGAGCGCGGGTTCGAGCCGCCGTACCTCGGTGCGGCGCAAGGTCACCAGCGACGATCTGGGTTCGGATGCGCTGCTCAACGAGAACCCCGGCAAACCGGTCCGCGGCGGGTGGCGTCGGGGGCTGCAGAAGCTCACCGCCAACGTGCGCAACCCCGGCGATCCGACGGCGGCCCAGCGCATCGAGGCCCAGACCGAGCGGGTGCGCCAGCCGATCCGGAGCGATTACCGGATCGCGATCCTCTCCCTCAAGGGCGGTGTGGGGAAGACGACCGTGACGGTGGGGCTGGGATCGACCTTCGCATCCCTGCGCGGCGACAACGTGGTGGCCGTCGATGCCAACCCCGATTTCGGGACCCTCTCCGAGCGGGTGCCGCAGCAGACCAAGTCCACGGTGCGAGACCTGCTGGCGGCCGGTCCGGACATCAGTCGGTACTCCGATGTTCGCGAGCACACCTCGCAGGCGCCGAGCCGCCTCGAGGTTCTCGGTGGTGAGCGTGACCCCGCTGCGTCGGAGGCGTTCACCGAGGCCGACTACCGCGGTGTCATCGAGATCCTGCGTGTGCACTACAACCTGATCCTCACCGACTGCGGAACCGGGATCATGCACTCGGCGATGAGCGGTGTGCTCAGCCTGGCCCATTCGCTCGTGCTCGTCAGCTCGCCCGCCGTCGACGGCGCGCGCAGCGCTGCCGCGACGCTCGACTGGTTGGGTTTGCACGGGTACTCGCATCTCGTCGAGCGCACGGTCGTGGTGATCAGCGCGCATCGCCCGGGCGCGGCGAGCGTCGACATGGACGAGCTCACTCGTCACTTCCTGGCGCGCTGCCGGGCCGTGGTGGTGATCCCGTTCGACGAGCACCTCGCAGAGGGGTCGATCGTCGACCTCGAACGGCTGCGTCCCCGCACGCGACGGGCATTTCTGGACCTCGCGGCCATGGTCTCGGACGACTTCCCCGATTCCGGCGGTCGGCACTCCTCACCAGGGCTGTAGCGGCTCGAGTCGGATCACCGCGGCGAGCACCAGTCGAGTCGGGTCCAGGTACTCCCGACCTCGGCGCGCTCCCCAGTGCAGGCATGCCGCGGCCGTGCAGCCCTCGTGGCCGCTGCGTAGCGTCCCGAGGGTCGTTCCCGGGAGCACCCGCTCGCCGATCCGCACGCTCGGCTCCACCGGCTCGTAGGTGGTTCGCAGACCGCCCGGATGCTCCACGGAGATCACCGGTCGATCGGCCAGTGTCCCGGCGAACACCACGATGCCCTCGCCGGCGCTGCGCACCGACTGCCCCTCGGTGGCGGCCAGGTCGACGCCGCGGTGCCCGGGCAGCCAGTCGTGGTCGGGGTTGTCGAATGCTCGCGTCAGCGCCGGACGAGGCCGCAACGGCCAGTCGAAGCGATCGCGTGTCTCGGCTTCGGCGGGTCCGACACCGAGCAGCTGGATCGGCGCGAACACGGCGACGGCCAACACGACGGCGGTGCTGATGTCGATGGTCCGGCGGACAGGGCGCATTCGCGCAACTCTCGTCCTCCGCGGCAGCAAATGGCATCGCCCGGGGATACCGGATCGGTTCATCCCCGGGGCAGCGGGCCCCCTCTTGACAGAACGCGGCAGGTCAGGGCGTTTAGGCGCAGGGGTGGGCAGGACGTACACTTTCCGTGCGGCCTGTGCGTGCACGGGTCGACTTCGCGCGTTCGCGTTCCGGGCCCACGGCTCGGCACACATCGCCTCCGGCTGGTCCTTCTCTGCAGGGTCCGGGGGCCACGGACGCCAGGGCCGAGAGCACCTGCTCGCGGCGGCAACCGGCACAACGAAAGAGAGTTCCTCAGCCATGGCTGTTGTAACCATGAAGCAGCTGCTCGACAGCGGCGCACACTTCGGGCACCAGACCCGTCGTTGGAATCCGAAGATGAAGCGCTTCATCTTCACCGATCGCAACGGCATCTACATCATCGACCTGCAGCAGACCCTGACCTACATCGACAAGGCCTACGAGTTCGTCAAGGAGACCGTCGCGCACGGCGGTTCGGTCCTGTTCGTGGGCACCAAGAAGCAGGCGCAGGAATCCATCGCCGCCGAGGCCACCCGCGTGGGCATGCCCTACGTCAACCAGCGCTGGCTGGGCGGCATGCTCACCAACTTCAGCACCGTCCACAAGCGTCTGCAGCGGCTCAAGGAACTCGAGTCGATGGAGCAGACCGGTGGCTTCGAGGGTCGTACCAAGAAGGAAATCCTCATGCTCACGCGTGAGATGACCAAGCTCGATCGCACCCTCGGCGGTATCCGCGACATGGCCAAGGTGCCCTCTGCCGTCTGGATCGTCGACACCAACAAGGAGCACATCGCCGTCGGCGAGGCTCGCAAGCTCAACATCCCGGTGATCGCGATTCTCGACACCAACTGCGATCCCGATGTCGTCGACTACCCGATCCCGGGCAACGACGACGCCATCCGATCAGCGGCGTTGCTGACCAAGGTCGTCGCCTCCGCCGTCGCCGAGGGTGTGCAGGCTCGTGCTGCCCGCAACACCGCGTCCGACGACAAGCCGGAGGTCGGGGCCGGCGAGCCGCTGGCCGAGTGGGAGCTCGAGCAGCTCGCTCAGGCTGCACCTGCTGCCGCCGACGCCGTCGTGGCCGAGGATGCTGCTGCGCCGGCTGCCGCCACCGACGACACACCCGCACAGGCGTGATCGACGCGGCCCCGGTCAGGATGGTCTGACCGGGGCCGAGTCGCGTCTGCGCCACCCGCACCCCAGTCACCCGCACCACAGTCACCAGCACGTCAGTCACCCGCACCACAAGACACCCCCGACTTTCGAACAACTAGGAGGCTCGCCACCATGGCGAACTACACCGCAGCCGACGTCAAGCGGCTCCGTGAGCTCACCGGCTCCGGAATGCTGGACTGCAAGAACGCCCTCGCCGACAACGACGGGGACTTCGACAAGGCCGTCGAGCAGCTGCGTATCAAGGGCGCCAAGGACGTCGGCAAGCGTGCCGAGCGTTCCACGGCCGAGGGCCTCGTCGTCGCCAAGGACGGCGTTCTGGTCGAGATCAACTCCGAGACCGACTTCGTTGCCAAGAACGACGAGTTCCAGGCGTTCGCGCAGTCCGTCGCCGATGTTGCCGCTGTGGGCAAGCCCGCCGACGTCGCCGCGCTCGAGGCGCTCGAGCTCGGCGGCAGCACTGTCGGCGGGGCTCTGCAGGAGCTCTCGGCCAAGATCGGCGAGAAGCTCGAGATCCGCCGCGTGGTGTCCTTCGACGGCCCCGTGGCGACCTACCTGCACAAGCGCAGCGCCGACCTTCCGCCGGCCGTGGGTGTGCTGGTCGAGTACACCGGTGACGGCGAGGCTGCGGCCGAAGCCGCCCGCGGCGCAGCGATGCAGGTTGCCGCTCTCAAGGCCACCTATGTCACTCGCGACGAGGTACCGGCCGACATCGTCGAGAACGAGCGTCGGATCGCCGAGCAGACTGCGCGCGAGGAAGGCAAGCCCGAGGCCGCTCTGCCCAAGATCGTCGAGGGACGCGTCAACGGGTTCTACAAGGACGTCGTGCTCACCGAGCAGTCGTCGGTGCAGGACTCGAAGAAGTCTGTCAAGGCGCTGCTCGAGGAAGCGGGTGTGACCATCACTCGGTTCGTGCGTTTCGAGGTCGGCTCGCACTGATCGGCTCGCCCCACGCCGGTGCCGTCCATCCTTCGGGTGGGCGGCACCGGCGTAGGTGGGCCATGAGGCAGGATGTCAGCAGGATCCGAATCGCGCGGCTCGGTTCGGCGAGACGAACCTAGGAGAGTCATGACCGACCCGGCACCCGAGCGTCCCGGCTTCCACCGCGTTCTCCTCAAGCTCGGCGGGGAGATGTTCGGTGGGGGCGAGGTGGGTCTGGATCCGGATGTGGTTCAGAAGGTGGCCGAGGAGATCGCCGACGTGGTGAACTCGGGCGTCCAGGTGGCCGTGGTGATCGGTGGCGGCAACTTCTTCCGCGGTGCCGAACTGCAGCAGCGAGGCATGGACCGGTCGCGGTCGGACTATATGGGCATGCTCGGTACGGTCATGAATTGTCTTGCCCTTCAGGACTTCCTGGAGAAGCAGGGCATTGCGACCCGCGTGCAGACGGCGATCACCATGGGGCAGGTGGCCGAGCCGTACATTCCGCTCCGGGCCGAGCGGCACCTGGAGAAGGGGCGGGTGGTCATCTTCGGCGCGGGCATGGGCATGCCGTACTTCTCCACCGACACCACCGCTGCCCAACGGGCGCTCGAGATCGGCGCGGAGGTGGTCCTGATGGCCAAGGCGGTCGACGGCGTGTACTCCGCCGATCCCAAGGTCGACCCGTCGGCGACGCTCTTCGACCATATTTCGCACCGTGAGGTGATCGAGAAGGGCCTCAAGGTTGCGGACGCCACCGCTTTCTCGCTGTGTATGGACAACAAGATGCCAATCATGGTCTTCAACCTGTTGACCGAGGGCAACATTGCTCGCGCGGTCCGTGGTGAGAAGATCGGAACGCTGGTCAGATAGCACCGCCTGGTCGGGCAGCACCGATCGGTCGACACGCACCGGAAAGGAACACCGTGATCGATGAAGCTCTCTTCGACGCCGAGGAGAAGATGGAGAAGGCCGTCACGGTCGCGCAGAACGACCTGCAGGCAATTCGCACGGGTCGTGCCAATCCGGGGATGTTCAACCGTGTGGTGATCGACTATTACGGATCGCCGACGCCGATCACACAGGTCGCCGGGATTTCGGTTCCCGAGGCTCGGCTGGTGGTGATCAAGCCCTACGAGCAGTCACAGCTGGGCGCCATCGAAACCGCCATCCGCAACTCCGATCTCGGGGTCAATCCCACCAACGACGGACACATCATTCGCGTGTCCATCCCGCAGCTCACCGAGGAACGCCGCCGCGACTACGTCAAGCAAGCCAAGGGCAAAGGCGAGGACGCCAAGGTGTCCATTCGCAACGTCCGGCGCAAGGCGATGGACGAACTGAAGCGAATTCAGAAGGACGGCGAGGCGGGGGAGGACGACGTCACGCGCGCCGAGGCGGAACTGGACAAGACCACGGCGAAGTACGTCTCGACCATCGACGAGATAGTCAAGAACAAGGAAGCGGAACTGATGGAGGTATGAGTGAGTCCTCCGTCGACTAGCACTCCGCGGTCCGGGCCGCCCGCCTCGCGGGCCGGGCGCAACCTGCCCGCGGCAATCGCGGTGGGCGGTGCCCTGGGGGTCATGCTCATCGTGGTCCTGATCGCCGTCCCGACGGTGTTCATCGGAGTTGCGGCGATAGCTCTGGCCACAGCCACGTGGGAAGTCACGCGGCGCCTGGGTGAGAACGGTATCCACGTCACGTGGATACCGCTGATCGTGGGCGGCCAGGCCATCATCTGGTTGTCGTGGCCGTTCGGCGCGGTGGGCTCCGTGGCCGCGTTCGCGGTGACGGCGTTCGTCCTGATGGTCTGGCGGTTGGTGGCCGGCGGCCTGTCGGCCTCTCCGCAGAACTTCCTGCGAGACACCGCTGTATCGGTGTTCGTGCTGGCCTGGCTACCCCTGTTCGCCTCGTTCGCCACCCTGATGATTCTCGACGACGACGGCGGCCGTCGCGTCCTGGTGTTGATGATCGCCGTCGTGTGCTCCGACGTGGGCGGCTACGTGGCCGGTGTGCTGTTCGGCAAACACACCATGGCGCCCGCGATCAGCCCGAAGAAGTCCTGGGAGGGGTTCGCCGGGTCCATTCTGTTCTGCGTGGTCGGGTCATTGCTGACGGTGACGCTGCTGCTGCATGCCCATCCGTGGATCGGCATCGTGCTCGGTGTGGCCGTGGTGGTCACGGCCACGCTCGGCGACCTCGTCGAATCTCAGATCAAGCGTGATCTCGGCATCAAGGACATGGGCACGTTGCTGCCCGGGCACGGCGGAATCATGGATCGTCTGGACTCCGTGCTGCCGTCCGCGCTGGTGACCTGGATCGTCCTGACCGCCTTCGTGTGAGGCGTCGTGCGCCGGGCGTGATCGCGAGCCCGAACATCTGGAACTGGCCGAAGATCTACGAGATCGAGAATCGAGCCCAGGACCCGGACGCGGCCGTCAGCGCAGCCCTGCGGCGGGTCGCGGACTGGGCGGGCCGTGATGTCCTCGATGTGGGATGCGGCACGGGATTCCACCTGCCGATGTTCGCCTTCGACGCCGCCTCCGTCGTCGGCCTCGAACCGCACGAGGGTCTGCGGCGCAGCGCTGCGGATCGCACCTCGCACCTGCCGAACGTGCGGGTGATCGGTGGCAGTGCCGAGCGCACCGGGCTGGCACCGCGTTCGGTCGACGTGGTGCACGCGCGTACCGCCTACTTCTTCGGCCCGGGTTGCGGCCCCGGCATCACCGAGGCGATGCGGGTGCTGCGTCCTGGCGGCGTTCTGGTCGTCGTCGACCTCGACGCCACCGCGCACGACTACGGCCGGTGGATGCGCCAGGACATGCCGAACTACGACCCCGGCCGCGTCGAGAGCTTCTTCGCCGCGCAGGGATTCGACATCGAGCGCGTCGATACGCGCTGGGTGTTCCGCGAACGCCGCGAGCTCGACGCGGTGCTGGGGATCGAGTTCTCCGCCCCGGTTGCGGCCAGGGCGGCGGCATCGATGCCGGGCCTCTCGCTCGCCGTGCGCTACCGGATCCACACCCGGCGGGCCGATACGTGACGCCCGAGGGCCGATCCCGCTACGCGCTGACGCCGAAGACTCTGGCGCGGTGAGCGATCCTGCGCGCGGTCGCCAGCTTCGGTAGGTCGGCGCCATCGCGTACCCGCTCGCCGTTCTCACCCACTGCCTCGATGACCTGGTGGGCCCAGCCCACCTGCTCGGATGTCGGTGCCAGGACGCGGTTGACCACGTTCGCCTGCTCCGGCTGCATACACAGCTTGCCCGTCATTCCCATCGCCACCGTGACTGCACAGCCGGCGGCAAGCGCCTGCTCGTCGCCGTCGGCCGTGTCTTGGATGGAAGTGATGCCGGTGGACGTGGTACCGGTGGTCGGCACGGTGGGGCCGTCGATCGGGCCGGGCAGTCGGCCCACCCGGCTCGAGACGACCAGGCGCGACCGCGCGTAGGCGAGCGCCTCGGGCGCATCCGAGGCGCCGGTGTCCCGGCGGAAGTCGCCGCTGCCGAAGGCGAGTCGGAAACTTGCTCGGGCCCTCGCGATGTCCGTTGCCGCCTCGATACCGATCGCGGTCTCCACCAGCGCGAGCACCCGGGCACCGGTGTGCAGGCGTGCCGCGGTCTCCTGGACCTGCTCCGCCGATTCGGTCTTGGCCAGCATCACCCCCTGCAGACCGGTCAGCCCGGCCAGTGCGGCGAGGTCGTCGGCCCAGTAACGGGTCGTGATGTCGTTGATGCGGACCCAGGCGGATCCGCCGCCCGCGAGCCAGGCCACCACCGAGTCGCGTCCGGCCGGTTTGGCCGAGGGGATCACCGCGTCCTCGATGTCGAGAATGACCGCATCCGACGGCGAGGACACCGCGGCGTCGAAGAGTTCCGGTCTCGTCGCCGGCACGAGCAACCACGACCGAGCCAGATCAGCGGAGATCGCAGGCAACACCGTTATCCCTTCCGAGGTCGGTCCGACCGGCAGCGGACGTGCTGCCCAGCGCTCAGGCGGATGCGCGCTTGGCGGCCTTGCGTACCTGCCGGATTCGGATACTGCCCGCGGCGGCCATCACCAGGGCCCCGGCGATGGCGGCGATGAGGATGGTCACCCCGAGCGGCAGATCGACCGTCCACAGGAACAGGTTCACCCGCACACGGTCGATGTTCTGGACGATGAACACCAGCAGCAACACCAGAACCAGCGCACCGGCCACGAGACCGGACCACGTCGCAGCGGCGCGGGTGACCCCCGGTCCCGCGGTCGGATCGCCGCCGGTGCGGGGCACGGCGTCGCGCGCGGTCTCCACACCGGGTGCGATGACCTCCTCGTCCGCAGTGGTGTCGGGATCATGGTCTGGATGCTTCTTCGCCGCGGCTGCCACGACAGTGATCATGTCCGACAACCGCGCCGATTGCACGCGAGCACGCCGCCGGGCGACACTGGTGCCACCATGACACCTGCCTCGCTGCCCCTCGTCTTCACCGCTCCGCGCCGCGGGATGCCCCCTCGGCACCTGGCCGACCTCGACGACGAGCAGTTGCGGGCCGCGGTGGTCGATATCGGTCTGCCCGCCTTTCGTGCGGATCAACTCGCGCGGCACTACTACGGGCGACTCGAGGCCGACACCACCACGATGACCGATCTGCCCTCCGCTGCGCGCGAGAGCGTGGGCCGCGAGCTGCTCCCACGGTTGCTCGACCCGATCCGCCACCTGCAGTGCGACGGCGGGGACACCCGCAAGACCCTGTGGCGGGCGGGTGACGGCACGCTCATCGAGAGCGTGCTCATGCGCTACCCCGATCGGGCCACGCTCTGCATCTCGAGTCAGGCCGGGTGCGGCATGGCGTGCCCGTTCTGCGCCACCGGACAGGCCGGGCTCACCCGCAACCTGTCGACGGCGGAGATCGTGGATCAGGTTCGTTCGGCCGCGGCCGACCTGCGCGACGGCGTCGTCACCGGAGGTGCGGGACGGCTGTCCAACGTGGTGTTCATGGGCATGGGGGAGCCGCTGGCCAACTACTCGCGGGTGGTGGCGGCCGTGCGCCGTATCGTCTCGCCTGCTCCGCGGGGATTCGGGCTCTCGCAGCGTTCGGTCACGGTCAGCACGGTAGGGCTGGCCCCGGCGATCCGACGGCTCGCCGACGAGGGACTGACCGTGACCCTCGCCGTGTCGCTGCACTGCCCGGACGACGAACTGCGAGACACCCTGGTGCCGGTGAACAACCGTTGGCCGATCGCCGAGGTGCTGGCCGCTGCCCGGTACTACGCCGACGTCACCGGCCGCCGCGTCTCCATCGAGTACGCGCTGATCCGCGATGTCAACGATCAGCCCTGGCGAGCGGATCTACTGGGCAAGAAACTTCATCGTGCGCTGGGACCGAAGGTTCATGTGAACCTCATCCCACTCAATCCGACGCCGGGCAGTCGGTGGGATGCCAGTCCGCGCGAGGTGCAGGACGAATTCGTCCGACGTGTGGACGCCGCGGGGGTCTCGTGCACCGTGCGCGACACCCGCGGTCAGGAGATTGCTGCGGCGTGCGGACAACTCGCAGCGGACGAACGCTAGCGGAGACCTAGCGGCGTGTTCGGCGCCGGTAGAGGTCCACGACGAGGCTGCCGGCGAGCAGCCCAGCGATCCCGAGCAGCCACCAGTCCTCGACGCGACCCTGGTGGTTGCCGATCAGCTGCACCAGCAGCATGGCGATCACGACCCATCCGATGATGCGGAAGGCCTTCGGAGCCTCGCCGCTCCATCCCCACGCATGAGACGGAACGTCCGCGGCCGCATCCTTCTCCAGCTGGAACTCGGTCTCGCTTTTCACGATGATCACCTCTGCACTTCGATGGGGTACCGCTCGCAATACTGGCATACGACGCCGCGTAGTGGTCACCACCCCGGCTGGAGTCCGCCGATGGCACCCACCCGGGTCAGGGCGAGGTCAGGGCTCGGACGTAGCGACGGGTGATGATCGACTGAGCCAGGCGGTTGATCGGTCCACCGACCGCAACGAGCGGGTTGCCCGGCCGCGAGATCGCCCGAATGTGAGCGCTGACCTGCCCGGTGGTGGGATCGAACTCCACGTGGAACGACTCCTCGCCACTCTCCGGGTGACCCCGCAGCGTGCCGTAGACGAACCCGCGCCGCGTCGGCCCGTGTTCGGCCGCGATGACCCGGCACGGCACGGGCAGAGGCCCCAGTCGAAGCACCACCACGGCGTCGGCCTCGGCCGGTGTCGCCGTGGCCCGTACCGCCAGCCCGGCCCCGCGGTGCATGTCCCAGTGCAGGATTCGCCGTCCGGCCTCCTCGAACACGGCCCGTCCCGACCCGATCGGTTCGTGGACCTCGACGCGATGGAACCGTGCGGCCTCGGGCGCCTGTGCGAGCGAGTCCGCGTCGGGGTGGCGGGCGAGAATTCCGACCGCGTCGTAGCTGAAGGGCCGCTCGAGGTACCGGCTGATGTCCATGGGGCCATCCTGCCCGCACGCGGAGGTCGAGCACCGTTGCGTGGGTCACCGGCGCTCGTGGCGCACAATGGAGCCCGTGGATCAGCAGCGAACGAGGGTTCTCGTCCTGGGCAGCACCGGGTCGATCGGGACCCAGGCTCTCGAGGTGATGGCAGCGCGGCCCGACCGGTTCGAGGTGGTGGGCCTCGCTGCCGGCGGCGCCAACGCCGAACTCCTGGCGCGCCAGGCCGCCGAGTTCGCCGTCGGTGCCGTCGCCGTAGCCGACGTCGCTGTCTCGTCCGTCCTGCCCGATGGCACCTACACCGGCCCCGACGCCGCCACCCGACTGGTCCGCGACGTCCCCGCGGACGTGGTGCTCAACGCGCTGGTGGGCTCGGTGGGTCTGGCGCCGACCCTCGCCGCGCTCGAATCGGGCGCTCGGCTGGCTCTGGCGAACAAGGAGTCGCTGGTGGCGGGCGCGTCGCTGGTGCTCGCCGCCGCCGCGCCCGGCCAGATCGTGCCCGTGGACTCCGAGCATTCGGCCATGGCGCAGTGCCTGCTCGGCGGGACGGCCGCCGAGGTCGACCGTCTGATCCTGACAGCGTCGGGAGGTCCGTTCCGGGGGTGGAGCGCCGGGGACCTCCTCGATGTCACTCCCGCGCAGGCCGCGGCGCATCCGACGTGGTCGATGGGCCCGATGAACACCCTGAACTCGGCGACGTTGGTGAACAAGGGTTTGGAGCTGATCGAGGCGCATCTGCTGTTCGGCGTGCCGTACGACCGTATCGACGTGACCGTGCACCCCCAGTCGATCGTGCACTCGATGGTCACGTTCACCGACGGGTCCACCCTGGCGCAGGCCAGTCCGCCCGACATGCGTCTGCCGATCGCCTGGGCGCTCGGTCATCCGGACCGCATCGCCGGGGCCGCACCGGCGTGCGACTTCACCACCGCCGCCACGTGGACCTTCGAGCCGCTCGACGACGCGGTGTTCCCCGCCGTCGCGCTCGCGCGCCGCGCCGGAACTCTCGGCGGATCCACCACTGCCGTCTACAACGCCGCGAACGAGGTGGCCGCCGAGGCGTTCCTGGCGGGGCAGATCCGATTCCCCGAGATCGTCGCCATCGTCGGCGAGGTGGTCGAGGCTGCTGCGCTGCAGTGGACCGGCGATCCCACCAGCGTCGACGAGGTGCTCGCCGCCGACGGCTGGGCGCGTCGCCAGGCGTCGGAGCTGGTACGGCGCGTCACCACCTCGACACGCGTCGGGAGCTGATCGGAGATGGCGTTCTTCTTCGGACTCGTCCTGTTCGCCGTGGGCATCGGCGTCTCGGTGGCCCTGCACGAAGCCGGTCACATGTGGGCCGCCCGCGCGACGGGCATGAAGGTCCGCAGGTACTACATCGGGTTCGGGCCCCGGATCCTCTCGTTCCGCCGAGGTGAGACCGAGTACGGACTCAAGGCCGTCCCGGCGGGCGGATTCTGCGACATCGCAGGGATGACCTCCTCGGATGAACTTGCGCCCGACGAGGTCGACCGCGCGATGTACAAGCAGAAGACGTGGAAGCGGGTTCTGGTGATGTCGGCGGGCATCGGGATGAATTTCGCCCTGGGTTTCGCGCTGGTCTACTCGCTGGCACTGGGTTGGGGCCTGCCCGATCGGGACACCCCCACCACCGCCTCGGTCGGTGCTCTCTCGTGTGCGGCTCCCACCCAGGCCGAGAACGGCACTCTTGCTCCGTGCACCGGTCCCGGGCCGGCGCAGCAGGCCGGCCTCGAGACCGGGGACGTGATCACCGCCGTCGACGGAACGGCCACCAGCACCAGCTCCGACGTGGTTGCCGCCCTGCAGCCGAGATCGGGAACCGTGCAGGTCACCGTGCGGCGCGGAGAATCCACCCTGACGATCCCCGTCGAGTTGGTGCAGGTGCAGCGGTACGTCAAGAACGCAGACACCGGTGCTCTGACCTCGACCACCGTGGGTGCGATCGGGATGAGCATTCGCACCGACGTCCCGCCGAACCTGCAGTACAACCCGGTGACGGCCGTCCGGGGAGCAGCCGACTACACCGGTTTCATCTTCGTCGAGACCGCCAAGGCGATCGTCAACCTGCCGGGCAAGGTGGTGGCGCTGTGGAACTCCATCACCGGCGACGCTCGCGATCCGAACACGCCGATCAGCGTCGTGGGTGCCTCGGTGATCGGCGGTCAGGCCGCCGAGCGCGGGCTGTGGGAGGTGTTCGTCGGGCTTCTCGCGAGCCTGAACTTCTTCCTCGGCGCCTTCAACATACTGCCGCTGCTCCCGCTCGACGGCGGTCACATTGCGGTGACCCTGTTCGAACGGGTGCGCGACCGGGTGCGTCGTCTGCGGGGGCTGGCACCGGGCGGGCCGGTGGACTACAAGCGCCTGATGCCCGCCACGTACGTGGTGATCGTGATCGGCGGCGCATTCATGTTGCTCACGCTCACCGCCGACATCGTCAATCCGATCCAGCTCTTCCGATAGCTAGAGTGGTCGGCAGGGCCCCGGGCAAAAAACTGAGCAGGACTACAAGTGAGAAGGACATCGTGACCAACACAGTCGGACTCGGGATGCCGGCGGCACCGGTTCCCGTCCTCGCTCCACGTCGAGCCACGCGCCAGCTGCAGGTGGGTTCGGTGGGGGTGGGCAGCGAGTCGCCGATCTCGGTGCAATCGATGTGCACCACCAAGACTCACGACATCAACTCCACGCTCCAGCAGATCGCGGAGCTCACCGCGTCGGGCTGCGACATCGTTCGGGTGGCATGTCCGCGCCAGGAGGATGCCGACGCACTGGCCACCATCGCCCGCAAATCGCAGATTCCCGTGATCGCCGACATCCACTTCCAGCCGCGCTACATCTTTGCTGCCATCGACGCCGGATGCGCCGCCGTGCGGGTCAACCCGGGCAACATCAAGGAGTTCGACGGCCGGGTTGCCGAGGTGGCCAAGGCTGCCGGTGACGCCGGTATCCCCATCCGCATCGGTGTCAACGCCGGCTCGCTCGATCCGCGCCTGATGAAGAAGTACGGCAAGGCCACCCCGGAGGCGCTCGTCGAGTCCGCACTGTGGGAGGCGAGCCTGTTCGAGGAGCACGGGTTCGGCGACATCAAGATCTCGGTCAAGCACAACGATCCGGTGATCATGGTCGAGGCCTACCGCCAGCTCGCGGCGCAGTGCGACTACCCGCTCCACCTGGGTGTGACCGAGGCCGGACCGGCATTCCAGGGCACCATCAAGTCGGCCGTCGCCTTCGGTGCGCTGCTGGCCGACGGGATCGGCGACACCATCCGCGTGTCGCTGTCGGCGCCGCCGGCCGAGGAGATCAAGGTGGGCAACCAGATCCTGCAGTCGCTCAACCTGCGTCCACGCAAGCTCGAGATCGTCTCGTGCCCGTCGTGTGGGCGCGCCCAGGTCGACGTCTACAAGCTCGCCGACGAGGTCACCGCTGGTCTCGAAGGTATGGAGATCCCGCTGCGGGTCGCCGTCATGGGTTGCGTGGTCAACGGCCCCGGTGAGGCGCGCGAGGCCGATCTCGGTGTGGCATCGGGTAACGGCAAGGGCCAGATCTTCGTCAAGGGTGAGGTGATCAAGACCGTCCCCGAGGCGCAGATCGTGGAAACTCTCATCGAGGAGGCCATGCGCATCGCCGAGGAGATGGAGGGCGAGAGCGGGTCCGGGTCGCCGGTGGTGTCCGTCGGCTGATCGCCGTCGCGGCCGGAGGGTCGGGCGCGTCGGCGGCGTCGGTCAATCGGGCCACGGGGGGACGGTGTTCGTGGCACACTCGGCGAAGCCGACGGTGAAAGGTGCTCTGGCATGCTGAAGATCCTCGGTGCCAGGCCACTGACCTCTCGTGACACCGAAGCGACCCTGCGTGCGCTTGCACGGGACCCCATCGGCTCGTGCATGGTGGCGGCGCGGGTCGAGCAGAACGGGGTCGATCCGCGCCTGATCCACGGCGAGCTGTGGAGCCGAGGCGGCCCCGAGGAGTCCCTCTGTTACGCCGGGGCGAATCTCGTTCCGCTGCGGGGTGGTGTCGACGATCTGCGGTCCTTCGCCGAGCGCGCGAGCCGTGGGCCGAGACTGTGTTCGTCGTTGGTGGGCCGCGCCGAGTACACCCTGCCGCTGTGGGAGATGCTCGAGCCACAGTGGGGGTCGCCACGCGAGTTGCGTGCCGAGCAACCTCTGCTCGCGCTCGGCGGACCCCCGGCCATCGAGGGCGATTCCGGGGTTCGTCGAGTCACCATCGAGCACCTCGACTCGTACCTGTCGGCGGCGGTCGAGATGTTCATCGAGGAGGTGGGCGTCGACCCCCGTGCCGGTGACGGTGGGCGAGCGTACCGGCGCCGCATCGCGGGCCTGATCACCGCGGGCCGCGCGTGGGCGCGGTTCGAGGAGGGTCGGGTGGTGTTCAAGGCAGAGGTCGGCTCGCTCTCGAGCACGGTCGGTCAGATCCAGGGTGTGTGGGTGCACCCGCTCTTCCGCGGTCGTGGGCACGGTGCGGCGGGAACCGCTGCGGTGGCCCAGCACGTGGTCGCGGGCGGACGGGTGGCCAGCCTGTACGTCAACAGCTTCAACACCGCTGCCCGACGGGCATACGCGCGGGTGGGCTTCGAGCGCGTCGGGACATTCACGACCGTTCTCCTCGACTGAATACCGGGTTTCACGCTGGGCCCGGCTTACCATCGAGTCCTGATGAACTACCGTCCGGCTGCTCTGATGATCGCGCTGACCCTCGTTGCGGGGACCGTGGCGTGCGCCCCGCAGTCGCAGGGGCCGGGTGAGGCCGCCGATGCGTTCCTCGCCGCTCTCGGATCGCGCGACATCGCCGCCGCCGCCGCCACGACGGACGACTCGGCTGCGGCGTCGGCGGCTCTGACGTCGGTGTTCACCGGGTTGCAGGCCGAGTCGGTCGAGGCCCGGTCGGGTGCCGTGGCGGTCGACGGCGACACCGCCACGGTCGGGTACACCTACACCTGGCACCTGCCGAAGAACCGCGTGTGGAGCTACGACGGCCAACTGCAGATGGGCCGCCGCGGTGGTCGGTGGATGGTGCGGTGGTCCCCGGCCGAGCTGCACCCGAGACTCGGGGACGGGCAGTCGATGACGCTGCGGTCGACGGCGGCGCCGCGCGCGCGGGTGAACGAGCAGTCGGGGTCGGAGGTCCTGATTCCGGGCACCGTGCACCGCGTGCGTCTCGATGTGGGTGCAGTGTCCGATCGTGTCGGTGTCGCGACCGCTCTGGCGGGGCTGCTCGCACCCGTCGATCCCACGCTTACCGCGCAGTCCATCGTGGAGTCGGCCACCGCGGCATCCGGGCCGTATCAGCTGATCACGTTGAGCGACAACGACTATCAGAGACTCTCCGCTGCGCTCACCGAGTTGCCGGGTGTCACGGTGTCGGACGAGGCGGATCTGGTGCCCTCGGACCCGAGTTTCGCGCCCGAGCTGATCGGTCAGGTCAAGAAGTCGATCATCGATCAGGTCGACGGCGCGGCCGGGTGGTCGGTGGTGGCGGTCAACTCGACCGGAAGCGACGTCGGCGTCCTCACCGAGACCGCACCCAAACCGGCTCCGTCGCTGTCGATCAGTCTCGATCGGCCGGTTCAGGTGGCCGCCCAGAACGCGGTGAACGCGCGCCCCGATCAGACGATGATGGTGGTGATCAAGCCCTCGACAGGCGACATCCTGGCCGTCGCGCAGAACGCCGCGGCCGACAGGGAGGGTCCGCTGGCCTCGACCGGACTGTATCCGCCCGGATCGACGTTCAAGATGATCACCGCCGGCGCAGCCATCTCGACCGGGCTGGCCACCCCGGACACGCCGGTCCCGTGCCCGGGTCGCATCGAGATCGGTGAGCGCAGCATCCCCAACTACAACGAGTTCGCGCTCGGCACGGTGTCGATGACCACGGCGTTCGCACGATCGTGCAACACCTCGTTCGCCAAACTCGCCAGCGAACTGCCCGCCGATGCGCTGACGGTCTCGGCGTCGAAGTTCGGGATCGGCCCCGACTACACGGTGGTGGGGCTACCCACCGAATCGGGGTCGGTTCCCCCCGCCGCCGACATGGTTCAGCGCACCGAGGACGGCTTCGGTCAGGGCAAGGTGTTGGTCTCGGCGTTCGGGATGGCGTTGGCCGCCGCGACCGTCGATCGTGGATCCACCCCTGTTCCGCGCCTGATCATCGGCGACGACACCGCGGTCACCGGCGATCACCCACCGATCGATCCGGCGATGGTCGACGGGCTGCGCTCGATGATGCGCACGGTGGTCACCAGCGGCACGGCACAACGCATCGCCGATCAGGGCGAGGTGTACGGCAAGACGGGCGAGGCCGAGGTCGAGGGCGGCTCGCACGCCTGGTTCGTCGGCTACCGCGGCGACCTCGCGTTCGCAACACTGGTCGTTCGCGGCGGCAGTTCCGACAACGCCGTCGCCGTCACGCGGGACATGATGACCGCGCTGCCCGAAGGCTACTGACGGTTAAGCTGGCCCGTATGCCAGTTCGTACCGCGCTAGCGCCTGGAACCCCGACACCGATCCGTCAGGTTCCTTCCAGCATCGAGCGACCGGAATATGCGTGGAAGCCGACGGCGAACGAAGGCAGCGAGCCGTGGGTGCAGACGCCGGAGACCATCGAGAAGATGCGTGTCGCGAGCCGGATCGCCGCCGGGGCGCTGGCGGAGGCCGGTCGAGCCGTCGCCCCCGGTGTGACCACCGACGAGCTCGACCGCATTGCGCACGAGTACATGCTCGATCACGGCGCGTACCCGTCCACCCTGGGCTACCGCGGATTCCCGAAGTCGTGCTGCACGTCGCTCAACGAGGTCATCTGCCACGGCATCCCGGATTCGACGGTGATCGAGGACGGCGACATCGTCAACATCGACGTCACGGCCTACATGGACGGTGTGCACGGTGACACCAACGCGACCTTCCTCGCCGGGAACGTCTCGGAGGAGGCGCGCCTGCTCGTCGAGCGCACTCACGAGGCCACGATGCGAGCGATCAAGGCGGTGCGGCCGGGCCGAGCGCTGAACGTGATCGGTCGGGTCATCGAGTCCTACGCCCACCGCTTCGGGTACGGGGTGGTGGAGGACTACACCGGGCACGGGATCGGCACCACCTTCCACAACGGTCTGGTGGTGCTGCACTACGACCAGCCATCGGTCGACACCGTGATCGAACCGGGTATGACCTTCACCATCGAACCGATGATCAACCTCGGTGGCATCGCGTGGGACATGTGGGACGACGGGTGGACCGTGGTGACCAGGGACCGCTCGTGGAGTGCGCAGTTCGAGCACACCCTGGTGGTCACCGACACCGGTGCCGAGATCCTGACGCTTGCCTGATCGCGCGCTCCCGGCCGACTCCTCGTGACCGCGATCCTGGTCGCCGGAACCACCTCCGACGCCGGCAAGAGCGTGGTGGTTGCGGGCATCTGCCGTTCGCTCGCCCGACGCGGGGTGTCGGTGGCGCCGTTCAAGGCGCAGAACATGTCCAACAATTCGGTGGTCACCCTCGACGGCGGCGAGATCGGCCGTGCTCAGGCCATGCAGGCGCAGGCGTGCGGGCTCGATCCGAGCGTCCGCTTCAATCCGGTGTTGCTCAAGCCCGGCAGTGATCGACGCTCGCAGCTGGTGGTTCGCGGGCGTGCGGTCACCGACGTGGGCGCGCTGGACTACGTCACCCACCGTGAGCAGTTGCGTGCGGTGGTGGCGGAGGATCTCGCGGCGCTACGGGCGGAGTTCGATGTGGTGATCTGTGAAGGTGCCGGCTCACCCGCCGAGATCAATCTGCGGGCAACCGATCTCGCGAACATGGGGCTCGCACGGGCGGCGGATCTTCCCGTGGTGGTGGTCGGCGACATCGACCGCGGGGGAGTGCTGGCTCACTTCTTCGGCACCGTCGCGGTACTCGAGCCGGCCGACCAGCGACTGGTGGCGGGCTTCGTGGTCAACAAGTTTCGCGGTGATCCCGCTCTGCTCGAGCCGGGTCTGGAGATGGTTCGCGAGCTCACCGGTCGACCCACGTACGGTGTGATCCCGTTCTCGCCCGACCTGTGGCTCGATGCGGAGGACTCGCTCTCGACCGTCTCCGATGCACCCGTGGGTCGCCAGGCCCCTCCGCTCGGGGATCAGTGGTTGCGGGTGGCCGCGGTGCGGTTGCCGCGCGTGTCGAACTCCACGGACGTCGAGGCTCTCGCCTGTGAGCCCGGCGTGTCGGTGGTGTGGTCGAGCGAGCCCTCGCGGCTGGTGGATGCGGACCTGGTGGTGGTCCCGGGCTCCAAGGCCACCGTGAGCGACCTGATGTGGTTGCGACGCAATGGGATCGGGGACGCTCTGGTGGAGCGCGCCGCTCGGGGCCGGCCGATCCTGGGCATCTGCGGCGGGTACCAGATGCTCGGGCGGCGCATCACTGACGCCGTCGAGTCCGGTCGCGGCACGGTGGAAGGGCTGGGTCTGCTCGATCTCGACGTCGAGTTCGATCCGGTCAAGACGTTGGCTCACTCGTCCGGTATTGCGTGGGGACACCCGGTGCGCGGCTACGAGATTCACCACGGTCGAGTGGCGCGGTCGGGCGACGACGGGTTGATCGAGGCGGACGGCGGTGCTGCCGAGGGCAGCGTGCGTGGCGCGGTGTTCGGTACTCATTGGCACGGTCTGCTCGAGTCCGACGACTTTCGTCGTGAGTTCCTCACCCGCGTCGCCCGCCGCGCCGGACGGGTCGGTTTCGTCGCGGCCGAGGAGACCGACGTGGCGGCGGTGCGCACCGCGCAATTGGACCTGCTCGCGGACCTGGTCGACACTCACCTCGACCTCGACGGCATGCTCGACACGGCGCGGCGTCCGCGGGAGCACCCGGTGATCCACAGCCGTCTGGGGAGCTGAGCGGCCAATCTGCGCGCGCGAGCATTCGGCGTCACAGGGTGATGCGGCGCAGGATCGTCCATCCGATTCCGCTGATCACGGAGCAGACGGCAAGTGGCAGCACGATCATCGTCACCGAGCGGGGGGCGTCGACGAGGAAATCGATGATCGCGGTTCCCCATTGTTGCCAGGTGATGAGCACGGCTACGGTCCCGGCGATGGCGGTGACCACGATGCCCGCCATGAGAATGCCGATCCGTCCCCACCGCAGGACGATGGTGCCGGCGAGCATGCCTGCGGCGTACACGATCAGCAGGCTCACGGCCAGGGCGCCGACCGTGAGCACGCGATTGTCGGTGAGGGGCTCGAGGATGCCGAACATCCTCATTCGCACTCCGAAGCCGTTGGTGGCCGACTCGAGCAGCGACAGCCCTTCGAGCGCGACTCCGAAGACGACGGCCTGGATGATCGCCAACAGTGTGGTGGCGCTGTAGAACTCGCGGCGCGTCACACCGAGTCCGAGCGTGAACGGGAACGTCGAGGTCATCGCCTGGACGTAGAAGATCATGCCGGCGATGGGCAGCGCTGCCAGTGCGCCGGTGGTGTTCTGACTGTCGGGGATGTACGGCACGAATGCGAAGATTGCGACGTTGATCGCCCACGCGAGGGTCAGAACCGCGATGGGTGTCGCGGCGATCGGCCAGGACGCCACATGAGTCCGCAGGACCGCGGCCAGTCGCGGCAGTGTCGGTGTGGTCGGGCTCGGTGTGGTCGGACTCGGTGTGGTCGGACGGGGTGTGGCGGTCTGCGGTGTCCGGTGGGTCGGGTGCAGTGTCGCGGCGTTCATGCTGGTGTGTCCTCTCGGGTTCCGGTGGCGGTCAGGGCGACGACGAGGTCTTGCAGGCTCACGGCGTCGAGAACGAGGCCCGCGGTGCGGGCACGCTCGCGTTCGGAGTCGTCGAGGGTGCAGGCGATGGTCACTCTCCGCAGATTCCCCAGGGTGGACGTTCGGAGAACCGGCCTGTCGCCGACGAACTCGGCAACCGCCTCTGCGCGACCACTGATCTCGGTGGCAGTTCCTCGCAGTTCCTCGGCGTCCCGCTCGAGCACCACCGTGCCGTGGTCGAGAACGACCACGCGGTCGAGCATGCTGCTCACCTCGTCGATGAGGTGCGTCGAGAGAACGATGGTGCGCGGTGACTCGGCGAAGTCAGCCAGGAGGTGGTCGTAGAACAGTGCCCGCGCAGCTGCGTCGAGGCCCAGATACGGTTCGTCGAAGAAGGTGAGCGGTGCCCGCGATGCGAGCCCGATCACGATTCCGAGAGCCGAGGTCATTCCTCGGGAGAGCTTCTTGACCTTGCGTGCCGGCGGAAGCCGGAAGTCGTCCATCAGCCCTTCGGCGTAGTCACCGTCCCAGCCCGGGAGAAGGTGGGATGCGGCCGCGAGTGCGTGCCGTACTCGATAATCTTCCGGGTATCTCTGACTTTCCCTGATGAAGCATGTGCCCGCGAGGGCCCGTCGATTCTCCCAGGGATCCTCTCCGAACACCTCGACCGTTCCGGAAGTGGCACGGCTCTGGCCGGTCAGCAGTCCCATCGTGGTGGTCTTTCCGACGCCATTGCGGCCGAGGAGCCCGTGGATTCGGTTCTCGGTGATCGAGAACGTGACGTCGTCGAGAACCCGGGTTCGTCCGAAGCTCTTGCTCACCCCGGTCATCGAAGCCACGACGGCGTCGGCAGGTGTGGCGCTGTCGAGTGTGGCGGGCGTGTGGTGCACGGTCATCGTTCCTCCTGGGTTCGAATCATCTTCTCGATGTCGTCGATCGAAATGCCGAGGTTGCGAGCCTCGGTGATGAGTGGGGCGACGAATTGCTCGGCGAATCGCTTGCGTCGTCGATCCAGTAGCTCCTCGCGAGATCCCGTGGCCACGAACATCCCGATTCCGCGCCTCTTGTAGACGATTCCGTCGTCGACAAGCTTGTTCAGACCTTTGCCGGCGGTTGCGGGGTTGATGCGGTGGAAGGCCGCGAGTTCGTTCGTCGATGGCACGCGTGCCTCCTCGGGCAGGGTGCCGTCGAGAATCTGCTCTTCGAGCATGTCGGCGATCTGCACGAAGATCGGCCTGTCGTCGTCCACGAATACCTCGTTCAGGTTCCCTAGTTAAGGGGTTAGTTAGTGATGTAGTGAACCATAGAAGGTGTTCGCCGCCACCGCAAGCCTCGACGGCGCCCGCGATGGGCGGTCTCGGCGGAACCCGCCGATTCGCGTAGTCTTCGAGGTCATGCAGACGCGCACGGTCGAGACCGAGAGCGGTTCCCACGACATTCGCGTGGGCGGGCCCGAGGGAGGCGATGCGGTTCTCGTAATCCCCGATGCGGCAGACGATGTCGCGGTGTGGGACGCGATCGCCGAGCGCCTGCACACCTCGGATCTGCGGACCGTGGTGCTCGGCGCCGAGATCGATTCGACGGCGGAGGTGATCGCCGTGCTCGATGCCGTGTCGATCGGCTGGGCCAACGTCGTGTGCCATCGCTCGGGTGGGCCGCTCGGCTACACGCTCGCCGCGCGGGCGCCCGGGCGTGTGGTCAGCCTCGTCGCGATCGATGCTGCGCATCCGTCCGCAGCGCCGCAGTCGCCAGCTGCGGTGTGCCCGCCCGTGGAGGTGCGCACCACCCTGGTTGCGTCAGATCCGGGCATCGCCGACGCAGTGCGGGCGAGCACCCGGTACGTCTACGGCGACGTACGCGTGGCCGAGTTCTCGCCCGGCGAGAGCGGTAGCGCACCGACCGATTCGGCGTCCGCGGTTGCCACCGAGATCGTGATGCGCACCAGCGCCTGGTGACTCAGAGCGCGAAATCGAGCCCCAGCAGCGCGTTCTCGACAACCTCGGGTAGACCCGGATGGATCCAGTACTGGCCGTGCGCGATCTCCGATGCCCTCTGACCGAAGCTCATCGCCTGGATCAGGGGCTGGATCACCGTGGTGGCCTGCGCGCCGATCACGTGCGCGCCCAGGAGGAGGCCGGTGGCACGGTCGGCGATCACCTTGCAGAAGCCCTCGGTGTCCTCCATGGCCCACCCGTACGCGACGTCGGAGTAGTTCTGCACCTTGACCGTCACATCCGCCCCGGTCGCCCGCGCCTGCGCCTCGGTCAACCCCACCGATGCGATCTGCGGTGAGCTGAACACCCCTGCCGGAACGTAGCGGTGGTCGTTGGCCCGCAGGGCGGAGGTGTCCGCGTCGGCCGACCAGCTGTCACGGAGCAGGTTGTGCTTGATCACCCGTGCCTCGGCGTTCGCGACGTGCTTGAGCATGTACGGCGAGCTGACGTCGCCGAGCGCGAACACCCCGTTCGCGGTGGTGCGACCGAACTCGTCGACCACGATCCGGCCGTCCTCGCCCACCTCGATTCCCGCTGCGGCGCAGTCGAGTTCGTCCGAGTTGGGGATGCGCCCGGTGGCGACCAGCAACGCATCGCCGGACAGCTGCGATCCGTCGGTGAGGGTGAGGCGGACCCCGCCGCCGTCGGTGGCCTCGGCTGCGGTGACACCGATTTCCGTGCGTACGTCCCACTTGGATGTGGCGAGTTCGGTGAAGCGGGCCGAAACCTCGTCGTCGAGGTGCCTGAGGAACCGGCTTCCACGCAGCAGAACCGTCACCCGCACGCCCAGGGCGGAGAACACGTGCGCGAATTCGCTTGCAATGAAACCTGATCCGAGCACGATCAGGTGTTCCGGCAATTCCGGCAGCCGCATCACGTCCTCGTTGGTGTGGAACGGGACCCCGCTGTCGGCGATCGTCGCCGGGATGGTCGGCCGCGACCCCGTGGCCACCACGATCTGATCGGCGGTGATCTGCACCCCGGTGCCGGTGTCGAGGGTGCGCGGACCCACGAAGCGGGCGGCGCCGGTGAACAGCGTGACGTTGGGGGATCCGCTGCGCCGGTAGCGAAGTCCATTCTCGGCGATGGGATCGATGCGCCCGAATACACGGTCGACGATGTCGCGCCACCGGACGCCGTCGATATGGGAGTCGACGCCGTAGCGCGCCGAGTCCGTGATCACCTCGGCCACCTCGGAGGCGTAGACGAACATCTTCGTCGGGATGCACCCGACGTTGATGCAGGTTCCGCCGAAGGTGGACTTCTCGAGGATCGCCACCTTCTTGTCCGCGAACGAGGCGTCGATGATCGTGTTGCCCGAACCCGTTCCGATCACGGCGATATCGAAATGCTCTGTCGCGCTGGTGCTCATGACCGGGTGGATCCTTCGGGATTGCGCCCACGAGATGCGGCGGTGGTGGATTCGAGCCAGGTCATCCAGGTGCCCAACTCCTCGAAGGCCCTGGCGAGGGGCTCGTCCTCGGAGAGGAAAACGTCGTGACGGGCACCGTCGACGGGAACGATGGTGGTGCGGTCGCCCAGACACCCCGACCAGCGGGCGATCTGCGCGACGTCGAGAACCGCGTCGGCCGTGTCGACCGCGGGGGTGTACTGCGATGCGAACTTCGATCTGCGAGAACGCAGCACCAGTGAGGGGACCCCGATGTCGAGTCCGCGGTGCAGAACCGCATGTGCGTCGCGCACCGCGCGCAGCCAACCGAACCGAATGGGGAAGCCCGTCACCGGCTTCCAGTCGGTGTTGTACTCCCACCTGCCGTACGCGGTCGCGCTGATGCTCGAGCCGTAGGTGTCGATGCCCGTTCCCGGGACCACAGTGGTGGGGGAGATGGCGCCGACCATCGAGATGGCGGTGGTTCCCGGTCCGCGCACGATGGCGGGACCTTGCAGGTCGAACCACGGGCTGTTGAGAATCACGCCGCGGACATCGCTGTCGACGCGGCCGTCCACACGCCGGCGATCGAGCCACAGCGGAACGATCAGCCCGCCGGTGGAATGAGCCATCAGGATCACCCGCTCGTCGACACCGTCGGGGTCCGCCTGATCGGCGGGTACGGCGTCGTCGGCGATGATCTCGAGCGCCAGTTCGAGTTCTTCGTCGTACACCGCGAGGTCGGTGGTGTAGTGCGGAAGCTGCCCATCCCTGAGTGAGCGGCCACATTTGCGCAGGTCGAGAGCGTAGAAGCGGTAACCGCGGGCAGCGAACCAGTCGGCGACGTGCGTCTGGAAGAAGTAGTCGGTGAACCCGTGGACATAGAGCACCACCCCGCGAATGGGCGTCGGTCGCGTGTTCGGTGTGTGTCTGACCAGGGTGGCGAGCACCTCACCGGGTCCATCGGGGTCATCTCCGAGCGGTATCGTCGTGCTCTCGTAGCCGTCGCCGAGTACGTCGGGTGCCCATGTAGTCACGCTCACAGCCTAATGGGAGTACGCGGCCGGTCGCGAAGGGCACAATTGGACACACCACCGTGTCAGGCACCACCAGATCGTCAGGCACCACGAGAATCAGAGCACCCCAGGACGAAGGAAGTCGATACAGCAGTGGCCGATCACGACGCGACACCCCAGAACTCCGCTCCCGCCTCCACCGACGTGGTGCTCGTGGGTGCCGGCATCATGAGCGCGACGCTCGCCACGCTGCTGCGTCAGGTCGAGCCCACGTGGTCGATCACCGTCTTCGAGCGCCTCGACGCAGCCGCAGCGGAGAGCAGCGACCCGTGGAACAACGCGGGTACCGGACACTCGGCCCTGTGCGAGCTCAACTACACGCCGCAGAACAAGGACGGCTCGGTCGACATCACCAAGGCCCTGAGCGTCAACGAACAGTTCCAGGTCTCACGTCAGTTCTGGGCGTACGCGCTCGAGCACGACATACTCGCCGAGCCGTCGACGTTCATCAACCCGATTCCGCACGTGAGCTTCGTGCACGGCGCCGACAACGTGAAGTACCTGCGGGCCCGGTACGAGGCCCTCGCCGGCAACCCGCTGTTCCCCGACCTCGAGTACATCGACGACGAGGACGAGTTCGCCCGCCGCCTCCCGCTGATGGCTCAGGGGCGCGATTTCTCCGACCCCATTGCCCTGAACTGGTCCGAGGGCGGCACCGACGTGGACTTCGGGTCGCTGACCAAGCAGCTGATCAACTACACCGCCTCGGCCGGGGGCACCGTGCACTTCGGCCACGAGGTGCGCGATATCGACAAGCAGTCCAACGGTTCGTGGAACGTCGACGTGCTCAACCGCCGAACCGGCGAGCGACGCAAGGTCAACGCCAAGTTCGTGTTCGTCGGCGCCGGCGGCGGTGCGCTGCACCTGCTGCAGGCTGCAGGCATCAAGGAGGCCAAGGGGTTCGGTGGATTCCCGGTCAGCGGCGAATGGCTGCGGTGCACCAACCCGGACCTGATCGGCCAGCATCGCGCCAAGGTCTACGGCAAGGCATCCGTGGGCGCCCCGCCGATGTCGGTTCCGCACCTGGACACCCGGGTGATCGGCGGCAAGCCGGGCCTGCTGTTCGGGCCCTACGCCGGATGGTCCCCGAAGTTCCTCAAGCAGGGCAAGGCCACCGACCTCATCTCTTCGGTACGGCCGGGGAACCTCCTGCCCATGCTCAACGTCGGTGTCAGCGAGCTGTCCCTGGTCAAGTACCTCGTGGGGGAGTTGGCGCAGTCGCCGGCCGCTCGCGTGCGCACGCTGCAGGAGTTCATGCCGACGGCCAAGGCGGAGGACTTCGAGTTCGTCACGGCGGGCCAGCGTGTTCAGGTGATCCGCCCGCAGGGCGCCGGTGGGGTGCTCGAGTTCGGAACCGCCGTCATCAGCGCGGCCGACGGCACCATGGCGGGGCTGCTCGGTGCCTCGCCCGGAGCGTCGACCGCCGTGCCCGCGATGCTCGACGTGATGCGCAAATGCTTCCCCGAGCAGTACGTCTCGTGGGAACCGAAGATCCGCGACATGGTCCCCTCACTCGGGCTCAAGCTCGCGGAGAACCCCGGCCTGTTCAGTGAGATCTGGTCGCGCACAACGGCGACCCTGCGTCTGGGTCGCGGTCGGCAACTCGCACGCACCGCCGGTGTGTGATAGCAACACCCCATGACCACCGCGACGGCAAGCCTCAAGAGATCCTGGGCTCTGGATCTGTCGAACAAGATGCTCTACGAGCTCCTCAAGCTGCGGGTCGAGGTGTTCGTCGTCGAACAGGCATGCGCCTATCCGGAGCTCGACGGTAAGGACCTGCTGTCGGACACCCGCCACTTCTGGCTCGAGCGTGACGGCGAAGTGGTGTGCACCCTGCGACTGCTCGAGGAGCACGACAACGGCGAGAAGTCCTTCCGGATAGGGCGCCTGTGCACCCAGCGCTCCGCGCGAGGTCAGGGACACACCACCCGGCTCCTGCGCGCTGCCCTCGCCGAGACCGGCTCGGCGCCGTGCCGCATCAACGCTCAGAGCTACCTCGTGGACATGTACGCCAAGCACGGCTTCTCCAAGGACGGCGACGAGGTTCTCGAGGACGGAATTCCGCACACGCCCATGCGCCGCGGTGGCGGCAGCCAGTGGCAGGCGAGCTGACCACCGCGTGGAGTGAGGACCCGGCGCCGCCCGGCTACCCGTTCTCCGCGATAGTCGGCCAGGACCGGCTGCGTCTGGCGCTGACCCTGTGCGCCGTTCACCCCGCGATCGGTGGGGTGTTGGTGCGCGGCGAGAAGGGCACCGCGAAGTCGACCGTGGTGCGCGCACTCGCGGCACTTCTTCCTCCGATACCCGTGCCGCCGGGCACCGACACCGAGCCCCGCCCGGCCCGACTGGTGGAACTTCCGGTCGGCGCCACCGAGGATCGCGTGGTCGGTTCCGTCGATGTCCAGCGCATCCTTCGCGACGGCGAACATGCGTTCTCGCCCGGATTGCTCGCCGCCGCACACAACGGGATCCTCTACGTCGACGAGGTGAACCTGCTGCACGATCACCTCGTCGACCTGCTTCTCGACGCCGCCGCGATGGGGCGCGTGCACGTCGAGCGCGACGCGATCTCGCACTCCTATCCCTCCCGATTCGTGTTGGTGGGCACCATGAATCCGGAGGAGGGTGAACTGCGCCCGCAGCTGCTGGACCGCTTCGGATTGGCGGTGGACGTCGCAGCCTCGCGCGAGGTGGACACACGTGTGGAGGTGATTCGTCGGCGTCTTGCCTACGAGCACGACCCGCATGCATTCGCCGCGACGTACGCCGCGGCGGACGCCGCTGTCGCCGACGCCATCGCCGCGGCCCGCGCTCGCGTGTCCGCCACCGAACTCCCGGACACCGAACTGCGCCGGATCGCGGCGCTGTGCGCGGCGTTCGACGTCGACGGGATGCGCGCCGACCTCGTCGTCGCCCGCACGGCGGTTGCCCACGCTGCGTGGCGGGGTGCCACCTCGGTGGCCGAGCAGGACGTGCGGGTCGCCGCCGAACTGGCCCTGCCGCACCGGCGTCGACGCGACCCGTTCGATGCACCTGGTGTCGACGAGTCCGAGATGGACGAGAAGATGCGCGAGGCCGCCGCCGAGGCCGAGCCGGACCTCGATCCCGATCCACCTCCCGGCGGTCACGGTTCCGGTCCCGACGACGGCGCCCCGGAGCAGTCTGCATCTGCCCAGAACCCACCCGCGCCGTCCGCACCCGAGCGGACGCCGGTGGGGAGCGGAGCTGCGGGCGACTCCTCCATCGGGGCACCCACGCCACGCTTCGCGACGCGGCTGCTGGAGGTTCCCGGTGTCGGGGAGGGGGCACCGGGTCGCCGGTCCCGCTCGCGCACCGCCGCGGGGCGGTCGGTCCGCCCCACCTCCTACACCGGATCCGCGGTGCACCTGGTGGGGTCGGTCCTTGCGGCCATGGAGCGGACCGGCGGGGAGCGGACCGGCGTGGAGCGGACCGGCGTGGAGCGGACCGGCGGGGAGCGGACAGGCGTAGAACGCGCAGGGTCCGGGGTCCGCATCATCGGTGCGGATCTGCGGGGAACTGTCCGTGAAGGGCGCGAGGGCAACCTCGTCGTGTTCGTGGTCGACACCTCGGGATCCATGGCTGCGCGCGATCGGCTGTCGGCCGTGACGGGGGCGATCGTGTCGTTGCTGCGCGATGCGTATCAGCGCCGGGACAAGGTTGCCGTCATCACCATGCGCGGATCGACAGCCGAGGTCGTTCTGCCGCCCACCTCGTCCGTCGACATCGCCGTCGCGCGGCTGCGCGATCTGCGCACCGGAGGGCGAACCCCGCTGGCGGCGGGTCTGTTGCGTACCCGGGAGTTGGTTCTGCGCGAACGCGCTCGTGACGGACGGCGGCGCCCCCTGGTGGTCCTGCTCACCGATGGACGGGCGAACGGTGGCCCTGATCCCGTGGGGCGCGCGAGGACGGCCGCGGCCCGCCTGGCAGCCGAGTCGGTGGCCTGTGTGGTGGTGGACTGCGAGGCCGGTATGGTCCGCCTGGGGTTGGCCCGCGAGATCGCGCTCGTTCTCGGGGCTGAGCACATCAGTCTTCCGGAGCTGTCGTCCCATCGTGTCGCAGGCATCGTCCGCGCCGCGGCCTGACCGCCAGAGTCGACCGTCCGAGAACGGAGAACGTCGGTGCCACAGGGTGTTCCGCTGCAGGGGAGTATCCCCGACGATGGCCTGACCACACGCGCGCGACGCAATCAGCCGGTGTTGGCGGTGCACACCGGTGAGGGCAAGGGAAAGTCCACTGCCGCGTTCGGGATGGCGCTGCGTGCGTGGAACCAGGGTTTCGACATCGGTGTGTTCCAGTTCGTCAAGAGTGCGAAATGGAAGGTCGGCGAGGAAGCGGTGTTCCGACGGCTCGGCGAGCTCCATGACGCCGAAGGTGTCGGTGGCGCGGTGGAGTGGCACAAGATGGGCTCGGGCTGGTCGTGGTCGCGCAAACACGGTGACGAGTCCGACCACGCTGCCGATGCCGTGGAGGGGTGGCGCGAGATCGCTCGGCGACTCGAGAGCGAGCGGCACCGCTTCTACGTTCTCGACGAGTTCACCTACCCGCTGCACTGGGGGTGGATCGACGTCGACGAGGTGGTCGCCACGCTTGCGGCCCGCCCTGGTGGGCAACACGTGGTGATCACCGGGCGCCACGCTCCCGCAGCGCTCGTCGAGGCTGCTGATCTGGTCACCGAGATGACCAAGATCGCCCATCCGATGGATGTCGGGCGCAAGGGTCAGCGGGGTATCGAGTGGTGAACGCCCGGTGGTAGCGGCGAGCGAGTCTGGCCCCGTGCGGTGAGGGCGCTGGTGATCGCTGCGCCGTCGTCCGGCAGCGGGAAGACCACCGTCGCGACCGGGATCATGGGCGCCCTGCGCGCCGCCGGTCACCGGGTGGCGCCGTTCAAGGTGGGCCCCGACTACATCGATCCCGGTTACCACGCTCTCGCCGCCGGACGCATCGGCCGCAACCTCGATCCGGTCATGGTGGGCCGGGAGATGCTGGCTCCGCTGCTCGCGCACGGAAGCAGGGGATGCGACGTCGCCGTGGTCGAGGGCGTGATGGGGCTCTTCGACGGCCGCATCGACTCGTCGGCACCGATCACCACCCTCGCGGCCGGGTCGACCGCCGATGTCGCCGACGCGCTGGGCGCACCGGTGGTGCTGGTGGTCGACGGCCGCGGGCAGTCCCATTCCATCGGCGCTCTGGTGCAGGGGTTCGCCACCTTCGCCCCGCAGGTGCGGGTGGCCGCGGTGATTCTCAATCGGGTCGGCAGTGCCCGTCACGAACAGATACTGCGACGAGCATGCGAGGCGGTGGGCGTGCCCGTTCTGGGGTCGATCCCGCGCACCGCGGCCCTGACCGTGCCGTCCCGTCACCTCGGACTGGTCACCGCGACCGAACACGGCACCGAGGCACACGATGCGGTGGCCGCGATGGCCGACCTGGCCGCTCGCCACATCGATCTCGACGCGCTGGTCCGGATCGCCGACACCGCTCGGGTGCCGTCGTGTTCGCCCTGGACACCGCCCACACCCGATCATCGCCCCACGATCGCTCCGGTCATCGCGGTGGCCGGTGGGCCGGCGTTCACCTTCGGCTACGCCGAGCAGCGCGAGATCCTCGAGGCCGCCGGCGGGCGGGTGGAGGTGTTCGATCCACGGACCGATTCCCTGCCCGCGGGAACGTCCGCCCTTCTGATCGGGGGTGGGTTCCCGGAGCTTCACGCCCCCGAACTGGCCGAGAACGACGCGCTTCTTCGTGAGATCGCGGAGCTGATCGGCACGGGCGCGCCCGTGCACGCCGAATGCGCAGGTCTGCTGTACCTGGCCGCCACTCTCGACGACCATGCCATGGCCGGGGTGCTCGACATCGACGCGCGCTTCGGCAACCGCCTCACCCTCGGCTACCGCGACGCGGTCGCACTCACCGACTCGGTGATGTTCGACGCCGGCACGCGGGTGACCGGCCACGAGTTCCACCGCACCGCCGTCGTGCGCGGGGGCGACATCGCGTCGGCATGGGGATTTCTGCGGGAGAGCGAACCGGGCGTGCCGGCACGGGTGGTTCGCGAGGGCTATGTGGCCGCGGGGGGCGGCGTGCACGCGTCGTACCTGCACACCCACCCGGTGGCCACAGCCGTCGGGCTCGGCCGGTTGGTCGCGGCCGCCGAACGGGTGGGGACGCGGCGGTGAGGGTGGTCGCCGGGCTCGGTGCCCGCTCGTGCGTCACCGTCGACGATCTGGAGGCGGCTCTGCTCTGGGCAGACCGCGCCGGGGAGGTCGCGCTGCTCGCCACGATCGATCGCCGTCTCGCCTCACCCGCGCTGATCGAGGTCGCCCGCAGACGCGCAGTTCCCGTCGTCGGCTTCAGCGCTGCCGAGCTCGACGCGGTACCCGGCGTCGCACTCTCGCGTCGTGTGCGCTCGGCGGTGGGCGCCGGATCGGTTGCCGAGGCGGCGGCGCTGTTGGCGTCGGGCGCGGTGCATCCGATACTCGCGCGCACCGTCCTCGGGTGCGTGACGGTGGCCGCCGCCCGGTACGCCGACTGATCAGGCACTAGGGTCAATCGTCGTGGACGACACCGAATCCCCGTACCTGGCGGGCCTCGACCTGCGGGGGCGTCGAGTGGTTGTCGTCGGGGGCGGATCGGTGGCTCAGCGGCGGATCCCGCTGCTGCTCGCCTGCGGCGCCAGGGTCGTCGTGATCGCGCGATCGGTCACCCCGGCCGTCGAGGCCCTGGCCGACTTCGGGCAGATCGAACTCGAACTTCGCGACTACCGGTCCGGAGATCTCGCGGACGCGTGGTACGCCATCGCCACCACCGACGACCCGGGGGTCAACGAGGAGGTGGTTGCCGAGGCCACCGCCGCCCGAGTCTTCTGCGTGCGCGCCGATGCCGCGCGTGACGGGACCGCCGTGACCCCGGCGACGGCCCAGTACGACGGCCTGACCGTCGGCGTACTCGCCGACGGACACCATCGGCGCTCGGTCACCGTCCGCAACGCCGTCCTCGACGCACTCGAGGCGCGCGGGCTCACCTCGGGTTCACCGGAGAACGACGCGGAGACGGGTTCGACCACGCTCGGGTCCGTGGCGCTGGTCGGCGGTGGACCCGGTGATCCCGACCTGATCACCGTGCGTGGACGACGACTGCTGGCTCGTGCCGACGTGGTGGTCGCGGATCGCCTGGCACCACCGGAGCTGCTCGCCGAGCTCGGCCCCGACGTGGAGGTCATCGACGCCTCGAAGATTCCGTACGGCCGCTTCATGGCGCAGGAGGCGATCAACGACGCGCTCGTCTCACACGCCAAGGCGGGACGCTTCGTGGTCCGACTCAAGGGTGGCGACCCGTATGTCTTCGGCCGCGGCTACGAGGAGGTTCAGGCCTGTGCGGCTGCCGGTGTGCAGGTGACGGTGGTGCCCGGCATCTCCAGCGCCATCTCGGTGCCGTCGGCTGCCGGCGTACCGGTGACGCACCGCGGCGTCACACACGAGTTCGTCGTGGTCTCCGGACATCTGCGCCCCGATCACCCCGACTCACTGGTCGACTGGGCGGCGCTGGCCGCGTTGAAGGGCACGCTCGTTCTGTTGATGGCCGTCGAGCGCGCGACCGAGTTCGCCGACGTGCTCATCCGCGGGGGGCGCCCGTCCGACACCCCTGTCGTCGTGGTGCAGGAGGGGACGACCCGAACCGAGCGGGTTCTGCGGGCGGACCTGTCCACCCTCGGCGCCCGTGTCCGCGAGGAGGGAATCAGGCCGCCCGCGGTGATCGTGATCGGGCCGGTGGCTGGCTTCGCGTCCGGGACCCAGTAACCTTCATCACGTGTCAGACACTTCGACGAGTAAGCAAGCGGCCGGCGAGCACGAGCAGATCACCTACCCGGTGACCGAGCGAGCCCTCGGTCTGGCGATCATCGCGCTGAGCGGCACGCAATTGATGGCGGTGCTCGACGGCACCGTGGTCAACCTCGCGCTGGCGCCACTGCAGGCGGACCTCGGGCTCAGCGATGCGGGTCGTACATGGGTCATCTCGTCCTACGTCCTCGCCTTCGGCGGCCTGATGCTCCTCGGTGGTCGCCTCGGCGACGCGTTCGGCCGTCGTCGCATGTTCTTCCTCGGTGTCGCGCTGTTCACCTTCGCCTCCGCGGCCTGTGGTCTGGCGCAGAACGAGGCGATGCTGGTGATCGCGCGATGTATCCAGGGCGCCGGGGCCGCGGTGGCCTCGCCCACCGCGTTCGCGCTCGTCGCCACCACCTTCGCCCCGGGCAAGGTGCGTAACCAGGCGATCGCGATCTACGCCGCGATGACCGGCGTCGGATCCTTCGGCGGCCTGATCATCGGTGGTGCGCTCACCCAGGTGTCGTGGCGCTGGATCTTCCTGATCAACCTCCCGATCGGTCTGCTCATCCTCGCCGTCGGTGCACGTTCGCTCGTCGAGGCGAAATTCGAGCGCAAGCCGCTCGATGTTCCCGGGTCGGTGCTGGCCACCATCGGGTCCACCGCTGTGGTGTTCGGTCTGGTCGAGGCACCCGAACGCGGCTGGGGGGATCCGGTGATCGTGATGTCGTTCGTTCTCGGGGTTGCGCTGCTCGGCGCCTTCCTGGTGGTCCAGCGCACGTCGAAGAACCCGCTGCTCCCGCTGGGACTGTTCGCCGACCGCAACCGGGTGTTCACGTTCATCGCGATCTTCTTCTCCGGTGCGGTGATGTTCGCGATGACGGTCACTGTCGCCCTGCTCGTGCAGGACGTGCTCAAGTACACACCGCTCGAAGCCGGCTTGGCCTTCATCCCGTTCGGCGTCGGAATGGGCATCTCGGCCGGCATCGCCCAGTGGCTGGCCCAACGGATGCCGCCGCGCTACCTCGTGGCGATCGGATGCTCGATCTCGATCGTCAACCTCATCTACTCCTCGACGATCACCATCGACTCGAGCTACTGGCCGCATCTTGCCGTGCCGGTCCTGGGCATCGGCCTCGGTGTGGGCCTGTCGGTCGTGGCGCTGCCGCTGTGCGCGATCGCCAACGTCCCGATGGATCAGGTGGGCCCGCTCACCGCCATCGCCCTGGTCGGCCAGAACATCGGTGGTCCGCTCGGCCTCGCCGTGATCAGCGCGATCGGCGCCGCCCGCACAGTCGACCTCGGTGGGCGCACCGGCTCGGCAGTCGGGATGGACCGGCCCGAGCTGATCGCCCTCGGCGAGGGCTACACGGCGGGCTTGCTCGGGTGCGCCGTGATCACCCTGCTGGTGGCCCTGGCCGCGCAGGGGATCCGCTACACCGCGGACGACGTCGCGCAGGCCAAGGCCGCGCAGGACGCGGTCATGGCCTGAGAAGGGCAACTCACTCGGTCAGGACGACGATCCGGGTGGGGTCGGCCACCTCGGCGCGCAGTCCCGCGCGTCGGGCGACGGCGACCACCGCGCGAGCATCGCTCGGCTCGGCCCGAGACACCGTCAGAGCGCGCGCCAGCAGTCCCTTGTGGTGCTTGTTGAAGTGACTGACCACCGTGCGCGAACCGTCGGCTTGTTCGGTCAGAACGGTCGCGGTGACGGCGCCCGGTATTGGTCCCAACTGCTGGTACGCCCCGGAGCGCAGGTCGACGACCAGCCCGGTGGCGGCGCGGGCCACGGCGTCGCCGAGCACCGGACGCCACATCGCTCGCAGCGTCGGCATGCCGGGCAGTGCCGACCCGCCCGAGAGGCGATAGCGGGGGATGGCGTCGTCGGCGCGGACGATGCCGAACAGAGCCGATCCGATGGCGATGCGCTCGCCCGCGCGCGCCCTCTGTGCGCGTGTGAACGTCCGGGCGCCGAGGGCGTCGTAGAGCACGCCGGTGTACCGGGTCAGCGCCGGTGTGGTCGGTGCGGTGCGCAACCGGGCGTTGTCCTCGATCTCGTCGAGCTTGGCAGCGCTCACCCCCAACGCGGCGCGCGCGGCGTCGGGGTCCGCGGCGAGGTCGATCAGGGAGTCGAGCAGCGTCGTGCGCACCGCCGTCAGTTCCGGAAGCCACAGCGTGGCGGGGTCGAGGGGGGCGCCGGCACCGCCGACTGCCTTGGTCTCGGAAGGGGGGAGCACAACCAGCACCGAGCCAACGCTACCCGGGTGGCCTCGGTCTAGGATCGGCCACTGTGATCACCCGCCTGTCCCGCCTGTTCCTGCGCACGCTGCGCGACGATCCTGCCGATGCCGAGGTGGCCAGCCACAAGCTGCTCGTGCGCGCGGGCTACGTCCGCCGGATCGCGCCGGGTGTGTACTCCTGGCTGCCGTTGGGGCTACGGGTGCTGCGCAACATCGAACGCGTCGTGCGCGAGGAGATGGATGCGATCGGCGCGCAGGAGATCTCGCTGCCGGCGCTGCTGCCGCGTGAGCCGTACGAGACCACCAACCGGTGGACCGAGTACGGGCCCGGCCTGTTCCGACTCAAGGACCGGCGTGGGGTGGACATGCTGCTCGGGCCGACGCACGAGGAACTGTTCGCGTTGACGGTCAAGGGGGAGTACAGCTCCTACAAGGACCTGCCGGTCGTGCTCTACCAGATCCAGACCAAGTACCGCGACGAGGAGCGGCCTCGAGCGGGCATCCTGCGCGGGCGCGAGTTCGTGATGAAGGACTCGTACTCGTTCGACCTCGACGAGGGAGGTCTGAAGCAGGCCTACCACGCTCATCGCGAGGCCTACCAGCGGATCTTCGCCCGGCTGGGCATCGACTACGTGATCGTCGCCGCCACGTCGGGCGCCATGGGCGGAAGTGCGTCCGAGGAGTTCCTCGCCGCGAGTCCCATCGGGGAGGACACCTACGTGCGGTGCCCGGAATCCGGTTACGCCGCCAACGTCGAGGCCGTGATCACGCCGGCGCCGCCGGAGATCCCGCTCGACGGACTTCCCGCGGCCACCGTCCATGCGACCGGTGACACACCCACCATCGCCACGCTCGTCGACTGGGCCAACTCGGCAGGGTTGGGGCGCACGGTGACGGCCGCGGACACGCTCAAGAACATCATCGTGGAGCTGACGCACCCGGACGGGCGAACAGAACTGCTCGGCATCGGGATTCCCGGTGACCGTGAGGTGGACGACAAGCGCCTCGAGGCGTCGTTGGCGCCGGCAGAGTTCACGATGATCGGTGACGCGCAGTTCGCCGCGAACCCGTTCCTCGTTCGCGGTTACATCGGCCCGAAGGCTCTGCAGGACAACGGTGTTCGTTACCTCGTCGACCCCCGTGTGGTGACGGGTTCGCGGTGGATCACCGGTGCAGACTCGCTCGGGAACCACGTGGTGGACCTCGTGGCCGGACGCGACTTCGTTCCCGACGGCACCATCGAGGCGGCCGAGGTCCGCGACGGTGATCCCTCCCCGGACGGGCGCGGGACCCTGGTCACCGCCCGCGGCATCGAGATCGGTCACATCTTCCAGCTGGGTACGAAGTACACCGATGCGTTCTCGGTGGACGTACTCGGGGAGGACGGCAAACCCGTTCGCCTGCTCCAGGGTTCGTACGGCATAGGTGTCTCGCGCCTGGTCGCGGTCATCGCCGAGCAGACTCACGACGACAAGGGACTTCGGTGGCCGGTCGAGGTCGCACCCGCCGCGGTACACATCGTGATCGCCAACAAGGACGACGGCGCGCGAACCGGCGCCGAGGACCTCGCCCGCGAGCTCGACTCGCGCGGTGTCGAGGTCGTTCTCGACGACCGCCCGAAGGTGTCCCCCGGGGTGAAGTTCAAGGACTCCGAGCTCCTCGGATCCCCCTACGTCGTCGTTCTCGGTCGCGGGTGGGCGGAGGGAACCATCGAGATCAAGGATCGCCTCAGCGGCGAGACACGAAATGTGGCGTCGACGGATGCCACGGCAGAGGTGCTTGCACTGCTTGGCCGCTGACAGGGCCGGCGAACGAACGCGAGCGGCTCGTCAGGGTTGCCCCGGCAGCGCAACCGTGGCCGGGGATATCCCGAGAATCACCCGCCACTGGGCCGCCCGCATCGCGCTGTCGGTCAGGGCCGTCACGGCCGCGGACGTCGTATCGGCCGTGTCGCTGCGCTCGATCACCGACCGCCACGCGACGGAGGTGTCCATCTCCACGCGCAGGGCAAGCTGCGCTGCGGTCGTCGCGTCGCGCACGGCCAGCGGAACCGAGTAGCCGGCTGCCGGCTCGGGCACGGGCACGCCGGCTGCGGTCAGTGCGTCGATCGTCGCGTCGCGGCGGGCGCGGTGTGCCTCGGTGTGGGCCGAGACCAGGAGAGCGCGCTCGGGCAACGTGAACGCGGCGACGAGCCCGAACGCGAACACCGCCCCGTACTCCGCGCCGAGCGCGTCGAGGAGGGCCTGCTGCTCGGGGGTGGGTGTACTCACGCCAGTGTCACCTCCGCCGAGACCGCGCACGAGGCGCTGATCGCGCCGAGGAGGCCCGCGCGGTACCCCCGCTGGGACACTGCCAGATCGGCTGCCGAGCGGGCCGAGCGCGTGAGTGCGTCGCGAACGGCGTCGGTGGTCGCGGGCGCGGTGGGGGCAGTCGTCCGTGCCGAACCGGTGCCCGGTGTCGGTGTCGGTGCGAAGCGATCGGCGAGGCGCGCCACCTCGCGGGCCAGCGCGTCGGCGTGCGCGCTCCGTTCGGCCGAGATGGTTGTCAGCGCGTTGCGTTGCGCCGGGGAGGACACGATGGCCGCGGTGGCAGACGCCGCATCCGCGCGCGCTGCGTCCAGGGCGTCGACGAGCGGGTCCACCTCGGTCGGCCCTCGGTCGGACTCGTTCCCACAGGCGATCAGTGCTGCGCTGATCCCGCCGGCACCGACCAGGATCGTGCCCGCTCTCAGCGCCTGACGCCGGGTCACAGATGAGGTCACGGTGTTCGGCACGCCCACATCGTGCCAGCCCCGCACCTGAGAGTCGGAATCCGACACCAGCAGGGGAGGCGCTCGCCTCGGGCAGAGCGCGGGCGGTACGGTGGAGAACCCCGGCACACACCCCGTGTTCTGAGCACGTCACCGTCCGAGCACGTCACAACTGAACGAGGAGATCACCGATGCCGATTCCGACCCGGGAGCAGGTGATCGATCTTCTCGAGCGGAACTCCGAGAGGTTGGACTGCGATGTCGAGGAGGTCGTGGTCACTCGTGCCGGTTCTCACAGCGTGGTTCGCGTGGTGGTCGACCGCGACCGGGGATTCGAGCTCGACGCGATCGCCGATCTGAGCCGCACGGTCTCGGAGATTCTCGATGCGCTCGACGACGGAGGGAACACCCCCTACAACCTCGAGGTGACCACACCGGGAGTCGAGCGCCCCCTCACGCTTGCCCGCCACTGGGTGCGAGCACGGGGGCGGCTGGTCACGTTCGTCCTCGCCGACGGCACCCCGATGGAGGGGCGGGTCGGACGCACGGACGGCGTCTGCGTCGACATCGTCGAGCGCACCCGCAGCGGACCGGCGGTGCGCACGGTGGCGCTGGCAGAGATCAGCGACGCGGTGGTTCAGGTCGAGTTCCGCACACCCAACCCGCTCGAGATCGAACTGGCCGGTGGGGTCACCCCCGGCCGCGTGGACCCGCTCACTGCTCCCGAGCTCAGTGTTCCTGTAGACAGCCCCGACAGCCCCGACGAGTAGGACAGGACCTTCCGACGTGAACATCGACATCACCGCGCTGCGGGCCATCGAAGCCGAGAAGGGTATCTCGATCGACATGGTCATCGAGACCATCGAGTCCGCCCTGCTCACGGCATACAAGCACACCGAGGGCCACAAGAGCTCGGCCCACGTCGTCATCGACCGCAAGTCGGGAACCGTTCGGGTGATGGCCCGCGAGCTCGATGATCAGGGCAATGTCGTCGCCGAGTACGACGACACCCCCGAGGGCTTCGGACGCATCGCCGCCACGACGGCCCGCCAGGTGATTCTGCAGCGACTGCGGGATGCGGAGAACGAGCGGACCTACGGCGAGTTCTCCACACACGAAGGCGAGATCGTCGGTGGCGTCGTCTCCCGCGACACCAGGGCCAACGCGCGGGGCACCGTGGTGGTGCGGATCGGGACCGACGCGGGAGTCGAGGCCACCCTGGCGCAGGCCGAGCAGGTTCCCGGCGAGACGTACGAGCACGGCGATCGCATCAAGTGCTACGTCATCGGGGTCTCGCGAGGCGCGCGTGGCCCGCAGATCAACCTCAGTCGCACGCACCCGAACCTCGTCCGAAAGGTCTTCGCCCTGGAGGTACCCGAGATCGCGGACGGTTCCGTGGAGATCGTGTCGGTGGCGCGCGAGTCGGGACACCGATCGAAGATCGCGGTGCGCTCGACGGTTCCGGGCCTCAACGCCAAGGGCGCGTGCATCGGGCCGGTGGGCCAGCGGGTGCGCAACGTGATGAGCGAACTCGGCGGCGAGAAGATCGACATCATCGACTACGACGACGATCCGGCCCGCTTCGTCGGCAACGCCCTCTCACCGTCGAAGGTGGTGTCGGTGACGGTGGTCGACGCCGCAGCGCGGGCGGTTCGGGTGGTGGTGCCCGATTATCAGCTGTCCCTGGCGATCGGGAAGGAAGGTCAGAACGCACGGTTGGCGGCGCGACTGACCGGCTGGCGGATCGACATCCGCAGCGACGCCGCCGAGACCCGCCCCGAAGCCGCGCCGGACGGTGCAACGCGCGGGTGAGTGCGCGATTGTCCGAACAGGAGGTCGCGGCGCTAGAGTGGTGCGTGGTTCAGTGCGACCCCGATGGTGAGCAGAGCTCTCCGGTTCTCCCGGAGCGCACGTGCGTCGGATGTCGGGGTCGCTCACTGGTCCGCGATCTGGTGCGGATGGTTGCACGGGTCGACCACGACGGCTCGTGGCGCGTCGAGGTGGACCACCGCCGAGTACTACCGGGTCGAGGTGCATGGTTGCATCCCGATCCGCAGTGTCTGCACCAGGCGGAGCGGCGCCGAGCCTTCGGGCGGGCGCTCCGCAGATCGGGTTCTCCCGATCTCACCGCTGTTCGTCGAGATCTCCTCGGCGACCGGCACTGAACGGTCTCGTACCACGGGACACACGCTCCACCCGGTCTCTGGATCCACCCGGCTTCAGGCTTACCCGGTTAAAGGCTTCACGAGAAGAACAGGTACACGAACCCATGAGCACACCGTGACGCAGCAATGAACGTCCATCGGACATAACCCGAGGTCGCGCGGGCACCCATGACAGGGGCCACGCTCGACCTCTCAGTGAGGAGAGCAGTGGCAGGCAAGGCCCGCGTGCACGAGTTGGCCAAAGAACTCGGCGTCACGAGCAAAGATCTACTCGCACGGCTCAAGGAGCAGGGCGAGTTCGTCAAATCGGCGTCGTCGACGGTGGAAGCACCCGTCGCGCGCCGTCTGAGGGAGTCCTTCCCCTCGGCAGCAGCAAACGCGGGCGCAGCGCCCGCGGCCCCCACCCCCGCGCCGACCCGCGGTCCCAAGCCCGGCGGTCCGCGTCCCGGTCCCCGCTCGGCGCCCGCCCCCGAGGTCGCGGCGCCCGCGCAGGTTCACCCGGTGGTCGAAGCTCCGCCGGCTGCACCGTCGGCGCCCGCCGCGACGTCTGCGCCGTCGGCGCCCGCGGCTCCGGCTGCCGCAGCCGCTCCCGCACCGGCGGGACCACGTCCGGGCCCCAAGGCCCCGCGCGTGGGCAACAACCCCTACTCGTCCGCTCCGGTCGAGCGTCCGGCTGCCCGCCCGGCACCCGGTCAGGCACCTCGCCCCGGCGCAGTCGGTCGGCCGACACCCGGTCAGGGCGGCCCGCGACCGATCGTGCCCGGCGCACCTCCGCGTCCGCCGGCCGGTCAGGGCGGTCCGCGCCCCGGCGGTCCCCGACCCAATCCCGGCGGCATGCCGCCGCGACCGAACCCCGGCGCCATGCCGTCGCGGTCGGCGCGCCCGGCACCCTCGCCGGGCGGGCGTCCCGGCCGTCCCGGTGCACCCGGTGCCCGTCCGGGACCCGGTGGCGGCGGTGGCGGGTACCGCGGCGGCGCTCCCGGCGCCCCCGGAGCCGGAGCGCCCGCGGCCGGTGGATTCCGCGGTCGGCCCGGCGGTGGCGGTCAGCGTGGTCGCGGGGGTGCAGCGGGCGCCTTCGGTCGCCCCGGTGGCGCGCCTCGTCGTGGACGCAAGTCGAAGCGGGCCAAGCGCGCCGAATACGAGAACATGCAGGCACCCGCCGTCGGCGGTGTGCGGCTGCCTCGCGGTAACGGCGAGACTATTCGCCTGGCCCGGGGAGCCTCGCTCTCGGACTTCGCGGAGAAGATCGACGCGAACCCGGCCGCACTGGTTCAGGCCCTGTTCAATCTCGGTGAGATGGTCACGGCCACACAGTCGGTCAACGACGAGACCCTCGAACTGCTCGGCGGCGAGATGAACTACGTCGTGCAGGTCGTCAGTCCTGAGGACGAGGACCGGGAGCTTCTCGAGTCGTTCGACCTCACCTACGGCGAGGACGAGGGCGGGGAGGACGAGCTCGAGTCGCGGCCGCCGGTGGTGACCGTGATGGGTCACGTCGACCACGGTAAGACTCGCCTGCTCGACTCGATCCGCAACACTGCGGTCCGCGAGGGCGAGGCCGGCGGCATCACCCAGCACATCGGTGCGTACCAGGTGCTCACCGAGCTCGACGGCAACGAGCGTCTGGTGACCTTCATCGACACGCCGGGCCACGAAGCGTTCACGGCCATGCGTGCGCGCGGTGCCAAGGCCACCGACATCGCGATCCTCGTGGTTGCCGCCGACGATGGCGTGATGCCGCAGACGGTGGAGGCGATCAACCACGCGCAGGCAGCCGATGTGCCGATCGTGGTGGCGGTCAACAAGATCGACAAGGAGGGCGCCGACCCGGCCAAGATTCGCGGTCAGCTCACCGAGTACGGCCTGGTGGCCGAGGAGTACGGCGGCGAGACGATGTTCGTCGACATCTCCGCCAAGCAGGGCACCAACATCGATGCCCTTCTCGAGGCCGTCCTGCTCACCGCCGACGCGGCTCTCGATCTGCGGGCCAACCCGGACATGGAGGCCCAGGGTGTGGCCATCGAAGCGCACCTCGACCGCGGTCGCGGTCCGGTGGCCACCGTGCTCATCGCTCGCGGAACCCTGCGGGTCGGTGACTCGATCGTTGCCGGAGACGCGTACGGACGCGTGCGGCGGATGGTCGACGAGCACGGCGAGGACATCACCGAGGCACTGCCCTCGCGTCCGGTACAGGTGATCGGCTTCACCTCGGTGCCCGGCGCCGGTGACAACCTTCTCGTCGTGGACGAGGATCGAATCGCTCGCCAGATCGCGGACCGCCGCAACGCGCGCAAGCGCAATGCGATGGCGGCCCGTAGCCGTAAGCGCATCAGCCTCGAGGATCTCGATTCGGCTCTGAAGGAGACCTCGCAGCTGAACCTGATCCTCAAGGGCGACAACTCCGGAACGGTGGAGGCGCTCGAGGAGGCACTGCTGGGCATCGCCATCGACGACGAGGTGCAGCTGCGAGTGATCGACCGCGGCGTCGGCGGCGTGACCGAGACCAACGTCAACCTCGCATCGGCCTCCAACGCGGTGATCATCGGCTTCAACGTGCGGGCCGAGGGCAAGGCCACCGAGCTGGCCAACCGCGAAGGCGTCGATATCCGGTACTACTCGGTGATCTACCAGGCCATCGACGAGATCGAGAAGGCCCTCAAGGGTCTGCTCAAGCCGATCTACGAGGAGGTCGAACTCGGTCGGGCCGAGATCCGGGCGATGTTCCGCTCGTCCAAGGTCGGCAACATTGCCGGCTGCATGGTCACGTCGGGTGTGGTGCGCCGCAATGCCACCGCGCGTCTGATCCGCGACAATGCCGTGGTCGCCGAGAAGGTCACCATCAGCTCGCTGCGACGGGAGAAGGACGACGTGGTGGAGGTTCGTGACGGGTTCGAGTGTGGTCTGACCGTCACGTACTCCGACATCAAGGTCGGCGACGTGATCGAGGCGTACGAACTGCGGGAGAAGCCGCGCGACTGACGCCACGATGCGGGAGCGGACGCGGCGGGTGTCGTGTCCGCTCCCGGAGCGGGCGGAGGCTCGAACGGACAGGAAGGGGGGTTCGGTCAGCACATGTACATCGGTGCCCTCGAACTCGACGTACTTCTCGGAGATGTGCACTCGCTCAAGGAGAAGCGATCGGTGGTTCGTCCGCTCGTGGCGTCGCTCGCGCGCTTCGGGGTGGCTGTCGCAGAATCCGGTGAGCAGGAGCGGTATCGACGGTCTTTGATCGGAATGTCGCTGGTCAGCAGCGACGTCGAGCATCTGCACGACGTACTCGACACCTGCGAGCGGCATGTGGCGGATCGTCCGGAGGTGCAGCTACTGGCGGTGCGTCGTCGAATCTTCGGACCCGACGACTGACGGGGCCGCGTGGAGCCGTCGGTGCGCTCTTTACCGGCGGGGGCATGACCAGAACCAAGTGATCGGTGGTCGGCGTGACGTCGACCAGGCTGACGGACAGGAGAGCGATCGTGGTTGATCAGGCGAGGGCTCGCAAGCTTGCCAAGCGAATCGTGACGATCGTGGCGACCGCGATCGACACCGAGATCAAGGATCCCCGATTGAATTTCGTCACCATCACCGACGCCAAGGTCACAGCGGACCTTCACGACGCCACCGTCTTCTACACCGTGCTCGGCGAGACGATCGACGCCGAACCCGATTTCGAGGCGGCGGCGGCCGGTCTGGAGAAGGCCAAGGGTGTGTTGCGGTCCCTGGTCGGCGCGGGAACCGGGGTGCGCTACACCCCGACGCTGGCATTCGAGCCCGATCGCGTCCCCGATACCGCCCGCCACATGGAAGAACTGCTGGCCCGGGCTCGTGAGATCGACAACAAGGTCGCCGAGGTCGCTGCCAATGCGACACCGGCCGGGGAGGCCGATCCGTACAAGGCCCCGCGAACCACCGACACCGAGGCCGACTGATCGATGATCGACAGAACCGCTGCGGACACCACCGCGACCACCCGATCGGCGCCGCCGGACGCTGACGCCGGGTCTGCGGCCACGCCGCCGTTCTCCCGCGCGATCGATCTACTCGGGGCCGCGTCGACGGTCACGGTTCTGTGTCATGTCCAGCCCGATGCCGACACCATCGGCAGTGGGCTGGCCCTCGCGCTGGTGCTCTCTCGGCGTGGAGCCGATGTCCAGGTCGCCTTCGCCGCCCCGGAGCGGGTTCCTGAGTCGATGGAGCAGTTCCCGGGCCGGGAGTTCATCGTGGCACCGGCGAACGTTCGTGAGAACGTGGATCTGGTGGTGACCGTCGACTGCGGTAGCAGTGGCCGGTTGGGTGCGCTGGCCTCGCGACTGAGTGGCGCCGACAACGTGCTGGTGATCGATCATCATCTGTCCAACACGCATTTCGGTTCGGTCAATCTGATCGATCCGCAGGCCGAGTCGACCACCGCGGTGATCGTCACTCTCCTCGACCTGTGGGGTGTGCCGCTCGACGAGCACCTCGCGCACTGCCTGTTCGCCGGGCTGGTCACCGACACCGGATCGTTTCGGTGGGTTCGGCCCGGGTCGCATCTGCTCGCCGAACGCCTGCTCGCCACGGGGATCGACGGCGCTGCCATCGCCCGTCGCCTGCTCGATACTCATCCGTTCGGTTGGTTGCCGATGCTGGGTGCGGTTCTGGGATCGGCGAAGCTCGTGCCGCAGGCCGCGGGAGGTGCGGGGCTGGTGTACGCCGTGATCACCAGTGCCGACTCGCAGGGGTTGCGATCGGAGGAGATCGAGAGCGTCGTCGACATCGTGCGCACCACCGCCGAGGCGCGGGTGGCCGCCGTGTTCAAGCAGGCCGATGGCGGTTGGACCGTCTCACTGCGCTCGAAGGACAGCATCGACGTCTCCCTCGTGGCGACAGCGCTCGGCGGGGGAGGTCATCGCTACTCCGCCGGCTACACCGCGCCCGGCGACATCGACGGTGCCGTCGCGGCTCTGGTGTCCGCCCTCGACGACAGCGCCGAGAACTGCTGAGCAGCACGGCCGAGACCCTGTGACGCACGCACGCGACGACAACGCAGGCGGGGGCGAGATCCACACCCGGGCGTCGGGGCGCGCACTGCTCGCCCTCGCGGTTCCTGCCCTGGGTGTGCTGGTGGCCGAGCCGCTCTACCTTCTGCTGGATTCGGTGGTCGTCGGACGGCTCGGTGCCGTCGAGCTCGCATCGCTGGCGGTGGGCTCGGTGGTGCTCACCCAGGTGTCCACACAGCTGACCTTCCTCTCCTACGGCACCACCTCGCGCGCCGCGCGACTGCACGGAGCGGGCCGCGATCGCGACGCGGTCGGCGAGGGCGTCCAGGCAACGTGGATCGCGCTTGCCCTCGGGGTGGCGATCGTGGTCGTGGTGCAGCTGACTCTCGGTCCGATCGTGTCCGCACTCGGTGCCGATGCATCCATCGCCGGTGGAGCCGGGGACTGGCTGTCGGTGGCGGTTCTCGGTGTCCCGATGATCCTGGTGTCGCTGGCCGGGAACGGGTGGATGCGCGGTGTCCAGGACACTCGGCGTCCACTGCGCTACGTGGTCGGTGGTGTCCTGGTGTCCGCCGGGCTGTGCCCGGTGCTGGTGCACGGGCTGCTCGGTGCACCGCACCTGGGCCTGGCCGGCTCTGCCGTGGCCAACGTGGCAGGTCAGAGCGTGGCCGCGGCCGCGTTCCTGAGCGCTCTGGTGCGGGCCGGGGTGCCGCTGGCGCCCCGGTGGTCGATCGTTCGGGAGCATCTGGTGCTCGCCCGCGACCTGGTGTTGCGCTCGCTGGGCTTTCAGGTGTGCTTCGTCTCCGCCACGGCGGTGGCGGCGCGCTTCGGCGCTGCGACCGTCGCCGCCCACCAACTCGTCCTGCAGTTGTGGTTCCTCAGCGCCCTGGTGCTGGACTCGCTCGCCATCGCGGGCCAGTCGTTGATCGGTGCCGCCCTCGGTGTCGACCGCGGGGACGACGGCGTCGGTGTGCGGGCGATGGCCAAGCGAATCACACTGTGGTCCACGCTGGTCGCGCTCGTGCTCGCGGTGGTGTTCGCGGTGGGATGGGACGCCGTCTCGGCTCTGCTGACCTCGGATCGAGAGGTGATGCAGAGAATGGACGACATCTGGTGGCTCTTCGTGCTGGTTCTGCCGATCGCCGGAGCGGTGTTCGGTCTCGACGGGGTACTGCTCGGCGCCGGTGACGCGGCGTTCCTGCGTACCAGCACGCTGACGGCGGCGTTGGGCGGATTCCTGCCGATGATCTGGCTGTCGCTGACGTTCGGTTGGGGGCTGCGGGGGATCTGGGTGGGTCTGGTGCTGTTCGTGGTGCTGCGCCTGGCCGCCGTGGGGTGGCGCGCAGCCTCTGGTGCGTGGATCACCACGGGTGCCCACGTGCCCGGTGCGGCGGGGAAGGGATACTGATCGGATGAGCCCCGCAGGAGATCTCGATTCGGCGCCCCCAACCCTGTGGGCGGTGAGCGATCTGCACATAGGTCACCGGGGCAATCGTCCGATCACGGAGTCGATCGAGCCGAGGTCGGCGCACGATTGGCTGATCGTTGCAGGCGACGTCGCTGAGAAGACCGACGACATTCGCTGGGCACTCGAGTTGCTGGCCGGGAAGTTCGAGAAGGTCGTCTGGGTTCCCGGCAATCACGAGCTCTACACCACCGTGAAGGACCCGCAGCAGATCCACGGTGTGTCGCGGTACGACTGGCTGGTGGCGATGTGCCGGGAGATCGGGGTCGTGACACCGGAGGACGAGTACGCCGTCTGGGCGGACGAGGACGGCCCGGTCGCCCTGGTCCCGCTGTTCGTGCTCTACGACTACACGTTCCTGCCGGCAGGCACGGTGGGCAAGTCCGACGGCCTTGCCCTTGCTCGCTCGCGCAACGTGGTGGCCACCGACGAGTTCCTGATCACCCCCACTCCCTACGCCTCGATGGAGGCCTGGTGTGCGGAGCGGCTCGAGAGCACACGCGCTCGGCTCGATGCACTGGATCCGTCGATGCGCACGATTCTGATCAACCACTACCCGTTGGTGCGCCAGCCCACCGAGGTGCTGATGTACCCGGAGTTCGCCATGTGGTGCGGCACCGTGGCCACCGCCGATTGGCACACGCGATACCGAGCGCTGTGTTGCGTCTACGGGCACCTGCACATTCCCCGCACCACGTACTACGACGGGGTGCGCTTCGAGGAGGTGTCGGTGGGCTACCCGCGCGAGTGGAAGAGACGCGGGCTCCCGGATCCGGTGTACCGGCAGATTCTGCCGGTACCGGAGTACCCGCCCGGCTCGCTGAACAAGTTCGGAGGCCATTTCCCGCTCACCCCGGAGATGGAGGCCGAGGTGGAGCGGATGCGTCGGGGCGGGTCCCCCGGGTGAGCGCCGAACGCACCACCGGCGCCACGCTCCTGGGATCGGTACTGCCTCCCGAGATCGCGGCCGAGGAACTCTTCGGTGACCCGCCAGGGCTCGAGGCGCACCCGCACGAGGAGCATCTGATCGCGCGAGCGGTGGAGAAGCGTCGCCTGGAGTTCATCTCCGCTCGTCATTGCGCGCGACGGGCGATGGTCACCCTCGGCGTACCCGAGGCGCCCATCCTCCGCGGCGACGCGGGGTCCCCGAAGTGGCCGTCGGGCCTGGTCGGCAGCATGACGCACACCGACGGCTATCGGGCGGCCGCACTGGGTTTCACCCGCGACGTGCGGTCGATCGGCATCGACGCCGAGCCGCACGAGCCGCTACCCGAGGGGGTTCTGCCTGCCGTGAGCATCGAGCGCGAGCGTTCGTGGCTGGCGGGTATCGAGAGCCGGGATCGACAGGTGCATTGGGACAAGCTGCTGTTCTGCGCCAAGGAGGCCACCTACAAGGCGTGGTTCCCGCTCACCGAGCGCTGGCTGGGATTCGAGGATGCGGCGATCACCTTCGAACGCGACGACGCCGGAGACGATCCGGCCGGGTCGTTCCACTCCGACATTCTGGTCGGTGGTCGAACACTCTCGGGTGATCGCCTGGTGGCCTTCGATGGTCGCTGGGCGGTTCGCGACGGATTGGTCGTGGCAGCAATCGTGGTGCGCTGACCATTCCCGCGTTACCGTTGGGACCGTCCGGAACGTGTTGTTCGCCACACTCGCGAGCGATCCGTTCCAGCCGACCAGACCAGAAGGTCTGGCAAGGATACGGTTGGTCTCCGCTCACCCCTCGGTGGTCCGATCGCATACGAGAATTCAGGTGATCCCATGAGCCTCGCCCCCGATCAACGCTCCTACCAGGCATCGATTCCCGATCGATACACCCGCTCCGACGGCGAGGTCTACCTCACCGGCATCCAGGCCCTCGTGCGCATGGTCACCGACCGCGCCCGGATCGATCGCCTGGCCGGTCTGCACACGGCGTCCTTCATCTCCGGCTACGAGGGCTCACCCCTGGCCGGATACGACCTCGAGATCGCCCGACGGCGATCCATTCTCGAGCCATTCGACGTCACCCACCGGCCGGCTCTGAACGAGGAACTCGGCGCCACCGCGGTGATGGGATCGCAGCTGGCTGCGCGCGTGGGGAACCTCGCCGTCACCGGCGCCGGGCGGCGCGACGGGATCGTCGGCTACTGGTACGGCAAGGCGCCGGGTCTCGACCGCGCCACCGACGCGCTGCGCCACGCGAACATGGTCGGCACCGATCCGTCCGGTGGTGCGGTGGCGCTGGTGGGCGACGACCCCGGCGCGAAGAGCTCGACCATCCCGTGCGCATCGGAGATGGCCTTGGCCGACCTGTACATGCCCACGCTGTACCCGGCCGACTCGCAGGACGTCCTGGACTTCGGCGTGCACGCTGCTCTGATGTCGCGGGTGTCCGGGTTGTGGACGGCGATGAAGGTGTGCGCGTCGGTGGCCGACGGCGCGTCGACGGCGGTGGTCGATCTCGATCGATTCACCATCGACCACGGCGACCTCGCTCGCAGCCCCCACGTGCCCAGTGGGCGACTGCTCGGCAGCAGCCTGATGGAACTCGAGCAGAACCAGCTGACCATCCGCAAGCCGCGTGCGGTCGAGTACGCCCGGCTCAACGGGATCAACCGCATCGTGGTGCGCAGCGCCGACGACCGTATCGGCATCGTCGCCGCCGGCAAGACCTACCTCGATGTGCGCGAGGGACTTCGGCTCATCGGCATCGCGGACGACGACCTGCGCCGCCTGGGCATCCGGATCCTCAAGCTGGGCATGATCTACCCGCTCGAACGCACCGTTCTCGACGAGTTCGTCACCGGGCTCGACGAGGTGATCGTGGTCGAGGAGAAGCGCGACTTCATCGAGACGATGATCCGGGACATCCTCTTCGACCGGGCTCGTGGCGGCCGTGCCCCCGCCGTGACGGGCAAAGTGCACGAGGACGGTTCGACGCTGTTCTCGCGCTTCGGTGAACTCGATGTCGATGCGGTCACTCTCGGACTGGCGCAACGACTCTCGCGCCATGCCGGAATCCCGGCGGCGACGGCATGGCTCGACGATCGTCACCGCCGTCCCACCCGAATCGAGATCCCGCTCGCGGCCCGCACGCCCTACTTCTGTTCCGGGTGCCCGCACAACAGCTCGACCAAGGTGGCCGACGGCACCCTCGTGGGGGCCGGGATCGGTTGCCACGCAATGGTTCTTCTGATGGACCCCGCCCAGGTCGGTGACGTCGCCGGGATCACCCAGATGGGTGGGGAGGGTGTGCAGTGGCTCGGGATGGCGCCGTTCCTCGAGGAGAAGCACTTCGTGCAGAACCTCGGCGACGGAACCTTCGCGCACTCGGGTTCGCTCGCGCTGCGGGCCGCGGTCGCAGCGCAGGCCGACATCACCTACAAGATCCTCTACAACGGCACCGTGGCGATGACCGGCGGCCAGGACCCGGTGGGCGACAGCGGTCTGGTGGACCTGGTGTCGCTGGTGCTGGCCGAGGGTGTGGCGCGTGTGGTGGTGACCACCGACGACGTGCGACGGACGGGTCGACTCGATCTTCCGGCCGAGGTCGAGATCCGTCATCGTGACGACACCCTGGCGGTTCAGGCAGAACTCGCCGCCGTACCCGGGGTGACGGTGCTGGTTCATGATCAGTTCTGTGCCGCCGAGAAGCGTCGTGGGCGCAAGCGGGGCACCGTGGCGACCCCGGCCACCAGGGTGATGATCAACGAGCGCCTGTGCGAGGGCTGCGGCGACTGTGGCGAGAAGTCCAACTGCCTGTCCGTTCACCCGGTGGAGACCGAGTTCGGCCGCAAGACCCGCATCGATCAGAGTTCGTGCAATCTGGACTACTCGTGCCTGAAGGGCGACTGCCCGTCGTTCGTGACGGTTCGACCCGGAGCGTCCGGACCGGCCGTTCCGGTGGTGGCCGACCTCGACGCCGCCGCACTGCCGGACCCGCAGCGGCGGCCTCGGCGCGGCAACGGCTTCCGTGCCCGGATCACCGGAATCGGGGGTACCGGAGTGGTCACGGTCTCGCAGATTCTGGCCACCGCCGCGGTGTTCGACGGGCATCATCCGCGCACCGTCGACATGACCGGACTGGCCCAGAAGGGTGGCGCGGTGGTCAGCGACCTGAAGGTGAGTTTCGACGGCAACGTCGAGCAGGCCGCGAGGATCGCCACCGGCGACTGCGATCTATACCTGGCGTGCGATCAGCTGGTCGGAGCCGACTCCGCGAACCTTCGGGTGGCCGACCCACGATTCACCGTGGCGGTGATGTCCTCGAGTCGGGTGCCGACCGGAGCGATGGTGGTGGACACCGCGGCCACGTTCCCCACCAACGAGGCCGTGGCCGCGGTCGTGGAGCCGGCCGCCGCGCGGACCGTCGCGCTGGACGCGTCGAGCGCGGCGACCAGGCTCTTCGGTGACGAGCAGTACGCCAACATGCTCATGGTCGGAGCGGCGTATCAGGCGGGCGCTCTGGCCGTCTCGGCAGAGTCGATCGAGGCGGCCATCGCGGTGAACGGTGTCGCGACCGCTCGCAACGTGCAGGCGTTCCGGCGAGGTCGCCAGTTGGTCGCCGATCCCACTGCGGTCGACGACGCGATCGCAGCGGTGCACCGCCGGCTGCCCGTGGGGCCGGCACGGGCGGCCGCTCGTGAGCTGGTCGCGGTGCTCGGACGCCTCGACGACGATGTCGCCCAGTCGATCCTGCGTCGTGTGGACGAGTTGATCTCGTACCAGAACGTCGCCTATGCACGTCGCTTCGTGGAGGTGCTCGCTCGCGTGCGGGCGGCCGAACTGCGCTCGGGGGGTTCGGCGCTGACCTCGAGCGCCGCGCGGAACCTGTACAAGCTGATGGCCTACAAGGACGAGTACGAGGTTGCCCGGCTGACCCGCGATCCGGAGTTCGCCGCCGAGGTCGCCGACACCTTCGGCGCCGACGCCGCCGTCGCGGTTCGTCTGCACCCGCCGGTGCTCCGGGCGATGGGCATGCGGTCGAAGTTGTCGATCGGTCGGCGCGGTCGGCCGGTTCTGACCGCTCTCGCCGCTGCCCGGCGGGTGCGGGGCACGGCGTTCGACCCCTTCGGTCGTACCAGGATGCGCCGCCTCGAACGCGAGTTGATCGTGGAGTACGTCGGGGTGCTCGACGCGATCGTCGCGGCGATCGAGGACGGTCGGATCACGGCCGCGGCCGACCCCGCCCTGATCGCGCTCACCGATCTGCCCGACATGGTGCGCGGTTACGAGCAGATCAAGCTGGCGAACATCGAGCGCTACCGCGCGGCCCTGACCGCGCAGCGGGAGCGCCTGGGCATCTGAGCCGCGTGGCACACTCTGCTGCGTGCCGTCCGCTGCTTCCGGGTCTCCGCGCCCGAAACCGCCGTCGGGCCTCGACGGGGCCGGGCTGCTGATCGTCGACAAGGACGCCGGCATGACCAGCCACGACGTGGTCTCGCGGTGTCGCAAGTTGCTCCACACCCGCAAGGTCGGGCACGCGGGGACACTCGATCCCATGGCCACCGGGGTTCTGGTCCTGGGCGTCGAACGCGCGACGAAGATGCTGGGTCTGCTGGCCCTGACCACCAAGTCGTACGACGCGACCATTCGGCTCGGGTGGTCCACGACCACGGACGATGTCGAGGGCGAGGTGCTCGCGGTCGCTCCGGCCGATCTCGTCGCGTCCGTCACCGAGGAGATGATCGACGGCTCGATCCGGTCGTCGATCGGCGACATCGAGCAGGTGCCGTCGAGTGTGAGTGCCATCAAGGTCAACGGTCGGCGTGCACACGCCCTGGTCCGTGAGGGGACGCAGGTGAGCCTGCCCGCGCGGCGGGTCACGGTCTCGCGCTTCGATGTTCGTGATCGGCGGCGCGGTGCGGACTCGGCCGGTCGCGGATGGATCGAGCTCGATGTTCGCGTGGACTGCTCGTCCGGCACGTACGTCCGCGCCCTCGCGCGTGACCTCGGTGACGCCCTCGGTGTCGGTGGGCACCTGACCGCTCTGCGTCGAACCCGGGTCGGTCCGTTCACCCTCGAGCACGCTCGCACGCTCGCCGACCTCGCCGAGGATCCCCGGGTGAGCCTGGACGTCGATCAGGCGGCAACCCTGGCGTTCCCGCAGCGTGCGATCAGTGCCGCCGAGGCGGAGTCGATCTCGCAGGGCCGGTGGCTCGAACCCGTCGGCATCGAGGGCACGTACGCCGTCGTGGATCCGGCGGGGCGGGCGATCGCCCTCGTGCAGGAACGTGGACGCCGAGCCGGTTCGGTGATGGTGGTGCGTCCGGCGACGCTCGGCGGCTGAGACCTGCCGGGCCCTGCGGCACCATGTGACCTGCTGGGCCCTGCGGCACCATGCGACCTGCTGGGCCCTGCGGCACCATGCGACCTGCCGGGCCCTACGGCACCATGCGGATCGCCCCGGCCGCGTCGGCGCCGATCTCGAGCGTGCGCCCGTCCGTGAACCCGATGCGCAGGGTGTTCTCACCGCGCTCGAGGACGGTGATCGCGGTGTCCAGCGTGATCCCCATGTCGGCGAAGGCGCGCAGCATGTCCGGGTCGCTGTCGGAGATTCGCGCCACGCGTCCCGCGCTGCCGGGCCCGTAGTCCGCGAGCACCGTGGCCGCTGCGGTCGGCAGGGCACCCTCGACGGAGGGGATGGGGTCCCCGTGTGGGTCTCGATCCGGTCGACCCAGTTTGCGATCGATACGTTCGATGAGCAGGTCGGAGACCGCGTGTTCGAGTACCTCTGCCTCGTCGTGCACCTCGTCCCAGCCGTAGCCGAGTTCGTCGACCAGGAAGGTCTCGAGCAGTCGGTGTCGCCGCACCATGGCCACCGCTGCGCGCCGACCGGCCTCGGTCAGGGCGATCGACCCGTAGCGGGCGTGGTCGAGCAGGCCCTGATCGGCGAGTTTGCGTACCGCCTCCGATACGGTGGACGGGGACACGCTCATGCGCTCGGCGAGCATCTTGGTGGTCACCGGCTCGTCGGAGTACTCGCGTGCGGTCCAGATCACCTTGAGGTAGTCCTGGGCGACAGCGGTCAGGGCTGCGGGTTCGGGACCCTTCTCGGTCCGCGGGCTGGGCGACACGCCACCACCCTAGGGGCGCGCGCCGGGTCGGGCTCGCGGTCTCGCGGCCGAAACGGCGTGCCCGGTACGCGTGACCCGCGACCATCCGGCCCGTACCCTTGTGCGAGTGCAGAGGTGGCGAGGTCTCGATGAGGTTCCTGCCGACTGGGGACGGTGTGTTCTGACCATCGGCGTGTTCGACGGTGTCCACCGCGGGCACGCCCAACTGATCGATCGCGCCGTGAAATCCGCCGCGCAGCGCAACATTCCGAGTGTGCTGATGACATTCGATCCGCATCCGATGGAGGTTGTGCGGCCGGGAAGTCATCCCGCTCAACTCACCACGCTGGCCCGGCGCTCGGAACTCGCGGAGGAACTGGGCATAGACGTGTTCTGCGTGATGCCGTTCACACCCGAGTTCATGAAGCTCACACCCGACCGCTACGTCCACGAGATCCTCGTCGAACGTCTGCACGCCGCCGAGGTGGTGGTGGGGGAGAACTTCACCTACGGCAAGAAGGCCGCGGGCACCGTGACGATGCTCGAGGCAGCCGGGCGACGCTTCGGTTTCGCGGTGGACGGCGTCGGGCTGCTCACCGAGGACGCCGTCACCTACTCCTCGACCTACATCCGCGCCTGCGTCGACGCCGGTGACGTCGGCGCCGCCGCGGACGCGCTCGGTCGCCCGCACCGCGTGGAGGGTGTGGTGGTACACGGTGACGGCCGCGGGCGCGCCATGGGCTACCCGACGGCGAACGTCGCTCCGCCGATGTACGCGGCCATCCCGGCCGACGGTGTGTACGCGGGGTGGTTCACGGTGCTCGGCGCCGGTCCGGTGATCGGGACGGTGAGCCCCGGGGCTCGCGCACGAGCGGCCATCTCCATCGGTACCAATCCCACGTTCTCCGGTCGTACCCGCACGGTCGAGGCGTTCGTGCTCGACGGCGGCGCGGACCTGTACGGCCAGCACGTGGCGGTCGACTTCGTCGAACGCGTGCGAGGCATGGAGGCCTTCGGCTCGGTCGAGGCCCTGCTCGAGGCCATGGACCGCGACGTGGTGCACACCCGCGAGATTCTCGACGCCGCGGAATCGGCCGGGCGCTGACATCACCTGCACGGCCCGGGGGCCTGCGCACGGCCCGAGGTCGGCGGGTGTGGTCCAGGCCGGCGATATTCGCTGGTAGGCTCAACCGTCGGTGCGCTGCGGTCCATGGTGGCCACCGACTGTTTCTGTCGATTCGCATGGACGTCTATCACCAGGAGTACCACCGTGGCATTGACCGCCGAGCAGAAGAAGCAGGTTCTCACCGAGTACGGCCTGCACGAGACCGACACGGGCTCGCCGGAGGCGCAGGTCGCGCTGCTCACCAAGCGCATCACCGATCTCACCGAGCACCTCAAGACCCACAAGCACGATCACCACTCGCGTCGTGGTCTGCTGCTCCTCGTGGGTCGTCGTCGGCGTCTGCTCAAGTACGTGCAGAAGGTCGACGTCGCTCGCTACCGCTCGCTCATCGAGCGTCTGGGTCTGCGTCGATAGCCATCACGGTCGACAACCAGCAGACACGTTCTCCAACCCGCCATCTGCCGACGGGGCCCGGTGCCTACACTGGACCCCGCCGGCCAGAGGTGTTTCACGCAACGCGTGACCAGCTCCAGCAGCAGTGAGAACCAGTAGGAACACAGCTTCACCAGCACGACCGAGCCGTTCGTATCCACCGGCGCCACTCGCCGATCCTCGGTAGTGGTCTCCGGGCGCCAGTGCACCCGGAGACTTCGATCGTGGGTCGGCCCACCAGCCGTGGGATACGCCGCCGCGACCACCGGGTCGTCGGCGCGCCCGGGTGGGAACGGCTTTCGACGAGAGGACGAGAATCCACACCATGACCACAGCAACCGCAGCCGAGGTCGACGAGGGCGTGTTCGAGGCGACCGCCGTCATCGACAACGGGTCCTTCGGAACCCGCACCATCCGTTTCGAGACCGGCCGCCTGGCACGTCAGTCCGCCGGCGCCGTCGTCGCCTACCTCGACGACGAGACCATGCTTCTCTCGGCCACCAGCGCCTCGAAGTCCCCCAAGGACCACTTCGACTTCTTCCCCCTGACGGTCGACGTCGAGGAGCGCATGTATGCCGCCGGGCGCATCCCCGGTTCCTTCTTCCGTCGTGAGGGTCGGCCGAGCACCGACGCCATCCTCACGTGTCGTCTGATCGACCGGCCGCTGCGCCCGACCTTCGTCGACGGTCTCCGCAACGAGATCCAGGTGGTCATCACGGTCCTGAGCCTGGACCCGAAGGACTTCTACGATGTCGTGGCGATCAACGCCGCCTCGGCGTCCACCCAGCTCGCCGGTCTGCCCTTCTCGGGCCCGGTCGGTGGCGTCCGCGTCGCCCTGATCGACCGCCAGTGGGTGGCGTTCCCCACCGTCGAGCAGCTCGAGTCGGCCGTGTTCAACATGGTCGTCGCCGGCCGTATCGTCTCCGGATCCGGGGCAACCGCCGACGTGGCCATCATGATGGTCGAGGCGGAGGCAACCGAGAACGTCATCGCACTGATCGACGGCGGCGCCCAGGCACCCACCGAGGCCATCGTCGCCGAGGGCCTCGAGGCGGCCAAGCCGTTCATCGCGTCCCTGTGCGAGGCGCAGATCGCCCTGGCAGCCAGTGCGGCCAAGCCGACCGGCGACTTCCCGCTGTTCCCCGCGTACCAGGACGATGCGTTCGCTGCCGTCGAGGCCGCGGCCACCGCCCCGCTGAGCGAGGCGCTGACCATCGCGGGCAAGGCCGAGCGGGAGGACAAGCTCGACGAGGTCAAGGTGTCCGTGCTCGACAGCCTCGGTGAGAGCTTCGCCGGCCGCGAGAAGGAGATCGGCGCGGCGTTCCGCTCGCTGACCAAGAAGCTGGTTCGCCAGCGCATCCTGCGCGATCAGTTCCGCATCGACGGACGCGGCATCACCGATATCCGCGAGCTCTCCGCCGAGGTGGCCGTGGTGCCCCGCGCCCACGGCAGCGCCCTGTTCGAGCGTGGCGAGACCCAGATCATGGGCGTCACCACCCTCGACATGGTCAAGATGGCGCAGCAGATCGACTCGCTCGGCCCCGAGGTCAGCAAGCGCTACATGCACCACTACAACTTCCCGCCGTACTCCACCGGTGAGACCGGCCGCGTGGGCTCGCCCAAGCGTCGCGAGATCGGCCACGGCGCGTTGGCCGAGCGGGCGCTGCTGCCCGTGCTGCCCAGCCAGGAGGAGTTCCCGTACGCCATCCGCCAGGTCTCGGAGGCGTTGAGTTCCAACGGATCGACGTCGATGGGTTCGGTGTGCGCCTCGACTCTGTCGATGCTCAACGCCGGTGTCCCGCTGAAGGCCCCGGTGGCCGGCATCGCCATGGGTCTGGTGTCCGATCAGGTGGACGGCGAGACGCGCTATGTGGCCCTCACCGACATCCTCGGTGCCGAGGACGCGTTCGGCGACATGGACTTCAAGGTGGCCGGTACCAAGGACTTCGTCACCGCGCTGCAGCTCGACACCAAGCTCGACGGCATCCCGTCGCAGGTGCTGGCCGGTGCGCTCAGTCAGGCCAAGGATGCACGGACCACCATCCTCGAGGTGATGGCCGAGGCCATCGACGCTCCGGACGAGATGAGCCCCTACGCCCCGCGCGTGACGGCCATCAAGGTGCCCGTGGACAAGATCGGCGAGGTCATCGGACCCAAGGGCAAGATGATCAACTCGATCACCGAGCAGACCGGTGCCAACATCTCCATCGAGGACGATGGCACGGTCTACGTCGGTGCCGCGGACGGACCGTCCGCACAGGCGGCGATCGACCTGATCAACGCCATCGCCAACCCCCAGCTGCCCAAGGTCGGCGAGCGGTTCCTGGGCACGGTGGTCAAGACCACCGCGTTCGGCGCGTTCGTCTCGCTCCTGCCGGGTCGCGACGGTCTGGTGCACATCTCCAAGCTCGGTAACGGCAAGCGCATCAACAAGGTCGAGGACGTGGTGGGCGTCGGATCGAAGCTGCGTGTGGAGATCGCCGACATCGACAACCGGGGCAAGATCAGCCTCGTCCCCGTCGAGGACGACGCACCGGCCGCCGCCGAGGGAACCGATGCTCCTCCGGCTGCAGAGGTCGGCGCTGAGTAACGACTTCCGCACCGCGACGGCGCAGTTCTCGGAGCCTTCGGGCGACGAGCTGCGCCGTTCGCGCGTCGAGCGGACCCTTCTGCCCGGTGGTGTTCGGGTGGTCACCGAGTTCGTCCCCGGTGTGCGCTCGGCGTCGGTGGGCGTGTGGGTGGGGGTGGGCTCGCGCGATGAGGGGCCCACCGTTGCCGGTGCGGCCCACTTCCTCGAGCACCTGCTGTTCAAGAGCACACCGTCGCGGTCGGCGCTCGACATCGCTCAGAGCATCGATGCCGTCGGCGGGGAACTCAACGCGTTCACCTCCAAGGAGCACACGTGCTTCTACGCGCACGTGCTGGATCAGGACCTGGCGCTGGGTCTCGACATCGTGGCCGACGTGGTGTTGCGCGGGCGTTGCCGCAGCGCCGATGTGGAACTCGAGAGGCAGGTGGTGCTCGAGGAGATCGCGATGCGCGACGACGATCCCGAGGACCTGCTCGGCGACGCCTTCCTCGAGGCACTGTTCCCGAACCACCCGGTGGGGCGTCCGGTGATCGGCACGGTGAAGTCCATCGAGACGATGACGCGCTCGCAGCTGCACTCGTTCCACGTTCGGCGCTACACCGCGCCGCACATCGTGGTGGCGGTCGCGGGCAACGTCGACCACGGCGAGACCGTCGCGGCGGTGCGCCGTAGCTTCGGTGACGCGCTCACCGGGGATTCGGTGCCGTCCCGACGCCGGGTGAGCGCCCCGGGGGCCGTCGCCACAGCGCAGTTGTCGTTGACCACCCGCGACAGCGAGCAGGCGCACCTGGCCCTCGGTGTCCGCGGTTTCGGTCGCTACGAGGGCCGCCGATGGCCGCTGTCGGTGTTGAACACCGCGATCGGCGGTGGGTTGAGTTCGCGCCTGTTCCAGGAGATTCGGGAGAGCCGGGGGCTGGCGTACTCGGTGTTCTCGTCGGTGGACACCTTCGCCGACACGGGTGCCTTCTCGGTGTACGCGGGCTGCCAGCCGGAGAACCTCGGCGAGGTCACCACCCTGATACGTCAGGTGCTGAGCGCGGTGGCCGAGGACGGCATCACCGAGGCCGAGTGCGCCCGCGCGAAAGGCTCGCTGCGCGGAAGCCTGGTGCTGGGACTCGAGGAGTCGAGTTCGCGGATGACTCGCATCGGGCGTAGCGAACTCGACTTCGGCGATCACCGCAGTGTCGAGGACACCCTGGCCTGCATCGACGCCGTCACCGACGACGACGTGCGCGATGTGGCCCGGGCGCTGCTGGTGCGGCCGATGTCGGCCGCGGTGGTCGGCCCGTACCGCTCGGTGAGCCGCCTCCCCGCGGCCGTGCGATCGGCCGTTGCGGGCTGAGCGCCCCCTACCGGGTGACGACTACTGGGTGCCCGATCTGCGGGCGATCGCGTCGCGCTCGGCCTGCGGGAGCGCGCACGTGGGTGTGCCGCCGGGCAGCGAGCCGCGGTGGGCGGCGACGAAGCGGTAGACCGGTTCGGCCACCATCCGGATCGGCGGGAAGGCCAGCACCGAACCGGCCCCGCGCCACCACCATGCCGTCGACGACCGCAGCAGATCGGCTATCGCCTGCGGGCCGGCCGTTGCCGCAGCGCCGGGCTCGGCGATCCACTGGACCGCGCTCTCGCACTGCTCCTGTGTGACGCCCAGGTGGTCGAGGTCCGAGTGCTGCCACGCCGCGACCACGGCCGGGCCGGGGATGGACCGCTCGATGAACTGCGCGCAGGTGGTGCAGAAGGCGCAGTCCCCGTCGTACAGGAAGATCGGTGTCATGCCGCGCTCCATTCCGGGGTGCGCGTGCGGGTGGCGCGCCCCAACGCTGCCACGGTATCGGCGGGGCCGTAGTCCTTGCCGTACACCGGCGTTCCGGGCTGCTGGCGCCACGAGTCCTCGATGGACCCCGAGTGGACGGCGTCGAAGCCGAGAGCCTCGACGATCTCCGAGACCAACTCGAGGCCCGGCCCCTCCTCGCCGGCGATGGGCAGGGCGATGCGGCCCTCGGTGCCTGCCGGGACACCCTTCTCGGCCAGGTGCTTGAACCAGATCCCGTTGAACACCTTGTAGACCGGCGCACCGATCTGCTCGGCCACCCATGCCGACTCCGGCTGACCGTCCTCGATGGCGTCGATCCGCCCGTCGCGCTGCTGGGGGTAGTAGTTGTTGGTCTCGATGACCGGAGCGCCGGGCTTGCGGGCGTCGACGATGCCGTCGGCGAGGTCGGGGACGTTCTTCTGCGGGATGCTCACGATCACCAGGTCCGCGTCGGTGGCGGCGTCGCTCGCCCACACGGCGGTGGTGCCGGTCTCGGCGGCGAAGTCCGCGAGCGTCTGCGGATCCCGCGAGTTGGAGACGGCCACGTCGTGGCCCAGCTGCGCCAGGCGCCGCGCCAGAGTGCCGCCGATGTTGCCCGCTCCGATGATCCCGATCTTCACGACAGATCCTTTCCCGTGCTCATTGTCTTGTTCCGTTCAACGGCCACGAGGGGCGAATGATTCCGGGGCGTCGGCTGCTCGTACCCTCGGACTATGACGCAGATCACCAATGCTCACGAGGCGTTCCGATCCGCTCGGGACGTGCTGCTCGACCACTACGGCGACTACGACGGTGCGTGCCGCGCCTTCTCCTGGCCCGATGTGGGAGATCGATTCAATTGGGCCGTCGACTGGTTCGACCGCATTGCGCGGGGCAACCACCGCACGGCGCTGTGGATCTCGGAGGAGAACGGCGACGAGGCGCAGTACAGCTTCGACGAGATGGCGATTCGCTCGGATCGCGTGGGCCGGTGGCTGCAGCAGCTCGGCGTCGGACCGGGCGACTCGGTGATGCTGATGCTCGGCAACCGGGTCGAGTTGTGGGAATGCATGCTCGCGGTGATCAAGCTTGGTGCCGTGCTGATGCCCACCGCCGCCGCGGTGACGCCCGACGACCTCGCGGATCGCATCGAGCGCGGTGGGGCTCGCGCGGTGGTGGCTGCCGCCGAGGACACCGACAAGTTCGCCGATCTGCGGGGCGATTTCCTGCGCATTGCCGTCGGTTCACCGGCCGGTGGGGTGCCGCGCGGTGGGTGGATCGACTACGCCGATGCCGCAGGCGTGGCCGATCCGGCGCCGTTCGAGTCGACCACCCGCGCGAGCGACCGGATGCTGCTCTACTTCACCTCCGGCACCACCAACCGGCCCAAGTTGGTCGAGCACACGCAGATCTCGTATCCCGTCGGGCATCTGACGACGATGTACTTCCTCGGCGTGCGTCCGGGCGATGTGCACCTGAACATCAGTTCCCCGGGCTGGGCCAAGCACGCGTGGAGTTGCTTCTTCGCACCGTGGATCGCCGAGGCCACGATCTTCGTGCACAACTACTCGCGCTTCGACCCCGTGGCGCTGATGGATCGCATCCGCTCCGCCGGCGTGAGCAGCTTCTGCGCACCACCGACGGTGTGGCGCATGCTCATCCAGGCCGACATGTCCGGCGGGCCGGGCGTGCTGCGCGAGGCGATCGGGGCGGGCGAGCCGCTCAATCCCGAGGTGATCGCCACCGTCGAGAAGCAGTGGGGGGTGACCATTCGTGACGGGTTCGGCCAGACCGAGACCACGGCCCTCGTCGCCAACGTGCCGGGGGCGCGGCTGGTGCCGGGTTCGATGGGTCGGCCCCTGCCCGGAGTTCCCGTGGTGCTCGTCGACCCCACCTCCGGCGAACCGGCCGACGAGGGCGAGATCTGCCTCGATCTCACCGAACGACCGCTGAACCTGATGACCGGGTACGTCGGCGACGAGGACAGGACCGCCGCGGTGATGGCCGGCGGGCGCTACCACACCGGTGATGTGGCATCGCGCGACGCCGACGGCTACATCACCTACGTCGGCCGCACCGACGACGTGTTCAAGGCCTCCGACTACAAGATCTCCCCGTTCGAACTCGAGAGTGTGCTGATCGAACACCCGGCCGTTGCGGAGGCCGCCGTGGTTCCCGCGCCCGACGAGCTGCGCCTGGCCGTACCCAAGGCGTACGTCGCGCTCGCGGCGGGGTGGGAGCCCGACGAGTCGACGGCGCTGGCGATCCTGACCTACGCGCGCGAGCATCTGGCCCCCTACCAGCGTGTGCGCCGCATCGAGTTCCACGAGCTACCCAAGACCATCTCCGGGAAGATCCGCCGCGTGGAGTTGCGGGCACGGGAGAACGCCGATGGTGGTTCGGTGGGGCAGGAGTGGCGCGACGAGCAGTTCCCGAGCCTGCGCGGCTGATCGCGGCACGGCAGACTCGTCGAGGTGACCGACACCAGTTCCGCCCCACCGGCCGATTCCGCGTCCGCCGATCCGCCGCCGACCGCCGAGCACGCCCGTCTGGCGGAGTCGCCCGGTGAGCTGGGTGCGTGGCGCACGTGGGGCCCGTACCTGGCGGGTCGGCAGTGGGGGACGGTGCGTGAGGACTATTCGGCCGACGGCAACGCGTGGGCGTCGTTTCCTTTCGATCACGCTCGCGCGCGGGCCTACCGCTGGGGCGAGGACGGCCTGGGCGGGATCTGTGACCGGTTCGGGTTCCTCAACTTCTCGGTGGCGCTGTGGAATCGGAAGGATCCGATCCTCAAGGAACGCCTGTTCGGTCTGACCAACGGTGAGGGCAACCACGGCGAGGACGCCAAGGAGTACTGGTGGTCGATCGACGGCACCCCGTCGCACAGTTGGATGCAGTGGCTCTACCGCTACCCCCACGCCGAGTACCCGTACGAGCGTCTGCGCGCCGAGAACGCCGCCCGGGGCCGCGATGAGCGGGAGTTCGAACTGGCCGACACCGGGATCCTGGACGAGAACCGTTTTTTCGACGTGCAGATGACCTACGCCAAGGCCTCACCCGACGACATCTGCATCGTCGTCGACATCACCAACCACGGCCCGGACGCGGCGTCGATCGACGTTCTGCCGCACCTGTGGCTGCGCAACACCTGGTCGTGGGGCCGTGACGAGCGCGGCGGGCGGATCCGCAACGTCACCCCCGAGGTCCTGGTGGGCGACATCGCCACCGTCGAGGTCGACCACGGATTCCTGGGCCGGTACTACCTCGCGGGAGAGGGATCACCGCGGGTGCTGTTCTGCGACAACGAGACCAACGCCGTGGAATTGTTCGGGGCCGAGCGCAACCTCTCCGAGTACACCAAGGACGGGATCGATCGGCACGTGGTCACCGGCGCGGCCACGGTGAACCCGGCCGGGGTGGGCACCAAGTCGGCCATGCTCTACCGATTCGACGACATCGAGCCCGGTGGTTCGCGGCGCATCAGGCTGCGACTGCAGGCGGCGATGCCGACCGCTCACACGTTCGCCGCCGCGTTCGACGCGGTGCTCGCCGATCGGGCCCGCGAGGCCGACATCTTCTACGACCACATTCTCGGGCCCGACCTCGCCGACGGTGACCGGCACGTCGCCCGCCGCGCCTACGCGGGTCTGCTGTGGTGCAAGCAGCTCTACCGCTTCGACATCAGCCAGTGGATCGAGGGTGATCCGGTGGGTGCCCCCGCGCCGGAGTCCCGGCGACATGCCACCGGGCGCAACACATCCTGGACGCACCTCTCGCTCGCCGATGTGGTGTCGATGCCCGACGAGTGGGAGTACCCGTGGTTCGCCGCGTGGGACCTCGCCTTCCACACCATTCCGCTCGCGCACGTCGACCCCGACTTCGCCAAGGAGCAGTTGGTGCTGATGTGCCGCGAGTGGGCGATGCATCCGAACGGGCAGATACCGGCCTACGAGTGGGAGTTCGGCGATGTGAACCCGCCGGTGCACGCGTGGGCGGCGTGGCAGGTCTATCGCATCGACGGGCACCGCGATCGCTCGTTCCTGATTCGGGTGTTCACCAAGCTGCTGCTGAACTTCTCGTGGTGGGTCAACCGCAAGGACGCCGACGGCTCCAACCTCTTCGAGGGCGGCTTCCTGGGGATGGACAACATCGGGTTGTTCAACCGCTCGGATCCGCTGCCGCCGGGGTTCCGCCTCGAGCAGTCCGACGCCACCAGCTGGATGGCGTTCTACTGCCAGCAGATGCTCAAGATCGCGCTCGAGCTGGCCCGCTACGACTCGTCGTGGGACGACGTGGCCACCAAGTTCTTCACCCACTTCCTCTCCATCGCCAACGCCGTCGGCTCCTTCGGTTCGGCGCAGACCTCGCTGTGGAACGAGGAGGACGGGTTCTTCTACGACGTGTTGGTCAAGTCCACCGGGGAGAGCGTGCCCATGCGGGTGCGATCGATGGTGGGGTTGCTGCCGATCCTCGCCACCACCGAGATCCACGCCTGGGTGGCCGAGGAGTGTCCCGATCTGATCGCGCGGTTCCGCTGGGTGGCCCGTCGACGGCCGGAGACCGTCTCGCCCATCCGGGTGCGCAACGACAACGGCAAGGTGCGCACGCTGCTCTCCCTGGTCGATCCCAACCGGTTGCGGCGCGTTCTCGAGCGCATGTTCGATCCCGCGGAGTTCCTCTCCGACAACGGCATCCGATCGCTGTCGGCGTCCTACCGCGACGGCATCAGCCTCGAGGTAGAAGGTCGCACGCTCTCGATCGGCTACGAGCCGGGGGAGTCGCGCACCGGCATGTTCGGCGGCAACTCCAACTGGCGCGGCCCGGTGTGGTTCCCGGTGAACGTGTTGCTGGCGGACAAGATTCGCGCTCTCGGGCGGTACTACGGCGACACCTTCACCATCGAGATCCCCACCGGATCGGGCAACGTGTGCACCCTGCGCGAAGCGGCCAACCACATCGAGCGTGGACTGGCGGATCTGTTCCGTCCGGTCGACGGTGTGCGCCCGTCGGACGGTGAGCGCATCGAGGCCAGCGACAACCCGCTGTGGTCGGCGCACCCGACGTTCTCGGAGTACTTCCACGGCGATACGGGGGAGGGTCTCGGTGCGAGTCACCAGACCGGGTGGACGGCGCTGGTGGCGCACCTGCTCAACCCGTCGCTACCGTCGCACCAGCGCTGACTACCGTGGGGGCATGAAGATCCGCGGCGCAGTCCTCGAGCAGATCGGCCGGGAGCGTCCCTACGCCGAGTCCGCACCCATCGTGGTGGGGGAGATCGACCTCGCACCGCCCGGGCCCACCGAGATCCTCGTGCGGATCGAGGCGGCGGGTTTGTGCCACTCGGATCTGTCGGTGGTCGACGGCAACCGGGTGCGCCCGGTGCCGATGCTGCTCGGGCACGAGGCAGCGGGCATCGTCGAGCAGGTCGGCGCCGATGTGGCGGATCTGACGACGGGCACGCGTGTGGTGATGACCTTCCTGCCGCGCTGCGGGGACTGTGCCGGATGCTCCTCGGACGGACGCGTTCCGTGCAGCACCGGCAGCGTCTCGAACAACGCCGGCACCCTGCTCGGGGGTGGGCGGCGCCTGACCCGCAACGGCGCCGAGGTGCATCACCACCTCGGGGTGTCGGGCTTCGCCACCCACGCGGTGGTCGATCGTCGATCGGTGGTCGCGGTGGGCCCCGATGTTCCACCCGCCGTGGCCGCGGTGCTCGGCTGCGCCGTCCTCACCGGCGGGGGAGCGGTGCTCAACGCCGCACAGCCGAAGCCGGGCAACTCCATCATGGTGGTCGGGCTCGGGGGCGTGGGTATGGCGGCGGTGCTGGTGGCGGCGTCGCTGGGGCTCGGCGAGGTGATCGGTGTCGACGCCGTGGCCGACAAGCTCACCCTGGCCCGTGAGCTGGGGGCGTCCACCGTGCTCACCCCGGCCGAGCTCGCCGAATCCGGTGTGCGGGCCGACATCGTCGTCGAGGCGGCCGGCAACGCGCGGGCCTTCGAGTCCGCCGTGGCGGCCACCGCGCCGGGCGGCACCACGGTGACGGTGGGGCTGCCCGCCCCCGATGCGCGCTCGTCGATCTCCCCGCTGATGCTCGTCGCCGAGGCCCGCACCATCGTCGGCAGCTACCTCGGTTCGGCCGTGCCCGCCCGCGACATCCCCGCGTACGTGCAGATGTGGCGCGAGGGCCGGTTGCCGGTGGAGAAGCTGATCTCGGGGGTGATCGATCTCGACCACATCAACGATGGTATGGACGAGTTGGCGTCGGGACGCGCCCTGCGGCAGATCATCGAGTTCGACCACGACTAGGCTCGGTCCCTTGAAACCCGCCCGACCACAGCAGAGGATGTCCACCCGGTGAGCAGTGATCGCATTCGCGTCGGTGTACTCGGTTCCGCAGGGAAGGTGGGCCGCGCGGTGTGCGAGGCGGTGTCTGCCGCGCCCGACACCGAGTTGGTGGCCACCGTCGACAAGGGCGACGCGCTGAGCACCTTCGTCGACGCCGGTACACAGGTAGTGGTGGACTTCACGCATCCCGACGTGGTGATGGACAACCTGAAGTTCCTGGTGCAGAACGGTATTCATGCCGTGGTCGGCACCACCGGGTTCGACGAGTCGCGGCTCGACACGGTACGCGGGTGGCTTGCCGACTCGCCCGGAACCGGGGTGCTCATAGCCCCGAACTTCGCCATCGGCGCGGTGCTGTCGATGAAGTTCGCCGAGCAGGCCGCGCGCTTCTTCGACTCGGTGGAGGTGATCGAGCTGCACCACCCCGGCAAGGCCGACGCTCCCTCGGGCACCGCGTACCGCACGGCTGCGCTGATCTCGCGTGCCCGCCGCGAGGCGGGGGTGGGGCCGAGCCCCGACGCCACCACCACCGAACTCGACGGCGCCCGCGGCGCCGACGTCGACGGGGTGCGTGTGCACTCGGTGCGACTGGCCGGGTTGGTGGCGCACCAGGAGGTGCTGCTGGGCACACAGGGCGAGACGCTGACCATTCGGCACGATTCGATCGACCGCACGTCCTTCACCCCCGGTGTGCTGCTGGGTGTGCGGGGCATCGCCGCGCGCCCCGGATTGACCCTGGGCATCGAGCCCCTGATGGATCTGTGACAGCGATGACCAGCGTCGTTCGGGTGACCGGTGTCATCGGGTTGCTGGTGGTGGCCCTGGGCTTCTACTTCGTGCTTCTCGGTGACCGCGCGATCGCGCTGATGCGCGCGGGCGGCTTGGTCGGGTGGGGGCTGGGCATCGGGGTGATGATCCTGCCGCTGCTCGGCGTGTGGATCGTGGGCAGCACCCTGCGTGCTGGGCTCGATCACCAGCACCTGGCCCGTCGCGCGCATGAGGAGGGCGTCGAACTCGACGTCACCGACCTGCCGCGACGCCCGTCCGGCCGCATCGAGCGCGACGCCGCCGACGAGCTGTTCGCGTCGGTGAAGACCGAGTGGGAGGCCGACCCGGACAACTGGCGCGTCTCCTACCGCCTGGCCCGCGCCTACGACTACGCCGGCGACCGGGGCCGCGCCCGCGAAACCATGCGGCGAGCCGTGGCCCTGGAGCGGGCAGAGCGCGCGTGACCGCCCGCCTCCTGTTGGTGCACCACACCCCGTCCCCGCACTGCCAGGCGATGTTCGACGCGGTGGTCAGCGGCGCGACCAATCCCGAGATCGAGGGTGTCGAGGTGGTGCGCCGAGCAGCGCTCGCGGTGACGCCGAGTGACTTCCTGACGGCCGACGGCTACATCCTGGGCAGCCCCGTCAATCTCGGCTACATCAGCGGTGCCCTGAAGCACGCTTTCGACGGTGCGTACTACCAGATCCTCGATTCGACGCGGGGCCGACCGTTCGGCGTCTACCTGCACGGAAACGAGGGTTGCGAGGGGGCAGTGCGCGCTGTCGAATCGATCACCACGGGCCTGGGTTGGGTGAGGGCGTCGCGGGATGTCATCGCATCGAACAAGCCCACCCGAGGCGACCTCGATGCGTGTTGGGAGTTGGGGGCGACGGTGGCCGCAGGACTGATGTAGTCGTGACGGAGAGTAGGGGTTGGACGGCAACCTGGGCCGTGGAGCGTGACGAGCGTATGGCGCATCTGGCGCGCCTGCCGGGGAAGACAGACCACGAACGACTCGAAGCGATGAATCGGGGGTCAAGCTCACTCCGTGTACACCCTGCCTGCGAGTGGGGAGGGTAAGCATCCGTGAGTTCGTCACAGGCGCAGGGTCGACCCTCGGCCGAACTGGCCCGATCGGCCTTCTCCCGTCTGGTGGTCGCGCAAATTCTGACGATGGTCTGCGATGGCGTTGCGATGGTCGCGTTGCCGTTGTTGATTCTTCGCAGCGCTCATCCGACGTCACTGGTGGGGGTCAGTTTGGCCGCGGTTGCAGTCGGCGGTGTCGCCGGGCTGCTGCTCTCATCGACTGTCATCGATCGTGTGAGCAAGCGCGTCGCCCTTCAGATGCTCGAGGTTGTCCGACTGGGTGCTGTTGTGCTGCTGGTGGTTTCGGTGTCGACCACCGCCTCTACACAAGTAGGTGTCGTGGTGGCAGCGTTGTTGCTCGGTGCGGCGGCGTCGTGCTATAGACCGATACTTGCGGCCTACATCGGGTTGACCGTCGGCGAGAACTTCCGACGGGTGGCCAACGCAGTGAGATCGTCTGTGTCCAAGACTGCTGCCATTGTCTCGCCTGCCGCAGGCGCGGTGTTCGTGGTTCTGTCCCCGACATGGAGTCTGGTGATCGTCGGCGCCGGCACCGGCACGGTGTCGTTCCTTCTCCTCGCCACGCTGATTCGGGACCGTCCGAATCCTCCCGATGACGACGAGGGATTCGTTTCCTCCAGCATCGAGGGGTTCCGGTACTGCTGGCGACATCGGTTGATACGACGCGTGCTTGCGCAAGGCATCATTCAACTCGGCATCACCATCCCGCCGGTCGCCGCGATCCTGGCCGTGTACCTCACCGACAGCGGAAACGAGCGGCTCTACGGCTGGTACTTCACTGTCGAGGCGATCGGCGCCATCGTGGGCGCAGCGTTCGCCGCGCGGTTCGCCATAGCCCTCTCCCGCGCCAGCCTCGTGGTGTCCGCCGGCGCGGGCTGCTTGCTGCCGTTGGCGCTGACGACGAGCGACGTCCGGGTCGGGCTCCTGCTCTACCTGGTCGGCGGGGTGGGGCTGGGTTGCTTCGGCGTGATCTGGATGACGTTCCTTCAGGACACGGTGCCCCGCGGCGTTCTCGGGCGTGTACTCAACGCCGACGCGATCGGGCCCGCCGTGCTGGCACCCTTCGCGATCCTGGCGTTCGGGACGGTGGCCATCAGTGCCTCGCCTACAGTCCTCGGATCTGCACTGGCAATAGTGGGATTGCTGTCGGTGGGGCTTCTCGCGCGACTACGGATCTAGGGTCGACCCATCTCGTCGTCCCACGCCAATGTGTCGGTCGATGCCACCGGGCTCGTGTCGCATGTCGGAGCGGTGGGCGCGCAACGGACATCGTTCCAGATCACTCGTCCCGAGCAAGCCAACTCAGATGCCGTCCGATAGCGCAGCAGACTCCTGGCGTCGTACACACGGGCGGGCGCCCTGGCGATCGTGCGACGCGGGGCACCGATGTATTGAAACTGGCCATTACGGAGATTGCTGGCCGTGGTCTTGCCTGTCGGCACGTTGCTGGTTGCGAGATCGTGGAGCGACTAGGCAGGCCGCGGCTGCAGCGCACGTCATGCCGAGAATGATCGCTCGGAAGGGTGCGGCGGCGGCGAGTCCGAAACCGATTGCGATGAACAAGGTTTGGGGGAGCATCATGAGCATGTTGGCCGCGGCCATCACCCGTCCGCGTTGTGCTGGGGGGGGCGACGCCCTGCAGGTAGGTCATGACACCGACCGACAGCAGCGCGAACGCCCCACCGAGCGCGACGCACGCAAACACGACCACCGGCGTGGAGGAGACCGCGAAGAGAATGGTTGACGCGGCGCAGCCGGCGGCGGCCGTCTTCATCGCCGCGAGTGGGCCTAGTCGTCCGACGAGGCGACCGGCGAGCGTGCCTAGTAGAGCGGCGCCGATGCCTTGGGTGACCAGCAGGACGCTGACGAACGCGGCGGGTTTGTCCAGTCCGAGGGTGACGACCTGGAAGATGACTGGTTCGAAGACACCGATGGCCGCGTACAGGATGGCCAGTGCGAGTGAGGTGCGAAGCATGGTTCCGGTGGTGAGCAGGAATCGCAGGCCCGCAAGGGATTCGGTGAACATGTTCTGGCTGGGCGGGGCAAGGCGCTCGGGTTCGGGTAGGAACCACAGCAGTGCCGCTGAGAGAGCGAAGCTGGCGATGTCGATGAGGATGACGGCGGTGGCCCCGTGCCAGGCGTACAGGCCCGCACCGATCAGCGGGCCGATGATCGTCATGACCTGGCCGCTGCTGACGATGATTGCGTTTGCGCGTGGGCGGATTGGTGGCGGCAGTATGTCGGCGAGCAGGGCGCCGCGGGCGGCATTGAACAGCGCGCCGCCTGCGCCGTAGCAGACGGTGACCGCGAACACGATCCACACCTGGCTCGCCGAGTGAACCAGCAGTAACGGCAGCAGGTAGAGGGCGCCGGCGGCTTGGACGGTGATGCTGACGGTGCGGCGGGAGAACCGGTCGCACAGCCATCCGGTCAGCGGGGCTGCCAGGACAGGGAGTCCGTAGGCGAAGAACACCAGCCCGGCAAGCGCTGAGCTGCCGGTGAGCTCCTTGACCCAGATGCCCAGCACCAGCGCGAGCACGCGGTCGCCGAACAGCGACACCAGCTGACTGCTCAGCAGCAGCCGGAACTCCACCAGCCGCCACGGCGACAGTGTCTGCGCCGCAGCGGAACTGTTGTACACAGCCACGAGACCTACCGGTGTTTTGGATTGCTTCCTAAGATACAGTCCCTTCTCAGATCTGTAGTCGGTGGAGTCGAGCGCAGCATTGTGCACTGCAGCAACCTCGGGTAGGCAATAGATGCACCCCAGGATCGAGACGTTCTTCGAGACAAGACCCAGCGCCCGGCCCAGAGCGGCCGGGCGACGCCCTCGCGCTGCCATCCGGTGATCGAGCGAGCCAACGTCTGCACTCAGCCCCAGAGGAACGAACGCACCGACGGCGTATCCGATGCCGAAGTCACCACGGACGAACCCATGCCTACTGCCGCTCAGTGGCTTACGGAAAGTCCGTCAGTCCCTATCGATGATTCGGTGTTCGTTCGCACCCGCCCGGCCGTTCTCGCGCGGTCCTACTACCTGCAGAGCGACCTCCTCGGGAGGCAGTGTCGTGGTGTCGATGACCCGGGCGCATCCGTACAGCCAGGATCTGGCCGCGCGGTACGCGTCGACCTTCCCGTGACGCCAGCGGCGGGTCTCTTCGCTCGCCCCGGGATCGCCGGGGTGTTCGTCGGACAGGCGAATGCGCTGTTCCAGGGTCGCGTCATCGACGTCGAGCAGGATGTGTTCGACGGTCACCTTTCGGCGGGCAAGGCCGTCGAATATCTCGTTCGCGAATGCTTCATCGAGGACCGTCATCGGCACGATGAGCGGCGCTTTCGTGTAATCGGAGAGCTCCGCGATGGTCGTCGCGACGAGCTGTCGCCACAATGGCCACTTCTGAAAATCGTCGACAGGCTCGCGCACCATGAAATGTCCGAGCATGTACCCCACTTCTTCCGGGTCGAAGACGCGAGCATCCGGAATTGCATCCATTACCAGCCTCGAGGTGGTCGTTTTCCCGACCCCGAATGGTCCGTTCAGCCAGATCACATCGTTCAACTTGACGGCACCTCCACAGTGGAATTCGGCAGACGGGTTCGCGTTCGCACCCAAATTCACCCCCCGAAACTCACCTCCGCCGTCGGCACGGTGCGGGCGGTGCGGCCGGGGGCGCTCTGGTACTGCCAGTACAGGTTGGTGTGGGTGATCACTTGATCCGGGGGAGGGGCGCCCCAGCTGGTCATGTCCTCGGTGGTGTGGGCGTCGGCCACCAGGGTCACGTCGTAGCCGCGGGCGAAGGCGCCGTGGATGGTCGAGCGCACGCACGCGTCGGTTTGGGCGCCTGTCACCACCACCGATCCCACCCGGGCCTCGGCGAGCACGTCCTCGAGGTCGGTGTCCTCGAAACTGTCGCCGTATTGCTTGTGCACCACCGGTTGGTCGGCGCGCCGGTGCAGTTCGGGTACCAGTTCCCAGTCCTCGCTGCCGGGCGTCATCTCGTCGCTGCCGTGCTGCACCCACACCACGGGCACCTGCTCCCGGACGGCGCGGTCGACGAGGGTGTTGATGTTGGCGATCACGTTCTCGCGGTCGTGCGCGTGGGCGAGCACCTTCTTCTGCACATCGATCACCATCAGCGCGGTGCGGGGACGATCCGGGAGTGTGGTCACGGTGGAACCTCCTCGATCATCGGGTCTTGCCCGACGCGCGACCCGTGTCGTCCAGTGTTCTCCTCCGCGCCCCGGCAGGGAAGAGGCCAGATGCAGGTTCCCACCCGTCCGGGACGCTGCTCGTCTGGCACGCTCGCGTCATGCGCACGTTGTCGCTCTCGGCTGCCCGGCGCCTGGCGCTCGCCGCGCAGGGGTTCGCCCGCCCGGCTCCGGCCCGGGTGGATCGGCGAACCCTGGCGGGGGTTCTGGCGCACACCAAGCTGTTCCAGATCGACTCGGTGTCGGCGGCGGTGCGTGCGCACTACAGCCCCCTGTTCTCGCGCGTCGGACCGTACGATCTCGCCCTCCTCGACGTCGCCGCGACCGACACCGCGGGCCCACGCACCATGGTCGAGTACTGGGCGCACGAGGCGGCTCTGATCCCGGTGGGCGACTGGCCGCTGTTCCGCTGGCGCATGGAGAAATTCGCCCGTGGCCGCTACGGAAACGCCCACCGTGTACTGGACGCGCATCCCACCCTGGTCGACGAGGTGCTCGGCGCCATCGGCGCCCGCGGGCCGTCCACCTCCGCCGAACTCGAACGCGAACTCGATCGTCAACGTGTGGGCCCCAAGGGGCCCTGGTGGGATCACACCGAGGTGAAGGTGGTGTGCGAGATGCTCTTTGCCAGTGGGGTGCTCTCGGTGGCCGATCGGGTGGCCTTCACCCGCCGCTACGATCTCGCCGAACGTGTTGTGGGCCAGGAGATCGCAGACCGTCGCATCGACGAGGCCGACGCCGTGCGCACCCTCGTCGAGCAGTCCGTGCACGCCCTGGGAGTAGGGACGGCGTCCGACATCGCCGACTACTACCGGCTCTCACGGGCGCAGACCACCGCGGCGCTGCGCGAGTTGGTCGATGCCGATCTGATCGAGCCGGTGGCCGTGGCGGGCTGGGACGCACCGGCGTATCGGCACCCGCGGGTGCGCACCCCGCGCGCACTCACCGGCTCGGCATTGCTGTGCCCGTTCGACCCCGTGGTCTTCTGCCGCCCACGCATCGAGCGGCTCTTCGACTTCCACTACCGCATCGAGATCTACACCCCCGAACCCAAACGGCGCTTCGGCTATTACGTCTTCCCGTTCCTGTCCGGGGAGGAGTTGGTGGCCAGGGTGGACATCAGGGCCGACCGCGCCCGCTCCACACTGCGTGTTCCCGGCGCTTTCGGCGAGGCGGGCCGCTGTGATCGGAGCGCGGTGTCCGAGCTGGCGCAGGCGCTGACGTCGATGGCGCAGTGGCTAGAACTCGACATCGTGGAGGTTGGCGACCGCGGCGACCTGTGCGCTCCGCTGACGGCGGCGCTCACCGGTTCACGACGGCGTCGATAGGCTCGGAGGGTGCGCAGCGCCCCCCTCACCGTTCGGCTGATCGCCGCGACGTCCTTCACCCCGCCCGACGACGTGGAGTGGAGCACCGACGCCGACGGCGGGCAGGCGTTGGTGGAGTTCGCCGGACGGGCCTGCTACCAGAGCTGGTCCAAGCCGAATCCGCGCACCGCCACCAACGCCGGCTACCTGCGGCACCTGCTCGCGGTGGGCAACTACTCGGTGCTCGAGCACGCCACGGCGAGCTTCTACATCACCGGGATCTCCCGCTCGTGCAGTCACGAACTGATTCGGCATCGCCACTTCTCGTTCTCCCAGCTCTCCCAGCGGTCGGTCTCCGAGCGTGACGCGCAGATGGTGATCCCGCCCTCGATCGAGCAGGACGAGAACCTGCGGGCCCTGTTCACCGACGCCACCGACGACGCCCTCGCCGCCTACGACCGTCTGCTCCAGGCGCTCGAGGCCGCCGCCGGGTCCGAGTCTCCGGCCGTGGTGGCCGGCAAGGTGGCCCGGCAGGCCGCGCGATCGGTGCTGCCCAACGCCGTGGAGACACGGCTGGTGGTCACCGGCAACTACCGCACGTGGCGGCACTTCATCTCCATGCGCGCCACCGAGCACGCCGACCTCGAGATTCGTCGTCTGGCGGTGGCCGTTCTGCGGCATCTGCTCGAACTTGCGCCCGCGGTGTTCGGTGATCTCGAGATCGAGAGGTTGCGCGACGGAACCGAGGTCGCGCGCACCTCGTACCCCGGGCAGTGATGCAGATCGCCACCGGTGCACAGGGAGTCCGGCCCGTCCGGGGGAGCGGGTAACCTTCCGGGTCATGAGCACCGGCGACTCGACGGGAACCCCGACGGCATCTGCAACCTCGGCCCGTTTCGGCGGAGTCTCCACCGCGATGGTCACCCCGTTCGCCGCCGACGGGTCCGTGGACCTCGATGCCGCCGCGCGTCTGGCGGTTCATCTGGTGGACAACGGGTGCGATGGTCTGGTGATCTCCGGCACCACCGGCGAGTCACCCACCACCACCGACGCCGAGAAGGATCGTCTGCTGCGCGCGGTGATCGAGGCGGTGGGTGAGCGCGTGAGCATCGTCGCCGGAGCCGGCACCAACAACACCGCCCACAGCATCGAGCAGGCCCGCACCGCCGCGGCCGCCGGTGCCGACGGTCTGCTGGTGGTCACCCCCTACTACTCACGCCCGTCCCAGGCCGGTCTGATCGCGCACTTCACCGCCGTCGCCGACGCCACCGATCTGCCGGTCATGCTCTACGACATCCCGCCGCGCTCGGTCATCGCCATCGAGACCGACACCATCCGCACACTCGCCGAGCACCCCCGCATCGTGGCGGTCAAGGACGCCAAGGGTGATCTGGCGGCGGGCGCCGACCTCATCGCCTCCACCGACCTCGAGTTCTACTGCGGCGAGGACGCGATCAACCTCCCGTGGCTCTCCGTCGGGGCCGTCGGGTTCGTCAGCGTCATCAGTCACGTTGCGCCGCAGGCTGTTCGCGCGCTGCGCGATGCCTGGTTCGCCGGCGACATCGCCTCGGCGCAGCGTATCAACGCGGGGCTGCTGCCCATCGTTCGGGCATTCGCCGCCCTCGGCGGTGTGTCCGCCTCCAAGGCCGGGCTGCGCCTGCTCGGTATCGACGTCGGCGAACCGCGCCTGCCGCAGGTCGCCCCCACCACCTCCCAGATCGACTCTCTCGCAGCCGGTCTCCAGTCAGCAGGAGTTCTCGTATGACACGGTCGAGCCGCTCGCGCGGTCGCGCCACCCGCAGTGCCGGTCCGCCGGTGGTCCGCCCCGCCCGCACCCCGCAGAACTCGGCCGCCACGCAGCGCCCCGATCAGCGTGTGCCGGTGGACAAGACCATCCGGCTCGGCGCGCCGCCCAAGGCGCCCCGCAACGGTCTGCGCGTGGTGGCCCTCGGCGGTATCGGGGAGATCGGTCGCAACATGACCGTCTTCGAGCACCAGGGCAAGCTGCTCATCGTCGACTGCGGTGTGCTCTTCCCCGAGGATGCGCAGCCCGGCGTGGACCTGATCCTGCCGGACTTCCGGCACATCGAGAACCGCATGGACGACGTCGAGGCGGTGGTGCTCACCCACGGGCACGAGGATCACATCGGCGCCCTGCCGTTCCTGCTGCGGCTGCGGCCCGACATCCCGGTGGTGGGCTCGAAGTTCACCCTCGCGCTGGTGGCGGCGAAGTGCCGCGAGCATCGCCAGCGCCCGAACCTGGTGGAGGTCCGCGAGGGCGACAGCACCGCCCACGGCCCGTTCGAATGCGAGTACTTCGCGGTCAACCACTCCATCCCCGACGCGATTGCGGTGGCCATTCGCACCGACGCCGGGCTGGTGCTGCACACCGGTGACATCAAGCTCGACCAACTTCCGCTCGACGGGCGCCTGACCGACCTCGGCGGCTTCTCCCGCCTCGGTGACGAGGGCGTGGACCTGTTCCTGGTCGACTCCACCAACGCCGAGGTGCCGGGCTTCGTGATGCCCGAGCGCGAGATCGGAGGCGTGCTCGACGGTGTGATCGGCAAGGCCCGCAACCGGGTGATCGTCGCGTCGTTCGCCAGCCATGTGCACCGCATCCAGCAGGTCATCGACGTTGCGGACCGTTACGGCCGCAAGGTCTCGTTCGTGGGCCGGTCGATGGTGCGCAACATGGCCATCGCGCAGGAACTGGGCTATCTGAACGTGCCCGACGGTGTCGAGGTGGACATGGACACCGCGGCCAAGCTGCCCGACGACCGTCTCGTGCTGATCTCCACCGGCTCGCAAGGAGAGCCGCTCTCGGCCCTCTCGCGCATGGCGCGCGGCGAGCACCGGCAGATCAACATTCGCGCCGACGACCTGGTGGTGTTGGCCTCGTCGCTGATTCCCGGCAACGAGAACTCGGTGTTCGCGGTGGTCAACGGTCTGGCCAAGCGCGGGGCCAAGGTGATCACGCAGCAGAGCGCCAAGGTGCACGTCTCCGGGCACGCCTCGGCCGGTGAGCTGCTCTACCTCTACAACGCCGTTCGACCCACCAACGCCATGCCGGTCCACGGCGAGTGGCGCCACCTGCGCGCCAATGCGGCGCTCGCGGCCGCGACGGGCGTGCCCGAGGAGCGCATCGTCCTCGCCGAGGACGGTGTGGTGGTGGACATGGTGGACGGGCTCGCCGAGATCGTCGGCCAGGTGCCCGTCGGTCACGTCTACGTCGACGGGTTGTCGGTCGGTGACGTCGGCGATTCGACCCTCTCGGACCGCCTCGTGCTCGGCGAGGGCGGATTCATTGCCATCACCATCGTCATCGACGGGGCCACCGGCCGGTCGGCCAGCACGCCCGAGGTCAACGGTCGCGGCTTCTCCGACGATCCGGCCGCACTGAAGGAAGCGGCGGAACTGGTCGACGCGGAGCTGCTACGCCTGGCCGGGGAGGGTGTCACCGACACGCACCGTATCGCGCAGTCGGTGCGACGCATCGTCGGTCGCTGGGTCGCGGACAAGTACCGTCGCCGGCCGATGATCGTGCCGACGGTTCTCGAGGTCAACCGCGGCTGACCCGTCCGGTCAGGAGTGCACGAGGTTCCACAGGCCGATCAGGCCCACGGCCACGATCACCGCGCGGAGCGCTCGGGGCGACAGGCGCCGCCCGTAGCGGGCGCCGACCACCCCGCCGAGCAGTGATCCGGCCGCAATGCAGGCGGCGGCGGTCCAGCTGATGCGATCGAAGGCCACGAGGATGAACGCTGCGGCCGCCACCACGTTGACCAGCAGGGACAGCAGGTTCTTCGCGGCGTTCATCCGCTGCATGGACTCGGGGAGCACGGCGCCCATGAGCGCGATCAGCAGAATGCCCTGCGCGGCGGTGAAGTAGCCGCCGTAGACCCCCACCGCGTAGGTGCCGCTGACCAGCGTCACCCAGCGGCCTCGGCTCATGGGCACCGCGGCGCCGTCGGCTCGTCGTGCCGCGCGCGCCTGGATGGACGGCCCGGCGAGAACCAGGATCAGCGCTCCCACGATCAGCACGGGGACCACCGCCTCGAAGGCGGAGGGCGGCAGATGCAGCAGCAGCCACGCTCCGGTGATGGCGCCGAGGAACGACGCCGGCAGTTGCCACCGCAACCGGTGCCACTGGCCACCGAGTTCGCGCCGGTACCCCCACACACCGGAGACCCCACCGGCCACCAGCCCCACCGCGTTGGACATCGTCGCCGTCACC